>JBNKZR010000388.1:0-7189 GCA_050301735.1 Polyangiaceae bacterium | reverse complement strand
TGCGGCGACCTTCGGCAACGGCTTGGCCGCGCTTCTCGCTGTCGGCTTCGGGTGAGCCACCGCGCTCTTCGGCTGAACGGCTTTCGCCGTTGGCGAAGGCTGAGCGGCGGGTTGGGCCGCCGCCTTCGCTGCAGGGCGTGCCTGCGCCGCGGGCTGTGCCGTCGCTGCAAGTCGTGGCTGAACTGCCTTCGCCGCCGGTTTTGGCTCCGCAGCTTGGGGCGTGGGCTGAGCGACCTTGGGTTTCGGGTGCGCGGCCCCGCTGCGCAACTCCGCGTCGGGTGCTTCCTCCCCGAGCCCCGGCCGAGTACCTGCAGGTCCCGGGTTACGCCGACGCGTCTTGGTGGGACGCGCGATGACGGACTTACCCGTGGAACGCTCTTTGGCGAGGATCTCCGCGATGTGTGCCATCGTCGAGTTCTCGGTGGCCTTGCGCTGGCTCTGCAGGTGCGCCTTGGCCAGCGCTTCGACGAACTCAGCGACCGCCTGGTGCGTGGCCACTTTCACGCCGGTCGAGCGCAACGCCTCGGCAAACCCGCGCGCGGAGTCGAAGCGCGCGAACGGATCCGGAGACAGCGCGCCCTCGACCGCGCTGCGCAGTGGCTCGTTCAAGCCCTCGCGCTCCTGAGCGGTCAGTCCCGGGATCTTTCCCTCCAACACGGTCTGCTGAATGGTCCCCGGGCTGGTGACGTGGATGCGCCGGTTGGCGAGCAACTCCCAAAGAATGCAGCCCACGGCGTAGACATCCGTACGCTCGTCGGCCTCTTCGTCGCGCCACTGCTCGGGCGCAACGTATGGCGCGCGTTCGGGACGCAGACGGAATGCCTCGTGAGCCGTCGCGATGCCGGCCACCAGGGGGTTGAGCACACGCGATTCACCGTCGGTACCGACCAACACCGTGTCCGGCCCGATGCCGCCGTGACAGTGCGTCAGGCCGAGGTCGATGGAGTCCTCACGTACCGCAGCGACAGCCTCCAGGATGTCGATGGCGATACGCAACGCAACGTCGACGGGAAACAGCACGCGCTGCGACGAGCGCAAGCGATACAGGGCGCTCAAGGCCTGACCTTCGATGAAGTCGTCGATCAGGGCGTAGCCCTTGCTGTCGAAGACCACATCGGCGCAGCGAGCCACGCCTTGGCTCTGCAACTCCAACGCCTCCCACGCGGCTTCGTTCAGTTCTTCTCGAGCCTCCTCGTCGATCTCGTCGTCCAGCTCGAGCACGCGGCCCATGGCGAGCAGCGACTCCCCCTCGTGCTCGAAGCGCATGACCCATAGAGGACCGAGGAACCCTCGGTCCAACCTTCTCACTAATTCGTAACGGCCAACTCGCACGCTGGGACTTCCTTCGCCTCGACTCGATTGTGTTAAGTTTCGGTGGCTTCGCCGCTGTCCGGCTTTGGTCTGCCGTGTGTCAGACGACCACGTGCTCTAAGCTTATGAACCGAATCTGAACAAAGCTAAGCGCGACCGCGACAAAGCGCTTATCTCTCCAATCTCACTACCATTTCGACCAAGGACCTCGCCGCAGGTTCACCCACATTGTGGCCAACCATCCTGGTGATGACTCCAAACGCACCCAACGAATCACAGAAACGAGTTAACGCTCAGCAAGCGCCCTCGAGGAGCACCTCCCACGCCTGTCCCCCACGAGACGCAGCGAACGTCAGCCGTAGTGTGCGCTCGGTGCGGGCGTGCTTGCCGCGGCGCGTAGACCGCTCTGCGAGATGAGGCCCGTCCAGCTCTGCGCCACGGTGTCTAGCGAATCGACGAGGCGCTGGATTGAGGCATCGAGGTAGTTGTAGGCCAGCGAGGCCGGCATGGCAGCGAGCAGGCCGAGGGCCGTGGTCAACAGCGCGCCGCTCATCGCCGGAGCGATCACCGGCAGCTCCGAGCTGCGCTCGGCCGAGATTTTCAAGAACGCCTCGATGATTCCCCAGACGGTACCGAACAGACCCATCAGCGGCGACACTGCCGCCAGGCCGGCCAAGGTAGGCATCAGCCGCTCCGCGCGCGTGCGCTCTTCGACGATGGCGCGCCGCGCGACACCCAAGAGATCGTCGGGACTCATCTGGCGGCGTCCACTCACGACCAGAACTTGCCGCAACATGCGCGCGCCCGGTGCGTTGGGGTGCTGGCCCACGAGCGAAATGACGCGCTGCACGTCGAGAGCCTGCTGCAGCTCCAACTCGAAGCGGGCTTGCGCTTTCAAGAGCCGCCGCAATTGCAGCCACTTCAGCGGCGCGATGACGAGAACCGTCTGAATCGCGAGCGCCAGCAACACGAGCAGCACGAAGGCGACGTTCGACATCTGCCAGAACGTCTGCCAAGCGCCGAGAGTGTCTTGCGATTCCATGGTAGAGCCGGGGCAACGCCCCGGCGTTGCCCGCCGCAGCCTAGCCGAAACACGGCGACTTGGACCAGACGGGAGGTCTGTCAGCCAACATCAGAGCCGTGGGATGGCAGCGACCGAACCGTAGGGCCGCACCTGTAGAACGGGTGTCTGGCCCCAATGTCGAGTCGGCCTGTCGACGGGCGGTGAGTCTGGTAGCATGCGCCCCCCCAGCGGGCGCGCGCGCCCTCGTAGCCAGGAAATGCGGATGACTCCAGGGATCTACAAATACCAGCGGGTGGACGTCTTCACGAACCGCCCGTTTTGCGGAAACCCCCTCGCGGTCTTCACGGACGCGCAAGGTCTCGACACTGAAAGCATGCAGCGCATCGCGCGCGAGCTGCACTTGTCGGAGACGAGTTTCGTCTTTCCCGCGGCTGCCGGCAGCAAGGAGTACAGAGTCCGCGTCTTCACGCCGACTGCGGAGGTGCGCACCGGTGGCGCGCCCACGTTGGGCACGGTGTTCGCTCTGGCGCGCGAGGCCAAGCTCAGAAACGCCGGTCGCGTGGTGTTGCAGGGTCAGTCCGGTCCCGTCTCGGTCACGATGGTCTCCCCGATGACGACCACTCGACAACCGCTGCCGGAGTTCGGCGACAACTACGGGGACATCGACGCGGCCGCAGCCATGTTGGGGCTGACTCGGCGTGACTTGCTGCTGCCCTCGCCGGTGCAGAGTGTGCACTGCGGCATCGCCTACACCTTGATCCCCGTGCGCGATCTGCCGTCACTAGCGAACATTCAGTTTCGCAAAGACATCTGGCATCGCACGTTGGCCAAGACGTCGGCACCGGTGGTCGTCGCTTTCACGCCCGACGTCACCCCACCCCACGCTGCCCGCATTCGCGTGTTCGCGCCGGGTCTCGGCGTGGCGGAGGATCCGGCGACACCCACCGCCGCAGGCGCCGTGTCCGCCTACATGCTGCGGCAAGGCATCGTCGCCAACGACGCCGAGTTGGAGCTCGTGATCGAGCAGGGTGTCGAAATCAGCCGCCGCAGCGAAGTCCACGTCAGCCTCAAGGCGAAGGACCGACGCGTCACCTCGCTCCGTGTCGGTGGTGAATGCGTGTGGATGGGACAAGGCGAAATCCACATCCTCACCCCAATCAGTTGACGTGCCCGGCGCGACGCACGTCAGCTTCGACGTGTGTCTCTCAGCGAGTTGTCTCGCCGTCGTTCGCGCGCTCTTCGGGCTTCAGTGAGGCGCCAATCGTGCACGCTCGCGGCCCCTCAGCGAGGCGTGGAGAAATCTTCGAGAAAATCGCCGGGAAAGGTCTCCATGCCCGGGCGTGGAGCCGCGAGCTCGGGATGCAAACCCGGGACGTAGCCGCGATCGATGAACTTCTGCACGATGGCCAGATTCTTGCTGATGACGTGGATCGGCACGCCCTGCTCGCGACTGTTGTGCGTCACCTGCCCCGTGGGCTGGTGGTCCCCGACGATGATGACGAGCGTATCGTCGTGGATGAACTCCGTGGTGTAACGCTGGATGACGTCCAACACGTAGTGGATCGAGCGTGAGTAGGCATCGGTCGCGCCGGTCAGATCCGTCCAACTGGTGGGGTAACGGATCGGTGACAGCTCGTTGTAGATCGAGCCGTCGCCGATCTTCGACCAGTCGGCGATGAGCGGTGGTTGCTCGTTCCAGGGCACGTGGCTGGAGCCCAGGTGGTACTTGATGAACTGTGGTTTTTTGTAGGGGGCCACTGCCCGTCGATGCACGAAGTCGATGACGTACTGATCGGGCATCGGCGACCACGAAAACTTGGGCCCCTTGTAATGCAGGTGCTTGTTGTGAAAGCGCAGGGTGAAACCGTAGAAGTCTTTGCCCGGGTAGGCGCGCTTGGTGGCGGGCTCCGCCGTCACCGTGCGATAACCCGCATCGGCAAAGTAGTTGACGAGGGTCTTCGGCCGCGAGCGGTAGACGTACTTGAACTCGCCCTGGTTGGCGACCCGAATGCCGGTCGCCATCGTCACGTGAGCGAGCCACGAGTAGCCGCCGATGGTCGGTGAGTCGAGCACACGCGACGCCGCGTAGAAGCCCTCCTTCTTCAGGCTTTGGGCGAAGGAGTCCAAGAACGGGTTCAAGCGCTTCTTGTAGTCGTCATCCTCGAGCATCACGACGCCGTAACTCTCGACGATGAACAGCTGCACGTTGGCCCCGCCGAGCAGCGCCAGGTCACCGCTGCTCTGTTCCAAGCGTTCGCGGGCGGCTTTCATGCGCGGTTGGCGGCTCTCCCGCAGTTGGCGCGCCTCCAGGAAGTCGTCGAAGTCTTTGTCCACCTGTGGCACGACACTGGCCGCGAATGCGCCGAGATAACGGTCCGGATCGGCGTGTTTCGGTGTCAATGGCGAGACCAACAGCTGCACCCCGGTGACCGCCCAAAAGACGAGGCTCCGCTTCGGTTGAGCGAGAAACTTCGCCGCGGCCTTCGAAGCCCGATAACTCAGCCACACCAAGAGCGGCAGCGCGACGCCGATCCCTCCGACGATCAGGGCGAAGTTCCACAACGGCAACGTCGAGTGCAGCAGGCGCGCGATTTCCGGCAGCATCTCCGCATCGAGGAAGAGATTGCCCGGTCGCGTCTGGTACACGCGCGCCACGCCATCGCCCATGCGAAATGCCCGCACTCCGAGCAGCAGCAGTGCCACGAGCAAGTGCACCGGCCACGGCACACGCAAGCGAGCCAGCCACGGCAACCGCTGCGCGCCGCAGGTCGCGAGCAACCCGACCAGCGCGTATGCGGCGAGCAGGACCGCCACGTCGGAGCTCGGCAAGACGTACCACAGTGGCGGCTCGGGCCGAGGGAACTGCAGGTTCATCATCAGGTTCAGAAACGTCCACGCCACGACGAAGACGATGCTGCTGCTGAGTAACGGCTGACGCTCACCAAAGGCTCGCCAGCGCCGAAGCAGTGGGTTCTGACCGAAGAGCGGACTGTTTCGCAGGGTGGATTTGAGGGCGCTCAGCATTCTGGATCCGACGAAAGCGGGCACCGTACACGGTGTGGCTGGTGTGGCAAGGCGAGGCGCTCGCGATGCTGCCCACGCCGCGACGAACGCGCACGCCGCGGAGTGCTTTTTCGTGCAATTGAAAGATTGGCCGTCACCCCCAGGCGTCCTGCGCTATGCTGTGAGACAATGGCCCACTTGCACGACCACTCGTTTGGCCAGGGACACGGCGGTCACGGTCATGCGCACGGCGGCCATGGCCACGGCCACGAACACGCCGTCACCGGCCGCACCTTCGCGCTGGCGACGGCACTGAACGTCGGCTTCGTCGTCGTGGAAGCGGCCTACGGCGTGATCGCTCATTCGACCGCCCTGTTGGCAGACGCCGCCCACAACTTGAGCGACGTGCTCGGTCTGGGTTTGGCTTGGGGCGCCGCCGCGATGGCGCGCAGGAAGCCCACTTCACGTCACACCTACGGTTGGAAGAAGACGACGGTGCTCGCCGCGGTCGCGAACGCGATGTTGCTGCTGGTAGCCTTGGGCGGTGTGGCCTGGGAGGCCGTCGGTCGTTTCACCGAAGCGCGCCCCATCGCCGGCAGCACGGTACTCACGGTGGCGGCCATCGGCGTGGTGATCAACGGTCTCTCAGCGGCGCTATTCATGCGCGGCGCTGACAAGGATGCCAACGTGCGCGGCGCCTACTTGCACTTGGTCGCTGATGCAGCTGTTTCCGTCGGCGTCGTCGTCGTGGGCGCGATCCTCATCTGGCAGCCGACGTGGCTGTGGCTCGACCCCGCCGTGAGCCTCGCGATCTCCGTCGTGGTGGCGTTCGGTACCTGGCAATTGCTGAGCGAATCGCTGAACCTGAGTGTCGATGGCGTCCCCGAGGGCATCGACTTGTCCCAAGTTCGCGAAACCCTGGAAGCGCTGCCCGGCGTAGTCGCGGTGCACGATTTACACGTCTGGGCCATGAGCACGTCGGAGACGGCACTCACCGCGCACCTCGTGGTCGCCGAGGGGGCGCCCCGCGGGTTGACGGCCCGCGCGCAGCAGGCGCTCAGTGCAACCTACGGCATCAGGCACAGCACGCTGCAAGTCGATACCCCCGAGCAAGCGCAGGGGTGTCAGAGCTGTTGAACCGACTCGAGCATGGTCGGCACCGGACTGAGCATCTGGGGTATCGGCAGCAGGGCTAGCGCTTGGCGCTAGGGCCAGCGTTGGTTGCCGCTCCCCCATCCGCGACGCCGTCCGCTGCGTCTCGGATGTCCACACTCGGCGCGCTCTCGTCGAGTGAGCTCGCACGCCCGGCATCTGCCATGCGCTCCGAGCCGGAGCCGGCATCGCTCGGGGTGGACACGCCGGACGGACCCGCGTCGACAGCGGCGGGGTCGGGCACGTCGCCACCGTCAGGTGCATCGTTTTCATCGGGTGCATCGCTGGTGCCGGGAGCGCACACGCCACGTTTGCCGGTCAGCGCTTCGAGGCTGGCAGCGCCGAAGGGTTCGCAGTGCATCTCCGCGTGCTCGCAATCGCCGTCAGCGTCGCACGAGAGCGAACAAAACCCAACATCACCAATGCTCCCCTCGTCTTCCTCGGGGAAGAAGCAGAGGCCGCTCTGCTCCTGCCCGCAGTCGTCGGCGCTCCCCAGACGGCAGCGGTGAGAGCAGAAGCCAACGCCCTCCACTTCCACGCAAACGCCCGCGCAGCTCGCTGCTTCCGCATCGGGATCGCACGGCGTGCCCAACGGCGCGCCCTCGCGCGGCTCGGCGCAGGCCCACAGAGCCCCATTGGGTCTACGTTCTTCAGCGCCTGACCCGACACGTACGCGTAGAGATTGGGGTTCCCCCCAAC
>JBNKZR010000387.1:0-7224 GCA_050301735.1 Polyangiaceae bacterium | reverse complement strand
GTTGATCATGGCGGAGGACATAACACAGCTTGCGACGGCTTGCCGGTGCTCCGTCCCGGACTCGCCGTCGATGGGCCCAATTTGTGCGCCCGCTACCGGCCGCGCTCTGGCGGCGTATACTACGGGCATGGACGACGCCAGTGCTCGGGGGGCCGTGCTCCATACCCCAACCCAACAACAGGTCGAAAGCTCCCGCCTGACGGACTTCGCGCGCTTCGTCGAGAAGCGCCTGGGCCGGCGCTTCGAATCCTACGCGGAGCTCCACGCCTGGTCGGTCGAGCAGGTTCCGGCTTTCTGGCACGCGATTTGGGACTACTTCGAGATCCAGTCGTCGGATCAGGTTGGCACCGTCGTGTCGCCAACGAGCATGCCCGGCGCGCATTGGTTTGCCGGTACGCGTCTCAACTATTCCCGACAAGCGCTGCTCGGCCCCGACGACGATCTGGCCCTCATCGCGTTGGATGAGGCGGGAGGACGGGCTGAGGTTTCGTTCGGGGAGCTGCGTGCCCGAGTGAGTCAGTGTCGAGCTGGCCTCGCGGAATTGGGCGTGGGCAAGGGGGATCGGGTGGCGGCCTACCTACCCAACTGCACGGAGGCCGTCGTGGCGTTTCTCGCGACTGCCAGCTTGGGTGCGATTTGGTCGAGTTGCCCCCCGGAGTTCGGAACGCGCAGTGTGCTCGACCGCTTCGAGCAGATCGAGCCGAAGGTGCTCATCGCCGTGGATCGTTCGCACTACGGTGGGCGCGTCTTCGAGCGCGGCGAACAAGTGGCGGAGATGCGTCGCGGGTTACCGGGGCTTGGTGCGCTCGTGGTGCTCCGGCGAGGTCCGGACTCGGGCGCGGAGCTCTCCGGTGCGCTCGACTACGACGGTACTTTGGGAGCCGGGCGTGGCGAAGACGCGAAGCTGCACTTCGAATGGGTCGACTTCGAGCACCCGCTGTGGATCCTGTACTCGTCCGGCACCACCGGCAAACCCAAGCCAATCGTGCACGGTCATGGGGGCATCGTGCTCGAACACTGCAAGATGTTGGCGCTGCACACCGACTTGTCGCGCGCGGACCGCTTCTTCTGGTTTTCCACCACTGGCTGGATGATGTGGAACTACCTCGTCGGTGGCTTGCTCGTCGGCGCGAGCGTCGTCCTGTACGACGGCAGCCCGGCTCATCCCGATCTGGGGGCACTGTGGCGCATGGCGGCGCGGGAAGGGGTCACCTACTTCGGCACCAGCGCGCCGTTCATCATGAGCTGTCGAGATGCCGGCTTGGTTCCGAAGCAGCTCGCAGATCTGTCGTTGCTCCGGGGCGTCGGCTCGACGGGGGCACCCCTGCCGCCGGAGGGCTTCGAGTGGGTGTATGAGAACGTCGGTTCCGAGCTTGCTCTCGCGTCCGTTTCTGGCGGCACCGATCTGTGCACGGCTTTCGTCGGTGGCTGCCCCTGGCTTGCCGTGCGTTCCGGCGAGCTGCAATGCTCTGCGCTGGGTGCAGACGTGCGTGCCTTCGACGCCGCCGGGCAGCCCGTGATCGGCGAGTTGGGGGAGCTCGTCATCATGCAGCCGATGCCATCGATGCCGCTCTTCTTCTGGGGGGACGATGACGGCAGCCGCTATCGCGCGAGTTACTTCGAGAACTACCCCGGCGTTTGGCGCCACGGTGACTGGCTCAGGCAGTACTCGGATGGCGGAGCTGTCATCTACGGCCGGTCGGACGCGACGTTGAATCGTGGCGGGGTGCGGATGGGGACTTCCGAGTTCTATCGAGTGGTGGAAGCTTTGCCCGAAGTCGCCGACAGTCTGGTGGTCGAGCTTTCGTCCGGTGCCCACGGCTCCAAGTTGTGGCTCTTCGTGCAGCCTGCAGTCGGCACGACGTTGGACACGGAGACTGAACGCACCATCAAGCAGCGTTTGCGGCAGCAACTCTCGCCGCGCCACGTGCCCGACGAGATATGTGAAGTCGCCGCCATCCCCTACACCCTGAGCGGGAAGAAGCTCGAGCTGCCGGTCAAGCGCATCTTGAGCGGTGCCACCATCGAGAAAGCCGCCAATCCAGGCACGATGAAGAACCCGGAGGCGCTCTTGGAGCTGGTGGCGCGGGCCCGGGCGCGTCTCAATCGCGCAGCAACGAACGAGCAATGACGACGCGTTGGATCTGGCTCGTGCCCTCGTAGATCTGCAGCAATTTGGCGTCGCGCATCAGCTTCTCCACCGGGTAATCGCGCACGTAGCCGTTGCCACCGAAGACTTGGACGGCGTCCGTCGCCACCTTCATCGCAGCGTCGGCCCCATAAGCCTTGGCGTAGGCCGACGCGATGGGGTCACGGATGCCTTGGTCCAGGTTCCATGCTGCTTTTCGGTAGAGCAGTCGCGTGGCTTCGGTGGCGATGGCCATGTCGGCGATCATCGCCTGGACCATCTGGTGTTCACCGATGGGCACACCGAACGCCTTGCGCTCCTTGGCGTAACGCACCGACTCTTCCAAGCAGCGCTGCATCAAGCCCGTCGCCATGGCAGCGATGTCGGGACGAGTCTCGTTGAACGTCTCCATCGCGAGCTTGAAGCCCTCGCCCTCCTCCGCCAGCAGGTTCTCCTTTGGCACGACGACGTTGTCGAAGTGAACGGCCGCAGTATCGCTTGCTCGTTGGCCGAGTTTGTCTTCATGTTTGCCGACGCTCAGGCCCTTGGCGTCACGGTCGACGATGAAGGCGGCGATGCCTCGGTGTTTCTTGTCCGGGTCGGCGGTGGCGAAGACGACGTAGAAGGACGCGAGCCCGGCATTGGTGATCCAGCACTTCTCGCCGTTCAGCACGTAGTCGTCGCCCTTCTTCTCGAAGCGCGTCTTCATGGCTGCCACGTCGCTGCCCGCCGTGGGCTCCGTCGTGGCGTAGCTAGCGAAAATGGGTTCCTCCGTCATGCGCCCGAGGTAACGCTTCTTCTGATCTTCCGTGCCGGCGAGCTTGATCGGGGTCAAGGCCAGGGTGTTGGCGAGCATGCTGGTTTGGATCCCGGTGCAGCCAAATGCCAAGCCTTCGCACAACAGCGCATTGTCGAGTTGGCCGAGGCCAGCGCCGCCGTACTCTTCGGAGATCGTCACGTTGACGAAGCCCAGCTCCCAAGCCTCGCGAAAGACCTCGACCGGGAACTTCGCCTCGCGGTCGGCCTCCGCGGCCACGGGAATGATGCGCTCCTCGGCAAAACGGCGGGCCTCGGCGAGCATTGCCTTCTGCTCGTCGCTCAGACTGAAGTCGACCATGTTGGGATCTGTAGCACGCACGAGCAGCGCGGGCCCAACTCCCTTGCCGGCGTGCGCGGGGCGGGACTGTCGACGGTCGGTACGCTCACTTGCGAGTGTTGTGTGGTGTCGCGCCTACAACGCGCGGGAGCGTGGCACGTCCTGCTCGGATAGCACCTGTGCGACTCGTCGTCGCGTGATGCGGCACGCGAGTTCACTCTTGTCCGAGCCGGCAAAGCGTCGCCCGAGGCGCGCGGCGACGGCCAGCGTCGTCCCGGAGCCACACATCGGGTCGAGCACGGCGCCGTCCTCGTTGCTGGCTGCGCGCACGATGCGTTCGAGCAAACTCTCGGGCTTCTGAGTGGGGTAGCCCGTGGTTTCGTCGGTCAGCGGAGTGTTGGCCGTCATCGCCGGACAATCCGTCCAGACGCTGCCGATGCGACGACCCTCGTCGGCGTAGTAGCGGTAACTTCGTCCATTGATGACGCGTTCGCGGTAGTGGCGACCGTGGGCATCGCGCCGTTGAAAGTGCATCCGCAGACTCGTCTCGCTGAACGGTTCACGCAGGACGGGGTCGTCGCCGTTCCAAATCATCTTCGAGCCGCGCCGGTAGACCAAGATCGTCTGGTGCGTGACCGAAGGGCCACTGCGACGCTTGCCACCGTTGCCCGGCACCCACACGATCTCACCCGCGAATGCCCGACGCCCGAACACGTCGTCGAGCAGCACCTTGGCGTCGTGGATGGCACGGTAGTCGAGGTGCAGCCACAAGCTGCCGTACTCGCCCAGGGCCCCGTGCAGGACTTCGAGGCGAGGTCGCAGCATGTCGATGAAGCCATCGAGCCCACCCCAAAAATCGACGTAGGCGTCCTCGCCGTTCACGCGTGGACCCTTGCTCTGGCGTGCCTTGCGAGTGCCGCCGGCGTTGAACGGCGGGTCGAGGTAGATCAGGTCGAACGGGCCATGGCGCTGGCACAGTTCTGGGACCCGATCGATGCAGTCCCCATTGGCGATACGTCTTTCCAGCTCATCCACGGACGGCAACCTCGTCGGACACTTCTACGACGAGGGGATCTTGCTGCCCAATTTCCTGCAAATCTTCGGAGCTCAGCTCCACACTGGGCAGCGAGGGCAGCCACTCCCAGTAGGGGCCTCCGCCGGCGCAGCCCGAAATTGCGGTTTCGCCGGTGCAGCTGATGCGCATGTGGATGTGGTCGTCGTGCGGTAGGCTATCGGCTGGTTGCAGCATCACCGTTTCCGCACGCCACACCAACTCGTTCGGCTCGCCCCGAGACCGGGCGTAGTCAATCAGCATCGCCTCGATCCAGCGGCTGCAGAACATCCACTGCACGTCGATGCCGTCGGCCTGGAGTAGGGCCTTGACCGTCTCCCATTGGCGCTCGACGTGCAGGCGGTAGATGCGCCCCGATTGCGGGTCGAGTGCCAATCCGTCGGGTCCGACTCGAATGAAGCCGACCGAAGGCTGGGGCAGTCCTTGCGGCGTCAGCAAGTGCCACAGGAGGTCGACGTCGCGACCGCTTCGGTGGGAGTTGTGGCGCGGGATCTTGCCCCCGTAGCGAGCGGAGAGATCACCCAACACCAACGGCGGGCCGCCGAACTGCTCGTGGGTTTTCTTGGCCACGCTCTCGAGCGCATCGACCAGCTCGGGTTGCGCCCAGTAGGCTGTACCGTAGGGGCGGAAGCGTGCGTAGCCAGGCCCGCGCTTGTCGAGTTCGACGCTGTTCGTCTGCACGCCGTTGTGGGGCATACCGACGGAGCCCTGAAATTGCGGCGCGAGGGGCGTCGGGGTTGTGGCGCATGCGCTGGCCAGGATCGAGAGGGTTGCTGCGGAGAAGAAAGGACGCAATGGGAGCAGGTGGGCGATGCGCGATGTCTTCGGCCGGCTCACAGGGCTCCTTCACGCTCCAGGTAGCCCGCCAAGCTCGATTCGAGCTTGAGCAGTTCGGCCTCTGTGCTGGTGTGTTCTCCAAGCATGAGCTGTCCTCGCGCAGAACGCAACACACCGCGTTCTTGGAACGTCAAGAGGGCGTTCTGTAGCACCGGCTTGCTGACGGCTTCTCGTCGTTCGATTTCACCAGCTAGGTACATGCGGTCGCCCGTTGCGAGGGCTTTTTTGATGATGTCCTTTTCCGTCGACGGCTCGTCGAGCAGGGCGGTCAGCGCACGCACGAAAATGCGGTAGCCTTCGACGAAGTTGCGAACCATCGCCGCGTACGCCAGCAACCACTTGTGCCCGCTCCAACCGTCGTGCCCAGGACCGGGGCGCAGCGCGCCGCTGTCCGATTGCTCGAGTTCGCCGCACTCGAGCATCGCTCGCAGGGTCCCGTCCACCGTTTGGTCGAAGTCCTCTGGAGGGCGGAAACGGAATTCGTTGCGCAGCAGCCCCGCCAATTCGTGCATGCGGCGGCGCACCAGCTCCACCGTCAGCGGTCCATCGCTCGATGGCAGCATCGTCGTCGCCATCAGCGCACGTTCGACGAAGAAATGGATGATGATGTTCTTGGACGTGTCCAAGTCGACGCGCTTGTTCTCGACGATGGTGTAGATCGCGCCGGGCCCCGCGTGAGGTTTTCCCCCCCGGTCACGTCGCGGGGAGAGATCGAACGTGGAGTGCACCTCGATCATGTCGGCGTCGACGAACATCTGTGCAGCTTCACGAATGGCCTCGCGCCGGAGCACGCCGGTATTGGTAGCCAGCGCGGGCGCAGTACGCGCCCCTGCTTGACGCAGGATCACGAGTAGACGCTCGCAGTGACGAATCAGTTTGTCGTGTGCCAGACCACGGCGATGGTGGCTCAAGAGAGCCAACGCGGTGAGAGCGCCCGGGGTGACCGCAGTGACCCGGTTGATCTCGTCCATTACGTGATTGCCAAGACGGACGACCGTCGTGCGCATCTGCTTCGGCGTCATTGCGGTAGAGTCGAAGCCCAGATCGCTGGCGACCTCGCGCAGCGTGATGTGCTTGCCGAACTGAACGTTGATGCTCCCGTAGCGGTGTCGGAGCACCTCCGTTGCGCTGAGCAACCCCGCGGCGTCCTCCTTGATCTTCTCGCCACCAGTGATCTCGTGGCGGTGCGATTCCGCCTCCACGATGCGCTCGTAGCCGATGCTGATGGGAACGAAGAAGACCGGGCGCGAGTCCATGCCTCGAACCGCAGAGACGATCATGTTGAGCAGGCCGAACTTGGGGGTCAGTAGCTTGCCAGTGCGGCTGCGCATGCCTTCTAGGAACAGCTCGATCGCAAAGCCATCTTTGATCAGTCGGCGAACGTACGCATCGACGACCGCGGCGTACAGTCGGTCGCCACGAAAGGTGCGGCGGATGAAGAAAGCGCCACCACGACGGAATACTGCTCCCATTGGGAAGAAGGAGAGGTTCTCGCCCGCCACGATCATGGGCAGGGGCATGTTCGCCTTGAACAGGACCCAAGACACTACGAGAAAATCGATGTAGCTCTTGTGGCTCGGCAAGAGCACGAACGAACCTTCGCGAGAAAGGTCTTTGAGCCGTTCGAGTCCTTCGGGGTCGACGTCGATGCCGTGATAGATGCGCTCGAAGATCCGGCGCAGGACCACCTCGAGGGCGCGGTGGGCCGTCGCATCCGGAAGCGCCTGCATCTTGCGCAGCATGTCGTCCGCTTTGGACAGCGCGTCACGGCGCTCCGCGTCCGTGGTGACGAGTTTGTCGAGCGCGCTCTGGAATCTGCGACTGCGCAGGATCTCCTGCCGCACACGGTCGGGGGCTTTGTCGATGGGGCCGGTAATGCTGCGTCGCTCGCGCTCCATGCGGCGCAGCAGTGTGTAGGCGAGCTTGTTGAGCAGAGCGGTGTCGGAACTATTCCCCCACTCGTCGAGGAACTCTCGGAGGTTGATGGGAGTGCCCACCCGCAGATGCACGTTGTGGTAGTTGGCGAGTAGCTGGCCGATGACGCGCGTCGGGCTCGGCCACTCGCGCGGCCCCAAGAACATGTCCAGAGGA
>JBNKZR010000386.1:245-7286 GCA_050301735.1 Polyangiaceae bacterium | reverse complement strand
GACGAGCTGCTGCTGCTCGCAGCTGATGAATCGTTGCAGGATACCGCCACACTCTCGGCGGTGGTCGACCGCATGCTCGATGACCCGAGGTCCGAGCGACTGATCTCGAACTTTTCGGGCCAGTGGCTCGGAGCGCGGCAAGTCATCTCGCACCCGGTGGCGCCCCAGTTCTACAACTGGTCCCCCGAAGTCGCGCGTGCCGCGCGGGACGAGATGACCCTGTACTTCTCCGAATTCTTTCGCAACGAGCGCTCCTGGTTCGAGTTTCCGACGGCGGACATCAACTTCATCGACGGTTGGTTGTCGCTGCTTTACGGCATGCCGACCCCGCTCGATAGTCACGAACGGGTCGAGTACGCGGAGGACGAACGGGCTGGTTTCTTCGGGTTGGCTGGTTTTTTGGCGTTGACGTCCTTCGACCGGCGGACCTCGCCATCGCTGCGCGGGCGCTGGATCGCCAACAACCTACTGTGCATGAAGATGCCCGATCCGCCTCCCGACGTACCCAAGCTGCCGGAAGGACAAGACGCATCCGCCCTCAACGTGCGACAAGCTCTGGAGCTGCACCGTCAGAACCCGACCTGCGCGGCGTGCCACGAGTTGTTCGATGCCTATGGGCTGGCCTTGGAAGAGTACGACGCGATCGGGCAGCACCGCTCGGAGTACCCGGACGGAACTCCGGTGGAGGCCTCGGGCACGCTGCCTGGCTCCGCCGAGTATCCCGAGGGCCGGGTGGTTCAGGGGCTGGACGGGCTGGCGCGTGCCGTCGCGACTGATCCTCAGTTCGGTCGCTGCTTGACCGAGAAGCTGTTCACCTATGGGCTTGGGCGACTCGTCACGGCAGCCGACGCACCCTACCTGGAGCAAGTGGAGAGGGAGTGGGCGGCCGCTGGAGAGGTCCCGAGTGTGCGTCGCCTGATCCGAACGCTGATTGAATCCGAACCGTTTCGTTTCCGTCGCGGCGACGGCCAGATGGAGGAGTCGTTGTGAAGCGCGCTCTGAGCCGAAGGGCGTTACTCCGCGGCGCTGGCGTGGCACTGGCGCTGCCCTGGTTGCCCTCCCTCGAACCTCGAGCCCTTCGCGCACAAGCCAGTGAGCTCCCTCGGCGCTTCTTGCCCATCTTCCTGCCGAACGGCGCGGCGGAGTACTGGCGCCCTGCGACTACCGGGAGCGGCGACGAGTGGCAGCTGACATCGCTGCTCGAACCATTCGGTGCTTCCCTCAAGTCCAAGCTGTGCATCCTTTCCGGGCTCGAGAATGGGTCGGTCTTCAACGTCGATGGTTCAGGCGAAGTCGAGCCGAGCCACAGTCGCTTGGCAGGGGCCTGGCTCACCTGTGTCAACGCGCTGGACGTGCGCGCCGAGCTCAGCAACGAAGAAGCCAACGGCACGTCGGTGGACCAGGTCCTCGCGCAACACGCCGAGTTCCAGGGCAAGACGGCTCTCGCTTCGCTGCAGGTGGGCTTGTCCACACCGCTCAGCAGTTGTGAGAGTGAACCGTGTTCGAGTAGTCGCAGTGTGTCGTGGGCGAGCAGCACCCAGCCCCTGTACAAGTCGGTGGACCCGTTGGAGGTCTTCAATCAGCTCGTCAGTGTGGCCCAACCCATCGATCCAAACGGCACCGCTGCAGCGGAGGCGCAGAAACGTCTGGCTCGCAACCAGAGCGTGCTGGACGCTGTGCTGGAAAATGCGGGGCGAACGCGGGCACGCCTCGGCACGAGCGACCAGCAGCGTATGGACGAATTCTTGGACTCCGTGCGCGCCGTCGAACGGCGAGCCACCGGCGTCTCCGCTGGCATGGGCGGACTCGCCTGCGCCCTTCCCGAGGCACCGGCCATGGAAAGAATCGAGCAGTCGGCAGAGGCGCCACGCCAGACCACCGAAAGTTACGACAAGGGGCTGCACGCAGACGCCATGAACGACTTGATCGCGATGGCGTTCCAGTGCGACGTCACTCGCGTCATTTCATACATGCTGGAGGATGAGCGCTCCGAGTTCACGTACGATCACGTGGAGGTGCGCTCCTTCACCCAGGAGAGCTCGACACCAAAGGGCGGCTTTTGCCCCGAATACCACGCGGCCCAGCATCACACGGGGGACGACTTCGCCACCATCACGTGGTGGAACGTCGGCAAGGTTGCTGACCTCTGCCGCAAGCTCGACGCCATCGAGGAAGCGCCGGGTGTGAGTGTGCTCGACAATTCCGTCGTGCTGTTCGGCGCGTGCATGCATGGCGGCAACCACCTGGCAACGGAGTTGCCGATGGCCCTCATCGGGGGTGGCAACCTCGGTCTGCTCAACGACCAACACGTGGAACTCGGTCAGCGTCCACTGCGCGATCTGTATGCGACCTTGCTGAACGACGTTTACGGCTTGGGGGTGGAGAGCTTCGGCCAGAACCTGATGGGTATTCCCCCTTCGACCATCGAGCAGATCCTCGGCTCATAGTCGCGTCGCCGCAGGAATTGCATCGACCCCGGAGCGTCACGCACTCGCTGCACGTCTCGGCAGCGCTGGGAGCCTGCCCTCGAACCCAGCTCGTACGACACCCGCTCAGTTCGCTCGGGCACGGATCGTGCACTGTCGCGCCGCACTGCGGCAAGACTGTCGGACTGAATGGAGTCGCTAGATGAAGGAAATCATCATCCTCGGAGCGGGTACCGCCGGTACCATCATGGCGAACAAGCTCGTGCGCGAGTTGGACTCGGCCCAGTGGCGCGTCACGGTGGTCGACCGTGACGACGACCACATCTACCAGCCGGGTCTGTTGTTCGTCCCTTTTGGCGACTATCGGCCGGCGCAGCTCGTCCGCTCCAGAAAAGCCTATGTCTCTCCAGAGGTACGGCTGCTCAGCTGCGGCTTTTCGGGGGTCGACACCAACGCGCAGGTCGTGCACCTGCCGGACGAATCGCTGCCCTACGACATCTTGATTGTGGCCACGGGCTGCGAGATCGCGCCCGAGCAGACGCCGGGGTTGACGAGCGACGGCTGGATGCGGGACGCCTTCGACTTCTACACGTTGGAAGGGGCCACGGCGCTGGAGGCGCGTCTGGCCGAGTTCGAAGGGGGTACGTTGGTGGTGAACGTTGCGGAGATGCCGATCAAGTGCCCAGTCGCCCCGCTGGAGTTTCTGTTCTTGGCGGATGCGTACTTCAGCAAGAAGGGGCGGCGCAGCGACGTCAAGCTCGTTTTTGCGACTCCCCTGGAAGGAGCGTTCACCAAGCCCAAGGCCTCGGCCTTGCTCGGTGGCCTGATGGAGCAGAAGGGCATCGAGGTGGCGCCGGAGTTTGCCTTGGAGGCCGTCGATGGCGGCGCCAAGACCATCACTTCGTACGATGGTCGCAAGCTCGACTACGATCTCTTGGTCAGCGTGCCCCGCCACGTCGGGAGCAAGGCGATTTCGGATTCTGGGCTGGGCGACGATTTGGGCTTCGTTCCCACCGACCGGCACAGCTTGCAGTCCACGGCGCACGCCAACGTCTTCGTGATTGGCGATGCGACCAATCTGCCGAGCTCCAAAGCAGGCTCGGTGGCGCACTTTCAGGCCGACGTGCTCGTGAAGAATCTACTCAGCTATATCAAGGGGCGACCGCTGAGCGAGCAGTTCGACGGTCATTCGAACTGCTTCATCGAGACTGGTCACGATAGAGCCATGCTGATCGACTTCAACTACGAGACGGAGCCGTTGCCCGGTCGCTTCCCGTTGCCGGGCGTGGGTCCGTTCAGCTTGCTGGAGGAGAGCCACGTGAATCACTGGGGCAAACTCGCGTTCAAGTGGGTGTACTGGAACGCGCTGCTGCCGGGAACGGAGCTGCCTCTCGAACATCAGATGTCGATGGCGGGGAAGTGGAGTTGAGCATGTCGACGAATACGAAGTTGGAAGCAAAGCTCGACGCTCTGACGGCGCAGGTGAGTCACCTGGTCGAGGCAGAAAGGAAGAGGGCGGAACTGTTCGAAGACCTGGCGCCCGTCTTTCGTCAGTTGATGGGTCTCGCGACGACTCACTTGGGTTCTTTGGAGGAGCGCGGCTACTTCGACTTCGGCCGCGGCCTACTCGAGGTGCTGGACCACATGGTGCAGGGCTATTCACCCGAAGACATCGAAGAGTTGGGACGGAACGTCGTCACGATCCTCGATGCGGTGCGAGCATTGACTCAGCCGCACATGATGGCGCTCGCGAGCGAGGTCAGCGGTGCCGTGGAAGCCGCCGAGAACTTGAAGCCCGTCGGTGTGCTCGGGATGGCCAAAGCTGCCGGCGACGAAGATGCTCAGCAGGGCATGTCGGTCATGCTCGAGGCACTGCGGCGTTTGGGCAAGGGTGTGAAGCGCGCCGCGCGTCGCGAGAGCTTGAATCGCCAGCTCGGCTCGAGACGTCGCGCGGGGGTGGAGCCCGCCGCGCCGCGAAGACGGGTCCGCCCCAGCGCAGACTCGGGAGCTACTGCCGTGGCCAAACCAGCACCCAAGCCAGCACCCAAGGCCGCGCCGGTTGCCACTGCGCCGAGCGTCGCGGCCACGCTCAGCGGTTTCGACGGTGTGGAATTGACCCCTGAGGGCTTCCTCGTCAATCACGAGCAATGGACGCCCGAGGTCGCACGAGCCATAGCCAAGTCCATCGGCGTCACCATGACCGACAGCCATTGGCGTTTGGTCGAGTTCGCGCGCCAAGAATACGCATCCACCAGGATGTCTCCGAACATTCGGCGACTGACGACGGGCTCGGGCCTGAGCACCAAAGAGGTGTACGGCCTGTTCCCCAAAGCTCCCGGCAAATGCACGGCGATGATCGCCGGGCTGCCCAAGCCGGTCGGCTGCATTTGAGCCATCGACCCCAACCCGAGGTGTAACGACGTGTCACTGAACGAGAACCGAAAGATTGCTCTCATCGTCAGCAAAGGCGGGCTGGACGACGCCTATCCCGCGTTGATCCTGGCCAATGCCGCCCGCCAGAGCGGCATCCAGGCATTCATCTTCTTCACGTTCTACGGCTTGGACGTGATCACTGAATCCAAAGTGGACCATCTGCACGTCAACATGGTCGGCAACGCAACGAGCCCGATGCCGTCGATGGTCGCGGGGCTGCCCGGGATGGAGAACTTGGCGGCCAAGATGATGCTGGGCCGAATGGAAGAGCTCGACTTGCCGGGACCCCGCGAGATGCTGGAGATCCTCACCGACTCGGGGGCAGAACTCTACGCCTGCGAGCTCGCGATGAAGATGTTCAAGCGCACCAAAGAAGACCTCGTGCCGCAAGTGATCGACGTCATCACGGCGGGCGACTTCTACGACTTGAGCGAAAACGCGCAGATCGTCTTCACCTGACGTCGTCGCGCTGGCTCACTGCAAGAGTCGAAAGACCAGCGCGCTGTACTTCGGCACGTTGACGTGGATCTGGCCTTCGTGGGTCCAGGGTTGGTGGTAGGCGTTGCCAGCGCCGTCCCAACCATCGAAAGCCGCGTCTTGAGTGCACAAGACTTGCGTCCACTGCCCGTTCTGCCCGCCGGTATGCACGCCGTAGCCGTGGCCTTCGAAGCTACGGTCGCCGAAGTTGAGTACCACCAGGACGACGTCGCTGCCGTACCAACGTTTGAAAGCGATCACCTGGTTGTGCTCGTCCACGTGGGTGACGGCGAGAGTCTCGCCTCGCAGCGCGGGGTGCTGCCAGCGAAGCTGATTGCAGGCAGCGACGCAACGACGCATCGGTATGCCGATGGGATCTCCGGCGATCGCCCAATCGAAGCGGTGGTCGCCATTGTCGTCGCGACCGTCGTGCCAGTAGCCCCAGCCAACGCTGGGCGCTCCCATGTGACACTCACCTCCCATGAACATCATCGGATTGCCTGGCATCGTCGTGGCCAGCGCCCATGCCAGACGGCACTTGGCTCGTGCCCACCAGTCGTCGCGCCCACCGAGCAGGTCAATCAAGTAGCGATGCCGGTTGTCCCAGTTGGACATTCCGTGTTCGGCGTCGCCGTTGTGGTCGTCACCGATGTCGTCGTGGGAGCCCAGGGGGTACTTGATCAAGTTCCAAGGATGCTCGAAGTCAGCCCAGCCCAGCACCGACAGCACCCGAGGCAAGGGGTCGTCTCCTGAAAGTGCCCGTTGGACCTGGTGATGCGAGCGCGCTAGCCAAGTCGCATCGAAGTTGCCAAACGTCGTGATCCAACGATGGGCCGGCAAGTGTTCGGCGATGAAGTACTTGCTGGGGAAGCGCTCCTGCAAGCGCCCCATGACTTGCTGTAGGTGACTACCGTCGATCTGTGTGGTGACGTCGAAGCGCAGGCCGTCGGCGTTGTATTCCTCGAAGAACATGCAAGCGTTCTGAAAGAAGAACTCTTGCACCTCCGGCTTGTGCCACGCGGGGCCGAGGCCCCAGTCGGTCCACTTGCCGCCTTCGAAGTAGATGCCGCCGTCTTGCACGAGGCCATCGTAGTTCCAGAGCACGTTATCGCCGGGGCCCGCGTGGTTGTAGACGACGTCGAAGATGACGGCGAGCCCGAGGCGATGGGCCGCATCCACCAGTCGCCGCAAGTCGTCCGGTGAGCCATAGGCGGACTCCGGGGCGAAAAACGAGGCTGGGTTGTAGCCCCACGAGCGGTTCATGGCGAACTCGTGCACTGGCAAGAGTTCGATCGCATCGAAGCCCAGCTCGCGCACGTAGACGAGCCGCTCCTGCACTTGTGCGAAGGTCGCGATGTCCACGTTCGAACCGTCGTTGCGCCCGCAAAACGACCCGACGTGCAGCTCGTAGATCACGAAGTTCTCGAAGCGCGGGGTTTCGAACGGGGCCCAGTCGAAACTCGGATCCACCACGATGGCGGCATTGTCGCTGGTGGGTGAATTCCGCGTCAGCTCCGAGTGAATCGTGTCCCGCGCGGCCGGGTCGAGGCGCTGAAACGTCTCGCCCTGATACGTCAACTCGAAGCGATACAACTCGTCCACCGCGACGGCTTCGGCACGCCCCGACCAATAGCCGTTCGCATCCCTCAGCAACGGGACGCGCCGCGCGGGCGCTCGAGCGTCCCAACTTTGGCCCCACTGCAAG
>JBNKZR010000386.1:0-235 GCA_050301735.1 Polyangiaceae bacterium | reverse complement strand
CGTCGACCCGCTCCGTGTTGGGCGCCCAGACGACGAACTCGCACCCATCCCCAACCAACCGTGCCCTGATTCTCATGTTGTCAATCAGACTCTACCCGCCACTCCCGGTCAATAGCCCGGCACGCGCCAACAACCAGCCCGCGACCGCGCAGCGCGGGAAGCTCGCTCAGCTAGGTTCCCGGTGGGACCTCCATGAGCGCTCGCGCTGTCAACGGTGGAGGCTGGCTTTCACGCT
>JBNKZR010000385.1:0-7300 GCA_050301735.1 Polyangiaceae bacterium | reverse complement strand
CTCGACTTCGTCGTGTTCTTGGTGACCGCGCTGCTGCTGCAACGAGCACTGGGCCACGTGGGCATCAGCTGGGCGGTGACCCTCTCCAGCGTGGCCCAGGCACTGTTGTTGGTCGCCTTTCTGAGGAAGCGCCTGGGCAAGCTACAACTCAGGCGGTCGGCCCGAAGCTTCGGCAAGGTGCTGCTGGCCGCTGGCGCGGCGGCCGCGGCCGCACGCTGGCTCGCATCGGTCGCAGCGAGCTGGAGCGAGCACGGGGCCGCATCGAAATTGCTCCCCGGCTTGGTGGGCTGTGCCGTTTTTGGCGGACTGTACCTGACCTTTGCCCTGATTCTGCGCTGTGAAGAAATGCGCGCCATCGTCGGTCCGCTGCGCCGGCGCTTTACTCGCTGATCGACTAGGGTAGCGGCAATGAGTTCCCCAACCCTCGATCCCCTCCGCATCGTGGAGGCCGAGTTTGCGGCGGGTGCCACCGCCATCGAACAAATCCCGCCCCCGACTGGCGTGGAAATCGCGTTTGCCGGACGTTCCAACGTCGGCAAGAGCAGCTTGATGAACGCGCTGTGCGGCCGCCGCAACTTGGTTCGCACCAGTTCGACCCCGGGCTGCACTCGCCAAATATCGTTCTTCGAGACGCGTTCAGCCGACGGCGCCGTCGTCACCTTGGTCGACCTGCCAGGCTATGGCTACGCTCAGCGTTCGAAGGCTGAGCGCAACCGTTGGGCGGATCTGATCGAGGGCTATCTCCTCGAGCGCCCGACGCTGGCGGTCGTCGCTGCCCTGGTCGACGTGCGGCGAGGCTTGGAGGACGACGACGCTCAGTTGTTGGAATTGCTCGCGAGCGAGCCGCGCACGAGTCGTCTACCGATTCGACCCATCATCGTCGGCACCAAATTGGACAAATTGCCCGCCAACCAGCGCAAACTCGCCACCGAGGCGTTGCGCAAGGGCAGCCCCATCGAAGCTTACGGCGTGAGCGTTCATTTGGAACCCACCTGGAGAAAGCTCTGGCGTCGCTTGCGTCGACTGGCCAACGTGGGCGCCGAAGAACAGTAATCCCGCCGAACTGGGCCGCGTAGGATGGCTGCCTTCCTGGGTAACGCAGGACACCACCTCCACAACGAAGAAAGACTGGTGTCATCTGCGCGACCTCCATGTCTCGCGACGTGAAAGTGGCGTTGATCCTGCCGAGGATTTGATTGGCAAGCTCGCCCACCAGATCTTCAAGATGTTCCATCGTGGCGGTCCCACCTCCAGAGAGAGCTCGCCGGAGCAGGAGCCTCGTGTCCCTGATACTGACTCCAACGAGCAGGTGACCGGATACGGTCCAGTGGAACGGGATGACGGCGCACAGATCCTCCAACACGGTGTGATTGGCCTTCAGGGTAGGGTCGGCCGCCGCGCAGATTGCAGACCTCAACGTCAGCGCGAAACACATGACGGAGCAGCCATCCCCAA
Source organism: Polyangiaceae bacterium (assembly GCA_050301735.1). Lineage (GTDB taxonomy): Bacteria > Myxococcota_A > Polyangia > Polyangiales > Polyangiaceae > SZUA-265. The sequence continues at coordinate 5,845 of JBNKZR010000385.1, read as the reverse complement.
CGAGAGCGCCGAGCAGCGAAGCCGCCTCGTCGGCGGAGTCTGCTGCGACGTCTGGACCCGCGGAGTAATCCGATTACTCTCCGGTATCAGCGAGGCAACCCGAGTAATCCGATTTCTCTCCGGTATCAGCGAGGCAACCCAAGACAAATCCGATTACTCCGTGGGTATCAGCGAGGCAACCGCGCACAAATCCGATTTGTCTGGCGCTGCCTCCCAGGCAACAGGTGCACAAATCCGATTTCTCCAGGGTTGCCTCGCGGGCACGGCCTGAACAAATCAGATTTCTCTGGCCCGCCTCGCTGATAGGCGTCCTGCAAACGGGTTTCGCCACGCCTGGCCCAGCGACCCTGCACGCCCACCCTAGGTCGTGACGACGGGCCCACGCAGGCGAACGAGCCATCGCGCGCCGTCTCCGGAACCCCGCGCGAAAAGATCGAACTCGTACGCAACCGGCCCCACCGGCGGACGAGAGGTGGTCGTGAAGTGAGAGAAGCGCGGATAGGCCGCGGTTCTTGACGCTTCGCGACACCGAGCGGTGCACCAACGCACCCCTCCCTTTTTTTCGAGAGTCTAACAATGTCACAACAATCTGAATCACAACAATTAGGGTCCAGCGCGTCGATCACCACGACGGGGCCACAGGCGATCGCGGGCGAGCCAACACCGGCAGAGCAATCGCGGTTCTTTCATGTCGCGTACCAGCGCCTTCGCCCGCGCTTCGCGGCATTCCCGCACAGCGGCATCCTCCGCGTTCCGTTGGATACCGCCCTCATCGTGCAGACGGTTCTCGGCGTCGTGCCGGAACTGGAGCAGTTGAAGGAGGACATCGCGTGGGAGCTTCCCCGCGTCGAGCTGAGCATGATCAACGAGCTTCGAGAGACAACGTTTGCCGTTGCGCACCTCGAGAGCTTGACGCGGGGAGCGAAGGGGTTCGTGAGCGAAGACGCCGCGGACCCACTGCAGAAGGTACGGGACTTCCGCACCGTCCTGTTGGCAGATGTGCAACCGCTCGTCGCGCGCGGGCTGCTCGAGGCAGAGGCTGCCACCCTCAGTCGGGGTAACAGCCCTCGCAACATCGCGTTCGACACGCTGCAGCTGGCGAACTACCTGGACAAGAACTGGGAGCGCATCAAGGGCCGCTCGTTGACGACGCGGGACGAGATCGACGCAGCGCGGGATGCGGTGCGTGAACTCTTGACCTACCTGGGCGTGAAAGACCAAGGGGGTGAGAGCGAAGAAGAGGTCCTCAACAATCGCCTGAAGGGCATCACGCTGCTGGTCAAGCTGTACGAAGAGCTGCGCTGGGCCGTGCGCTACATCCGCAGGAACGCCGGAGACGCAGATTTGGTGATGCCGTCCCTCTACTCCTTACGCAAGGCGCCGCGTCGTAGCGGCGGGTCGGAACCCGAGGATGCTCCCGCTCAGCTGCCTCCGGGTGGCGACACCGCAGCCCCAGACGATGTCGACACTGCCCGTTTGGAAGAGCTGATGGCAGGCGTCGGGCACGTAAGCACGGGTGCGGCGACGGATGCCAACGAGCAGGACGGCGGCGACAGCTGACGCATGCACACCACTTGCGGGGCTGGGATTACCTGTCCCCGCCCCGCACGTCGTGGAGGAAACGATCATGGAACGACGATTTCTACTCGGTCACAGCACACCGTTGCGCGGCCGTGGTCCGCTGGTACCGCTGACGGTACCAGCCCATCACTTCACCACCCATTGCTTCCTTACTGGTGCTACAGGTTCCGGCAAGACTGCCGCAGCGCTGGGCATCGTGGAGGAGGCCCTGCGACAGCACATCCCGGTGCTCATGATCGACATCAAGGGTGACTTACCCAACTTGGGTCTGTGCTTTCCGAGCTTCTCACCGAAACACTTCGAGGGCTGGGTTCAGAAGACACCCGGCGATCGAAGATCGGTGGAGGAGATCGCCGAGGCACTGGCGGCGGAACGGGCTAGTGAGCTCGGCAAGAGCGGACTCGTGGAAGAGGACGTCAGAGCGCTGGCACACGGCGTCGATCTGCGCGTCATCACGCCGGGTAGCGAAGTGGGCGAGCCACTTCATCTGCTCTCGTCGCTGGAACGGCCCACGGGAGACTGGCACACGGATCCTGCTGACGCGCGTGCGTCACTCTCCGCGGCAGTGTCGTTGATCTTGCGCCTACTCAAGCGAAATCCAGACGCGGCAACGAGTCGCGACCATGTGTTGCTCTCTCTTCTAGCTGAACGCCGCATGCGTGCGGGCATGCCGTCGGACTTGGCGTCGCTGATCCGCGATGTGCTCGACCCGCCTGTCGAGCACATCGGGGCGCTCACCGTCAACGAGTATGCTCCGGCTCGCAGCCGTGCGGATCTCGCGGCGGCGCTGAACACGTTGCTCGCATCCCCCGCGTTCGAGAGCTGGCGCACAGGAACGTCGTTGGACGTTGGGAAGTGGCTGACGCCCACGCCGTCAACCGCGGATGGCTCTACCAAGACACCGGCCGTCATCGTGAGCGTCGCACATCTCGACGACGACGAGCGAGCGCTGGTGCTGGGAGTCGTGCTCGAAGAGTTGCTCACCTGGGTGCGTGGACAAGGCGGGAGCAAGGCGCTGAGAGCGCTGGTTCTCTTCGATGAGCTCCATGGCTTCCTGCCCCCTCACCCGAAGAATCCGCCCACCAAAGCTCCCCTCGTGGCGCTGATCAAGCAGGCCCGTGCGTTTGGAGTCGGCATGGTGCTCGCGACGCAGAACCCGATGGATTTGGACTATCGCGTGCTCGGCAACACTGGCATCTGGTACATCGGTCGTCTCCAAACTGACGCCGACCGCGCCCGCGTGATCGACGGCCTTTCACGCAGCGTCGGTACCGGAGCCCTTTCGCCAAAGGCGCTCGAGCATGTCGTAGGGCGCCTCAAGAACCGCTGGTTCGTGATGCGGGATGTGCGCTCGAAAGAAGGCGCCGTGCTCGTGCAACCGCGTTGGGTGATGTCGTATTTGCGGGGACCGATGGCGGGGGCGGAGATGAAGAGATTGGAGAACAGTGTCGCTAGGACCACGTAGGCCTTGCCGGCGTCATCGCAGCGAGGACGAGGCGCTCACTCCCCAACGGGAGTCCTGCAGTCGCCGCGGGTGGTGAACTCCACTTCCGTTCCCTCGATGCGAAACTTCCAGACCGGCCCCTGCTCATCGAGGGTGTATTCGACTTTGGCGCGTTGGGCGTCGGAAGCGCCTTTGCTCTTGGCGAGCTCCCAGAGTTCCTTTGGACCGCACTCGGGTGTTGGCACGGAGCGGAACTCGGGTTCGCAGCGTCGATCAGCCCGGTCGGGTCGAGCCCCGATCCCAGCGCTGGTGATGTCGACGGCTTGCTGTCCGCAGTAGCGGCGTCGAGCTAGGGTTCCGGGGGGGCGCTCGGGAACCGGCCCTTCCCCTTCTTTGCTTCGGAACAGGTACTGAACGCGGGCGCCTGCTTGGGTCAGGTCGACACTTCCGTTGGCCCGAACGCCCAGCGCGTGGATACGGGCCAGGTGCTGGCGAGGCGTCAGCGCGCGGGCCTTCTCCAGGCCTTGCAGGACGTCCACCTGATTGGGGAAGCCGGGCACGCCCTGCTTGGTCGGCGGTTCCGGCTCCTGACTGAAAACGGGCTGCGAACGACCATGCGAATCGTGTGAAATCGCGACCGCAAGCGCAAAGGCCACCCCCACGACCACGAGCCCAACCACGTGATCTCGTTTGGTTTTCGCCTCCTGGGAAGCGGCCCTCTGGCCCGTCTTCGACTCAGAACTCATCGAGCAGCCTCATAGCATCCAGAGACCCATTGCGGGGCCGCCAATCGCAGGCTAAACACTCGGTTCCTTTTTGCCGGGCTACCCGGCACGGGCGCATAACTCAGCGGTAGAGTGCAACCTTCACACGGTTGAAGTCACTGGTTCAAATCCAGTTGCGCCCACTGCAGCTTCGGCTGCGCCGCCACCCCGAAGGGGTGAGGGCGGCGGCTCCGCCGAAGCTGGCAGAAGTGTGCGCCCTGAATCAGTTTTATTGGGCGCGCCTTTGGCGCGACCATGTTGCGCCCAGTGATTGAACGAGCTGGCACGGTCACGTCAGCTAGCTCGCTTTTTGGTTCGGGGTACCACTTGTGACGGTTGGGGCACCACTTCCCGCCTGCTGAGTCCCCGCTGTGGCGGGTGTTTCGGAGCTGGAGGTGCTCACGTCCCAGTTGCTGTCGAACAGAGCGCCGAGTGCAACCAAGTCCTTCGCGGTGTCCAGGTGACCCGAACCCTCGCGAATCGCTCGACTTGAACCCAACGCTGGGATCGTTGTCTGGTTTCGTCGTGGCGCTGGTCGAACGCTCAGCGCGTTGTCTCGCACTCGCGCCCCCGCCCAAAACAACGGTGGCACCGTCGTTTTCCAGTTCTCGATGGCATCGACGCAACGCTCACACCGTTGTCTCAGATCCGCAGCGGAGCCGACACAACGCTCTGTGCGTTCACCCCGGTCCGTTTCGCTCACACCGAACGGGCTGAGCGTTGTCGTCGTCGTGCAGCTTCTCTTCATCGCCACTCTTCGTGCTGGTGCTCGGCTGGCGAAACTGCAATCAGCAACGACGGAACATGACAACGAGCAACCCAACGCATCCAGCTCGGCCGCGAATCGTGGGCAGGTCGAGTTCGCATTTCACTCGCGTGGTGCGTCTCTTCGCTGAGGAGTGCGGCGTCGCCTATGACTTTCAGATCGTGGAGAGCCTCCTCGCTCTGGATCCAGCCGACTACGGAGGCAATCCGGGGCTTCGCTTGCCCACCCTGGTGACCCGCGACGGGCCCACGTTCGGCTCCCTGCCGAATTGCCGCCGCATCGCATCGATGTGCTCCCACCCGCTACGCATGGTGTGGCCGGAGCAGAGCCCGCCGTTGCTTGCCTCGAACGCCATGGAGCTTGCCGCCCAGGCGATGTCGACGGAAGTCTCGTTGATCATGGTCACGGCGACGGCAGGGGATGCCTCTCGCTACGCCGACAAGCTCCGAGCCGCCCTCGTCGGCATGCTCGAGTGGCTGGACCAGCACCTCGTCGATGCGCTGCTTCAGTTGCCATCACGCGATCTGAGCTACCTCGAACTCTCGCTCTTCTGTCTCGTCGACCACCTGGAGTTCCGCGACGTCACGTCGATCGGGCCTTACCCCCGCCTCTGTGCCTTCCGAGACGAGTTTGCCGAGCGGCCTTCTGCGACCGCCACGCCGTTCGAATTCGACACGTAGCTTGGCTCCCAGTGTACCCCGACGCTCCCGCGCCCACAGCAGAGTTGGCTCATCACGTGGCCTCGCCGTAGCGCTTGTCGAGCTTCGTGAGCTGGCTGCGGAAGCCCTCGACCGACATCTTCGTCCAGTGCGGATCGCGGTGCGGGTGCAGAGTGACCACCATGCGTGCGCCGTCGCCCGACTCGGCGAAGTCGACTTCAATCGTGCTCTCATAGGGTTCGACACCGGGGACGAAGTCGATCACGTGAACCAAGCTCAAGCGCCGGAGTGGCTCGAACTCGGCGAAGCGTCCACGCGTACCGTGAGACAGCGGTTGTCCCATGCGCTTCATCGCAGCGATCGCGTCGGCTGCGTCCGCGATCATGTCGTAGACGAGCTCTCCACCCACGTGCGGCTCCAGCGCGTGAACCTCGACGCGGAACCCCTCAGGGCCCCACCAAGACTCGAAGCCCGCCTTCGTCGTCCACAGCTCCCACAGCTCCTCCACGCTCGCGCTGTACGTGCGTTCGATGACCACCTTCGCTTGCGTGCTGTCCTTGGCTCTGCCGTTGCTCATTGACGTCGCTCTTTCTTCGTGGCGCCACGGTCCTTGCGTCGCTCCTCGAGCGCG
>JBNKZR010000384.1:0-7317 GCA_050301735.1 Polyangiaceae bacterium | reverse complement strand
TCTACTGTGACGCACCGCGAATCAGTCGCAGTTCCGCCATCAGAGTCGATGGCTGGGTTACCTCCGGAACGGGCGGGGCAACTTTCTCTTCCGCTTTCGCCGGCGCGCTGGCGCTTCGTGCTCGCTTTGGAGGCGCCGACGGCTTCGCCGCTCGAGGCACTTCGACCACCAACTCCACGGATGGCACTTCCGCACTCCGAAGAGAGACGTCGTTCGCTGGCGCTTGCGCTGTCTCCACGAGTGGACTCGCAGCAGCCTCAGTGTGTTCAGCCGCCACAGGAATGTCCGCGCGAGCACTGGCTGTTGAAGCCTCGGGAAACTTCGATAACTGTAGCGCCGTGACCGCAGCGATGGCCGCAACCGTGCCCGTTCCGACCAGAAGCGTGAACCATGCGACAGCCCCTCCCGCTGTCGTTTTGGCGGTCGTCGCCGCGCCTGCCGCCTGCCCGATGGTGTTGGCGGAAACGGCAGTTCCACCGGTCGCCGTGCCTCCGACGACGGTGGCGGCGGTCGTGGCCGTGCCGGTCGTGACCAGACTTGCGGCCAGGGCACTCCGAACCCGACTCTTGGCCTCGGCGTCTGGCTCATACTCCTCGCGCAACGCCCCGAGTACCGTGTCCAGTTCAATCATCTCTTCCTCGCTCCATCTCCACACCGGCCCCCTCCAGCGCCTCCGCCAACTCGCGGCGCATCACACGCACCCTGGAGTAGGTGGTGTTGGCGTTCATGCCGAGCGCTTCGGCCGTTTCGGTGATCGAAAGGCCTTCGACTAGGACAAGGAAGAACAGCGCACGACGCTCGTCATCCAACGACTCGGCGTAGGCCTCGACCCTGCCGAGTGCTTGGCGGCTCGCGATGCGCTCCTGCGGATCACGACCGTATGCGCACTCGTGCTCGGCATCGAGTTCGAGCTGCTGACCCCTGCGAGCAGTGGAACGTTGGTGATCTCGACACACCCGACGCACGATGCCAAACAACCAGCTGCGCAATGCGGCGGCGCTCGAAAGGGAGTCGAGCTTGCGGTGCACGATCACGAACACGTCCTGAGCGACGTCGTCGACCGCCGCCTGCGGTATGCCGAGACCACGCACAGAGCGCCACACGAATTCGAAAGACTGCGCGTACGCGCGCTCGAACTCCAACGGCTCGACGCACGAGCGGGGTCCACTGAACGTCACGGCAGCTACGGGCCTCGAGGGCCAAGCAGAGCCGGAGAGCGTCAGTGGAGACGAGTTCATCGAACAAACTAGTGGCCGTGGACGGGCAGAACTGCGAAGCCCTGACGCTCGAGCCCCGAACTGGTGCTACTCCGTCCCGAACTGGACGCAGCGTTCATGGAGCATGCAGTAGCGACCTACGCAAGTCGGATATCGCGCAGGCCGTCGAACACCTCACGACAAGGGGGAGGTCCGCCCACACGTGATATGCTGGCGATGGAGTCATCGAGAGTCATCCAAGGTAACGCCAAATGAAGAAGAGAATTGCCGTCGTCGGTGTCGGCTCCGCCGGGTTGTTGAATGTCATGCACCTGTGCGTCTGGCTCGACAAATCGTGGGAAATCGTTTCGGTTCACGATCCGAAGAAGAAGATCCTCGGGATTGGTGAAAGCACCAACGGCGGGTTCGTACACGCGTTGGAGCAGGCGACACGCTTCTCCATCGCCCACGACGAGGACATGACCGCGCTCGACGCCACGCTCAAGTACGGAAGCAGGTTCGTCGATTGGCGACCGCACCAATGGATCAACCCGCTGCTGAACGGCAACGTCGCTGTGCACTTCAACAGCCGCTGCCTCAAGGACTTCACTTACGACCGCCTGAGACGGCATTGGCCGGAACAGTTCCGTACGTTGGAAGGTGAGGTGCAAGAGGTCGTCGATCGAGGGGACAGAGTGAGCATCACCATCGACGGCACCGAGCACGACTTCGACTACCTCATCGACTGCCGGGGGACGCCAAGCAGTTTCGACGACTACGTCGTCAGCGACTGCACGTTGCTCGACCGTTGTCTCGTACACCGTGTCGCGCCCTACGACTACGAACCCTACACCGACCACATCGCCACGGCACACGGCTGGATGTTCGGCGTCCCCTTGCGAGATTGGAAGACCTACGGCTACTTGTACAGCCAGCAGTTCACCAGCAGACAAACAGCCGTCAGCGACATGAAGAACATTCTGAAAGTCGACGACCTCGAAGCTGCCGACTACGAGCAAGAATACGAACTGACGTCCTACTACGCCAAACAGCTCGTTGCGGGACGGGTTTGCAAGAACGGCAACCGCGCGCTCTTCTTCGAACCGCTAGTCGCCAATTCCATCTTCCTGTACTTGCGCGCCAATCGTCTGATCTTCGATTACCTGACGCAGGCACTCTCCGCGGAAGAGGTGAACAGACGATTCGTCACTTCCGTTTGCGAAATGGAAGACGTCATCAGCTACTACTATCAAGGGGGATCCATGCATGCGAGCGAGTTCTGGAGTGCCGCAGCCAACTCCGCTCAGCAGCGCCTGACCCAGCGACCCGAGTTCTTGCGATATTTGGGGCGGCTGCGAGCCCTCAAGCAGCGAGGCGTTCTGCATACCGCGCCTGGCTACGCCTGGGCGCCGCATACCTGGCAAATCGTCGATGCTCAGCTCGGCTACGGGTATGTCGAGCCAGGCGTGGAGGAGCGTCGATAGCGCCACAAAACGAGAGCCGCTGAACGGCGAGCTCATCGGAACGGCTGGTTTTCCAGTGCTCCGCTGGCTTCGCGCTGCGGATTGGGGCAATCTACACGCCATGTTGGATCTTGCTTTTCTTGATGCTAGGAATCGCCGATGAAGTTGAAGCGGCTCGGATATTTTGGTGCAGCCGTCCCCTTGATCTTGGCCAGTCAAGCGTGTGGTGGCGGTAACGACGACTCGAGCAACGCTGGCGCTGCAAGTTCGGACACGGCCGGTGGCGAGTCCACGGATGGCGCCAACAGCGACGCCGGCACTACCGGCGCTGACGCGGGTGACACCCCATCAACGGATGAGCCCAGCGCCGACGCAGGCACGACCCTCGACGGCGGCGGCGGTCGCAACGACGCGGGTGACCAAGGCGCGAACAGCGGCGGCTCAACGACGACGGATGCTGGCTCGGATGGGGGCGACGACAGCCCGTTCGGTGGCGGCGACGGCTACGGCTACTGAGCGGCGTTCATTCGACACACCCTGGCAACCCAATGGACGCCCTGGGAAAACGGCCGCGTGGCGTCAGCTCTCTTCCTGGTCGTCTCAGTATCGAATGTCAGGTAGGCGTTGCGCTCTGTAGATGGCTGCCAACGTGCCGTCGCCGACATCCAGCTGAAAGACTCGCTCTCCCGAGGGCGTGATCTCCAGCAGCTGCGCGTTCCTGCCGTCGCCGGCCTCCACGATCGCATTCGTGAGCAGAACGTTCCCACTGCGCCCCTGCCAATCGGCGTCCCCCATCGCAGAAGAATAGAAGCTGTCTTCGCCCTCCGGCGAACCATAGCTCCAAACCTCACGCACCGTCATCGCGACCGCGTCGACATCGTAGATGACCGCCCGGCTGTACTCCGGCTCTGTGACGGCTTCGAAGGCTGCAGCTCGGTAGTTGCCGTTGTCGTAGAGGCCAAGTCCTCGAGGAGTGAGTTCGAGCGCGTGCTGGTGGAAAGGCCACGTCAGATCGCCTTCTGGAGTCAGCAGTAGCTCGGACCAGGGCTGCCGCCAATTGGCATGAGTGCCGAAGATCCACACGAGCTCCTCGGTCGAACGATCGATGCGAACGACGGCGTCCTGATGCCTGAGAGAGACGTAGTAGGAATCCGTCTCGTCCTCGTAGACGACCGCATTGCCGTGACTCCAAGCGCGCACTCCTTCGCCGAAGGTCTCAGGCCACTTGTCTCTCAAGGAGCCACGGGCGATCCGCATCGGATCGAGCAAGTCGAACAAGGAGATGCGTTTGACGATCTCCCCCTCGGGGGTGAACTCCACGACCACCGTCCCGATCACCACTGCGCTCTCAGTCGGCGCAGCCGGGTCTTCGTAGGAAGTCGGAAAGGCCTCGACCGTTCGCTGCTCCGTGGACAACACGAGAAAGTTGCCGCTGTCGAGAATGGATATCTCGTGATGAAACGATTCGACGTCCACCGCGATGCTGTCGCTCGGAATGTCGAGTTCAACAGGGTATCGAGCCGCATGCCACTGGGCCTCGACGTTGCCGAGGGGGTCGACCTCGACTACTAGCCGGTGGCCTCGTTCGAACAAGAAGTTGCCATTGGGCAAGCGTCGGTGATCCGTTTTCACGGGACGGTCCCGATCGTAGTAATACCAGCGCACGACCCCAGCATGGTCGACGATAACCATGCTGCCGGTGGGAGCTCTGAGATTGAATAGGGTCATCCCTGGCTCCATCCGCTCGGGCTCACTGAGACTGGCGATGATGGGTGGGAACTGTTCAGGAAGCGCCGGAGTCGTCCACTGCACGGGTTCCGTGATGACAGACGTCGAGGCGCTTTGGAGCAACAGCGTGGCAGTGTAGGTGGTGGCTGGTCGCAATCCGAAGATGGGCTTGACGTGAACCGCAGCCGTCTCGTCCAAAGCAACGTCCCACTCTTCTCCCGCGCCCGAAATCGTCACGTTTCCGGAGCTCTCCTCCAGCGTGGTGACGGACACGATGCCGACCTGGGGGACAGCGGGGTTTGCGTTCCCCTCAAACGTCGGCGCAGCCTTCAGCAGTCGCCTCGCGATGAGACCTCCTTCGCGATGGCCCCCATCGGTGGCCCGTCCAGCATCGAGGAATTCGTCAGACGAATCACTCGCCGCGCTGCCGTCGCCGTCCCCCGCATCACTCGCCGCGCTGCCGTCGCCGTCCCCCGCACCACTCGCCGCGCTGCCGTCGCCGTCCCCCGCACCACTCGCCGTGGGCACGACATCGCCTTCGTTTCCTACCTTCGCGGCCTGCGTCGAGTCGATGCAGGCAGGCACGAGAAAGACGAGCAGGAGCAGCGACCGGGCACCCACGGGCTCCGTCCCCTGAAGACTAACCATCGCATCCACCCTACCCGCACCATTGTGAGGTGTCGATCCCGCCGCTCAGGTAGGTGCCGGGATGCGCGACGAGCGAGCACACCCCAAAAAGGAGCGCCCACCCAACGCCGTTACGTTGACACTGCGATGCCTCGAGACTCTCTCGCAGGAAACGATCGAGGGCGCAAAACCCACAGACCACCAGGAAGCCGCACGTGCACGCACCCCACAACCGAACGGCCTCGGACGGGCTCGGCGTGAACACCAGCACTGGGGCAGCAGCAACAAGACACGAATTCTGCGGAACCCACAAGCACGGAAGGGACGCACCCGAAGATTCACCCACCACACACACTCCGAGCTCATCACACTTCGTTTGAAGCGCCTACATTTCTCGCCCACCGATGCTGGCTGCCGTTCATCACCTCAGGCGGGTTAGTGAAGCTACGTCGCTGACGACGAACGCTGATAATCGCAGCCATCGCAGCCCACGTATCTCCGCTGAACCGCAAAAATCGCACCTCACTGAAGAACGGGCAAACTGGAACCGTTCAACAGACTCTAGACGTCGACCGGAAAGTCTTGATGCGCAACCAACTACTAATATCCGCTACGCACCTACTGACGCTGACCTTCCTCGTGGCGGGCTGCGGCGATACTCCCAGCACCAAGGCTCCGGGAGATGATCTGGACTCGGGCCTCGGCAGCCAAGACTCTGGACTGGTCGACAACGACGACCTCATCTTGGACGAGGACTTGGCTACCGACACTGGCGAGGACGGCGTGGTGCGCTCCGCTTGTGGCAACGCCGTCCTCGACGAAGGAGAGGAGTGCGACGACGGCAACGAGGATCCGGACGACGGCTGCGATGACAATTGCGAAGTGGAAGCAGGTTTCGACTGCGCGGAAGAAGGTGTCGCGTGTGAAGAGTGCGGCAACGGCATCGTCGAAAGCCGCGAAGAGTGCGACGACGGCAATCGCGAGGACGGCGACGGCTGCAGCGCAGACTGCAAGGAGGTCGCGACGGGGTTCGTTTGTGCGGTAGCCGGCGAAGCGTGCGAGGAGTGCGGCAATGGCATCGTCGAAGAATTCGAAGCTTGCGACGATGGCAACTTCGAGGATGGCGACGGCTGCAGCGCAGACTGCGGCGTGATTGAGGAAGACTACACCTGTTACGAGCCAGGCGAGGCATGTGAGCTCTGTGGTGATGGGGTCAAGGACCCGAACGAGGCGTGCGATGACGGCAATACCCTGTCCAGTGACGGCTGCCTCTTCAATTGCACTGGCATCGAAGAGGGCTACATCTGCGACGAGCCGGGCAAACCCTGCGTCGCCTGCGGCAACGGCATCATCGAAGACGGCGAAGCCTGTGACGATGCGAATACGGAAGATGGCGACGGTTGCAGCGCAGACTGCACGATGGTGGAGGCCGGCTACAGCTGTCCCGTCGCTGGCGTGGCTTGTGAAGGCTGTGGCAACGGGGTCGTGGAACCTTCCGAGGCCTGTGACGACGCCAACCAGGAAGACGGCGATGGCTGCAGCGCAGACTGCACGGTGCTCGCCGAAGGCTATGTGTGTTGGGTTCCCGGCCAGCTGTGTGAGTTGTGCGGCGACGGAAATTGGGAGCCGAACGAGAGCTGCGACGACGGCAACACCGAAGATGGTGACGGCTGCAACGCCACCTGCACCTCGGTCGAGCCGGGTTTCACCTGCGCCACTGAGGGCGAACCGTGTACCGAGTGTGGCGACGGCCAGCTCGACGATGGGGAAGCCTGTGACGACGGCAATCGCGAAAATGGCGACGGCTGTCGTTTCGATTGCCGCGTGATCGAGGCGGGTTTCGTTTGTGGCACCCCCGGCGAACTGTGCGGCGTCTGTGGCGACGGCCGTGTGGGCGAAGACGAAGCTTGCGACGACCGCAACAACGACGACGGCGACGGCTGCAGTGCGGACTGCTCGGAAATCGAAGCCGGCTACACCTGCCCGATCCCGGGTGTTCAATGTGAGCAGTGTGGCAACGGCATCAAAGAGAGCAGCGAAGAGTGCGATGACGGCAATACCACTGCAGGAGACGGCTGCACCGGTAGCTGCGCACTGGAAGACAACTGGGTCTGCCCGGTGGGCGGCCTACCCTGCTTCGAATGCGGCAACTCGCAACTCGCAACATTGGAGACCTGCGACGATGGCAACACGATCGATGGCGACGGTTGCAGCTCGGACTGCCAAACCGTCGAGCCTGGGTTCACCTGCTACAACCCCGGTGAAGCCTGCATCGAGTGCGGCAACAACGTCGTGGAAATGGG
>JBNKZR010000383.1:0-7345 GCA_050301735.1 Polyangiaceae bacterium | reverse complement strand
AAAAACCTCTCTCATTGTTGCCTTCGTTGTCATTTCACTTGTCTCTCTCATTACCATTGGAAACCAAGATGCCCGAGTCTCCCATTCGCACTCGCGTTCGTAACTGTTTCTTGTCGCCCAAGGAACGCCAGATTCGCGATCATTTGAGAAGCAGTCTGCTTCGAGTTTCCGGCTCATACTTCCAATCCGGGGGTCCAACGTGGAACCACCGCGCCCCGGGACTGTTCCCGTCCGCGCGTCTCGACTCCATAGCGACGAGACTTTCTCCGGACCCAAGATCCTGCCTCGTCTCAGAATATTGCATTTCAAATGGATTCCGGCACGCCAACGTGGTGGGCGTTTCCCAGCACGAGCCCAGTGCATCTCCGAGAAGTGTAGACGGCGTACATGAGCGACGTGTGCAGCATCTTTGCGCAAAGTGAACCCGTGGAGTCGGAATTGTGGCTCTGTGTTGCTGACTGAGCACGAGCCTGACCCTGGGACTGCTCCGACTCGCGGCTTGGAGAGCGACGTGATCAGTTGGTTGCGAACGGAGTGAAGCCGCGGCGCGTGTTGCAGTTCACTCCTCGCCTTGACCCTCGTCCAGCTCCTCCGCGACCTCATCTGAGTCTGGTTCCGAACGCCGGCGCGTGTTTTGGAAGTAACTTCGCACGCGGGCAGCGTCGCGGGGGTACAGCGCCCGCAGACCACCGCGGTTGGCGTGCAACTGACGCACCAGGGCGCCGCGGGCGAGTAGCTCGTCCGTGAACGCGCGCCCGACGGCGTCTTCGGCCTGAGTGACGGCTCTCTCCGCGCTGACAGCGCGATCCGCCACGAATTCGAGCGTCTCGGCGTGGGCCGTCGCCAGATCGGGCAGGTCTTTCTTCAGCGCCGCAATCAACGTAGCGACCTGTCGAGCCTGGGTTTCTCCTCGTGCTGCGACCATCGCGCTCAGGCCGTTGGGAAACGCGGCGATGTAGGCTGGATTCTGCCGATCTTTGCGCACCGCCTTCAGCACGTCGAGCTCGCACAAACGGCACTCGCGATCGAGGTCGAACTCGGCGCGGTCATTCAAGGCTCGCGCCTCGATAAGATCCTCTTCAGCGTCGTCTGATGCCTTGGCTTTGGCTCGCAGGTTTCCCAGGTTCATATCGATGGCGGCCGCCAGATGCTCGGCTTGGGGATCCGCCAGAAGTGCGGCTCTGTGATAGCGGGTGTACTTGATGATGCGTTCGCTCGAAAAAGATTCCCTTGGGATCGCCATGTTGCCTCCCTCTCAGTAATCAGTGATGAGATACCAGGCGCCCCCATGACGCCTGTGAATCACAAGCCGCCACAATGCGCAGCTCGGTGGATGTTCATACTTCGAAAGAGCACTATCAAACAAGCCCTTCTGTGCTCGGCACTTCACCGCAGCTCGTGAGTGTTGCACCGTTCGTTGTTGCGCTCGCCCCGACCAACTGAACCCATTCATCTGAACCCATTCATCTGAACGTCTCCACAGCGCCGGGTCCACCGCGACTCACTCCAGGCAGAAATGAGCTCGCGGCGTAGTCAGATCCCACGCTGCCGATGAGGCTCGGCCGTTGCATTGGTCCGGCAGGCAGTCGGGCAAATCCGCCTGTTGGTAGCCTTTTTGCCAAGGGACAGCGCTCCCACGAGCGTTTCGCGCCGCGTGGGAGGATCGCGAAATGCTGCGCGGATGTCTCGATGGGCAATTTCTCAATCACGAAACGCTGCGCGAGCATGTGCGTGGCTGATTTACGCATCGCACAATACGGCGCAAGGGCCTCGCTGTCACGATCGCTCCGTCCGAAGTCCAGCGCGGACGTGTCGCTGGCGCGATGGAGGTTGAGAAAACGCGTCGCGGATGCGTCACTTTTGGGCGAGCTGGCTGGGCCTCGGTGCTGGGTCACGAACAAGCGGCGGCACGTTCCAGCTGGGGTGCATCTCCGCGTTCGCGGAGCAGACTCTGAGCGGATAGCGCCGGCTGCAGTCCCAAGCCGGCGAATCCCTCCGCAAGCGTGACTTACTCGCCGGCTGGCGTGAGCACCTTCCGGTAAATGACCTTTCCATCTCCGTCAGCGTAGAAGTCTTCGAGGTGCGCGGCCTGCGCGAATCCGGTTCGCTCGTAGAAGCGGCGAGTCGGCGCGTACAGCAAACGGCTGGAGGTGTCGGCATAGAGACGCCGCCCCCCCTGCTGCATCACCGCCTCTTCCACGCACTGCAGCAGAGCTCGCCCGAGTCCCCGGCGTTGAGCCGTTGGGGTAACGACAATCCAGTACAGGTCGTAGCTGCTCTGAGTTGCCGGAACCGGCCCAAAGCACGCAAAGCCGATCAGCTCCGCTTCTTGCGACTCGTTCGCCGCGACGGCTTCTTCTGCCAGAATGAAGTGGTAGCCGCTCGCGTGCCCCCGCGTGTACGCTTCCTGTGCGAGCTCCCGCGCTATCTCCGTTTCTTCCTGCGAGAAAAAGCCAGTCGCTGCAGTAGCCAGCGCGACTTTCGCCGCGTCACTCGGCGCGAGTTCGGTGCGAAATCTGCTCATGACAGTCGAATGGCGTGAGCCAACCCTCGGAAGAAGTGCGTCGCGTTGGTGCCAAGGCTGCGCGTCTTGTAACCGCCCTCTTGCACGACGAGCGTGGGCAGGTTGAGGCCACCGATCAACCGACCATTGGCCTCGAGATCTGCACCGGTAAGCGACCAGCTCCCGGTGGGATCGCCCTTGGCGGTGTCGAGGCCCAGAGCAACGACCAGGTACTTCGGCCCGTAACTCCGCACGCGCTCCAGCGCGATGCGGAGAGTTCTCTGGTAGCGTTTGCCGTCCAAACGCTCTCGAAGTGGAAAGTTGAGATTGAAGCCTTCGCCATCTGCTGCACCCGTCTCGTCTTCGAAGCCCGTGAAGTACGGATAGGCGATGTTCGGGTGGCCGTGAATGGATAGCGTCAGGACATCAGCTCGCTGATAGAAGATGTCCTGCTGACCATTGCCATGATGATAGTCGATGTCGAGCAGCGCCACCTTGCCCAGCTTGCTCAAGCGCTGAGCGGCAATCGCGACGTTGTTGAAGTAGCAAAACCCACCATAGGTTCGGCGTTCGGCGTGATGCCCGGGCGGACGCACGAGCGCGTACGCCAGACGCTCACCTCTCGCAACGAGCTCGGCGGCCGTCAGTGCACAGTCGACAGCGCCGCGAGCTGCCAGAAACGCATTCCTGTTCAGCGGAGTGAAGGTGTCGATGCAGTAGTAGCCGGCACGCAGCGCGAGTTCTTTGGGTCGACGGGCGCTGTTCCGGATCGGAAAGACATAGGGATAGATCGATTTACCTTCGGGGACTGAACTGCAGGCCCGCTGCAGATACTCCACGAAGTCGCGGTCGTGCACCTCCAGTATCGCTGCCATGCCGTGGCTTTCCGGGGCAACCCGCCGGAATATCCCTTCTGCCATCAATGACTTGGTGATGGATCGGATGCGCACCGGCGCCTCGACGTAGCCTCGTTCGCGGACGTGGTGAATGTCGTGTTTCTCGTTGACCACGATCGGATATGCCGGACCGAGTACAGACCGGCGTCGCGCTTCCTTCGGGGCCTCTCGGGATCGGTAGCGAGCCGGCCGGAGACGCACCGGGTCTTCCCGGATCGACTTCACGACCGCTTCGACGTATTCGGCGGGGCAGAGGTACGCGTACTTGCGTTCGAGCACGGCGCGAACGACGTTGCGAACGTGCCGCTTGCGCAACGCCCCGTCGTTGTCGAGCGTGTCACACACGAGGTGCGGCATGCAGTCGTCCCCAGGATTGACTGGGCTCTCGTATTCCGTGCCCACGATGGGCCGCGCATTCCACCGTTCGTAGAAGCGCAAGCGCGCAGCATTTTCGGCGCTCAATCGTGCGTCGGAGCAGGCTCCCGGCTCATCCGGCAGGCACTCGAAGAACAGTCCCTTCGCACCACCTGCTCGCGCATCTTCTCGAACCCGTTCGTACAACGCATTGCCGACGCCGCCCCAGGTGTTCGTGGCTGACGCGATGAAGTCGAGATAGCTGAACTTCAGCGTGGGCTCGCGCAGTACCAAGGCAAACCCATCTACCCGATGCGTGCGCGGTCTCTCTGCAACGTAGAGCACGGCGAGAAAGCGCTGAAGAAACGGGTTGAGCAACTTGTCCGGAAGGCCGCTGATCTCTTCTTGCCGTATGTCCGGGAAGCGCGACTTCAGCAGCGCTTGCACGGCTTCGACGGCGACCTTGTTCCGAGGCGAATCTGCGTCGTGGATGCGGCGAATTGAAAACATAAAGGCTAGCGCTGGGCTGGGCCTGCTGCGAGCGCAGCGTTGACGATGCGCTCGATGGCACCAACGAAGGGCTTGCCAGCTCGCTGCAGTGCGGCGGCAAACCCGGCGTCCGGGGCCAAGCAGGGGTTCGCGTTGACATCGATGATGAAGAGGCGTTCATGGTCGGCGCGCATGTCGATCCGCGCATAGCCCGATAGCGCGAACGTCTGCCAGCACGCGACGGCCGCTTGCTCCAGACGCAGACTCAGATCCGGCTCACTCCCGTCGAGATAGCGCCGTCGTGTTGCACGATACGCCGTCGAGTTCGCATCCCACTTTGCCGAGTAGTCGACGATACGTGGCGCTCCGTCGTCGTAGCCATCGAAGACGATTTCGGCGACAGGAAGCACCTCCGGCCCGCTCGCTCCATCCAACAAGGTGACGTTGAACTCCCGAGCGTCGACATAGGCTTCGGCGAAGAACCTACCCCCATACTGGTCCTGGCGTGACTTCACCTCGGCTTGCACCCGGCCGTGCTCGACGACCGAGCGCGCGTCCAATCCCTTGGACGCGTGCTCCCACACTGACTTCACGATGAACGCTCCCCGCGGGCCTTCCTCCGGTCCCGGCGCAACAGGCAAACCAGCACTCCGCAAGCGCCGTCGAGCCAGCAGTTTATTCGATGTCGAGAGCAGCGCGTCTGCCGAGGCGCCCGTAAAGGGGAGGTTCATCGCTTCCAACAAGCACGGTACGACAGCGATCAGCTCGCCCTTGTCGTCCAGCGATTCGACGAGATTGAACACCAGATCTGGAGGCCACCGAATGAGCTCTGACCGCGCCAGCACCAGGTCGAGGGTGCACGGCAACACACGCGTCTCCGCGCCCAGTGCCGCCAGCGCTCCTTCGACCATGCGTACTTGTTCGAGCACGTCGGCTTCGTCGGGGCTGGCGCGATCGCCAACGTGTTGATGACAAATGGTGATGCGCATCTCGCTCACTTCGAGCGGAGGTCGAGTCTGTGCTGGGCACTCTCGACGATGGCCGCAATCAGCTCGTCGTAGGACAAGCCGCGCTTCTCCGCCAAGATCGCCAGATCTGACACGGTGGGCTGAAGTCCGGCGAGGGGGTTGGCCTCGATGAAACTGGGGCGCCCCGCGTCGTCGCACCGCACGTCCACTCGGCCACCGTCGCGACAACCCAACGCGCGATACGCGCGCAAGGCGATCTCGATGGCCGCCTCGGCGTCGGCGTCCTCTGCGAGCGTGTACTTGACGCGGTCTTCGAACTGCTGCTTGTTGTCGTAGGAGTAGACCTCGACATCGGCCGCTCCGTGGAGCTCGATTTCGAGCGCCCCGAGTGCCCAGGCGTCATCGCCAGTGCCGACGATACCAACCGTGAACTCACGCCCCGGCAGGAAACGCTCGACGATCACGGGCTGTCGGTGGGTCGCAAGCAACGTCCGACACACCTCTTCGAGTTGCGTCATGTCTTCCACCTTCGAAGCCGCGTTCACGCCGCGGCTCGTGCCTTCCGCGATGGGTTTGGCAAACAACGGAAAGCCCAGATCGATCTGCTCGACCATCCCGGGGTCGTGCACCACGGTAAACGCTGGAGTCGGGACACCGGCGTGCCGCACGCACAGCTTTGCCAGACTTTTGTCCAGGCAAACGGCGAGCGTCAGAGGATCGGAGAAGGTGTAGCCGACACCCACCACGTCGAGAATGGCGGGCACCTGCGACTCGCGAGCCTGACCCCGCGCGCCCTCAGCGATGTTGAAGACGAGGTCCCAGCGCTGACCAGCCGCCACACGACGGATCAGCGCCAGAGCACGGCCGATGCGAGTGACTTCGTGTCCTGCCCGCTGTAGTGCGCGTTCGATGGCCACGATCGTGTCGATGCGATCGAACTCGGCGACCTGCTCCGACGAGTACCCGAGCTCCAGGTACTCGTCTTTGAGGTCGTAGGTAATACCTACTTGCATCTGCGTCTGCCGGCTCAGGCACCGAGCAGCGTCGGTAGCCGCACACGTCGCGGCCCCGTATCCGGTACCGCTGCAACCTCGGGATCGGGGTAGCGATACTGTTGTCGCGCGAAGTTCTCGAGTACGAGCTCATCGCCATCGCGCCCGACCACGTACTGGTGTTGCAGAGGGATCTTGCCGCCACCACCGGGAGCGTCGACGACGTAGGTCCACACGCCGTACCCCGTCGTGTGCCCACGCAGTCCGCGAACCAGTTCCATCCCCTGTTCGACACTCGTTCGAAAGTGGGCTGAGCCGCTGATCGGGTCGCACTGGTAGAGGTAGTACGGCCGCACCCGCATGAGGAGCAATCGATGCGTGAGTTCGCGCAAGGTGTCTATGTCGTCGTTGACGCCCTTGAGCAGTACGGCCTGGGCGCCCAGCGGGATGCCGGCGTCGGCGAGGCGAGCGCAAGCAGCGTACGACTCCGGTGTACACTCATCGGGGTGAATGAAGTGAATGCTCATCCACAATGGGTGGTGCTTGCGCAAGATCGCGATCAACTCCGGCGTGATGCGTTGGGGCAGCACCGCCGGCATCTTCGTGCCGATGCGTACGAACTCGACGTGAGGGATTGCTCGCAGCTGGGTCAGGATCCAGTCGAGCTTGTCATCCTTGAGGCTGAGGGGGTCACCCCCAGAAAGCAACACGTCGCGGATCGTTGGCGTTCTCCGGATGTAGTCGAACGCCGCTTCCAGACGCGATTGGCTCGCGCTGATTTCCCCGTGACCCACGACGCGCGACCGCGTGCAGTAGCGGCAGTAGGTCGTGCAGTAGTCGAGAGCCAACAACAGCACACGATCTGGATAGCGGTGCACCAGCCCAGGGACAGGACTGTGGTCGTCCTCACCCAGCGGGTCGTCCGCCTCGCCGTCCGTGCGAACGAACTCGTTCAGAGAAGGCACCACAGTACGACGCAACGGGTTGTCGGAATCACCGTTGCTGAGCAGAGCCATGTAGTAAGGCGTTATGGCCACCGGGAGCATCGAGCCTCCACGCTCGATTCCGGCTCGTTCCGACGCAGACAGGTCGATGACCTTCTCCAAGTCCTCGAGGCGTCGGTAGCGGTGTGCCGCCTGCCAC
>JBNKZR010000382.1:0-7357 GCA_050301735.1 Polyangiaceae bacterium | reverse complement strand
CATACGCGCGATGCCGCCACAGTCCTCCTTCATGAGCACCACGAGCGCACTACCTTCCGGGTTACCAGGATCGACGATGGGTAGGTTGTTGCACTTCTCGGACACCGTCGACGTCAGACTGGCGACCAGTTCCGAGCCCCGCGGCGTCAAGTTCAGAGGCGTGATTTCTGCAGCGGCACCGTGACAGCACGCACCGTCACAACCCAAAGACGAGATCACCAGCTCCACCGTCTCGATACTAGCCTCGGGCCCATCCATCGCGGGCATCGTTGGCATGCCGCCACTGCCGCCAGCACCGTGCATTCCAGCAGCACCCGCCATGGCATCGTCGCCGCCAGCACCGGTCTCCATGCCGCCCGTGCCCCCAGCGCCAGCGGGAACGGCGCTATCCATCCCGCCTGCACCCCCGGTTGCGGGCTCGACGCCCATCGCTCCGCCAGTGCCAGCCACTGCCGGTGACTCGCCGCTGGTAGCACCAGGGCTGGTTGGCGTTGAGGTTGTGGTGGCGGGCGTTCCGCCGCTACCCGTCGCTCCGGTCGTGCCCGCTGATGTTGCTCCACCTGAGGGTCCGCTCAGCGTCGGAGCGGGCGAGCTGGAGCCAGCGGTGACCCCCGGAGCGTCGGTCTGCGTACCTGCCGAGTCGTCAGAGCACGCACTCAACAGCGCTAGAGCTGCAACCTGAAACAACGAAGAACGAGAAAATAACACGGTGTACTTCATGGGTGGATGGGCCTCGGAGGGACGTTGTTGCAGTGCGCAATATACGTGTCCACCGGCATGAAAGCAAAGCGCCGGTGAACCGTCCGTGTCCAGAGGGAACACACTTTCGGGTTGAAACAGCCCAGCTCGTCAGCGCGGGAAAGGCATGCCAAACGACAAACGCAAGACACGTAGTGCGCGCTTCCGATTACCAGCACGAGTCACAGCAGAAAAGGTCCACCTCCAGAGGTGGACCTTTTCTTCCCAAGTATCGACTTACGGCGTGTGCGCGTGAACCCAAGCCTGAGAAGCCGAGCTTCACGCCAGGTTCGTGTCTACGAGCTACGCCTTGAGGTCCGTGAACTCACCGGGGTCGTGCAGGACGGCTTCGACAGTGCCGCCACCGATGAAGTCCTCGGTCTTGTCGTACATACCGAAGTGGGTTACCTCCGCCGTACCACCTGCCTGAGGACGGCCGTCTGCGCCCGCCTTCACGCCCAGAGCATTCAACAAGTTGCAAAAGTACTTGTTGATGGGTGCGTTGGCGATATCAGCAGGGGTCGCACTCGAGGTCACTTCCTGGAAGCTGATGTCGGCGCCTTCCTGCTCGCATTGCGCAACACTGTTGCCACGGTGCAAGTCGGGCGTGCCGTCTTCGACGTTGACCGCCTGACCCGTCTTGAAATAGCCGCCAGCGCTACCTGCCTGCAGGATTGGGATGTTGTTCAAGTTGTGGGCGTTCCCGTCCGAGTCCTCGTTGAACCAAACGGCGGCGGTGTTGTCGAGCACCGTGCCGTCGCCCTCGGCAATCCCGTCGAGAGTCCCAACGAGCTGGGCGAACTTCGCGGCATGGTAGCGGTCGATGGTCTCGATCATACCGTTGACGCCTTGTACGCACGTTCCGCCCATCCCAGCATCACCCACGCGGTGCGAGATGCTGTGATTCTCGATGTTCATCCCAATCCCGCCGTAAACGTAGTTGCCGGGGTACTTGAGGAAGATGACGGGGTTCGCGTTGCAGACCGCGGTCAACACGGCGACGTTGTTGAACAGGTCGGCCGCGTCGAGGTCGCCACTCACCGGAGTGGAGATGTCTCCGCCGAGGCCGCCACCGCCGGCGTTTCCCGTCAACGCGAGATTGTTCGCCAGTTCTTCGTTGCACGACGCGGCTGCTGCAGCCACCACCCGACCCGTGTCGACGAGCAGGTCTTTCCATGCTTCGAGCTTAGCCCTGTCAGACATGCTCATATCGAAGGACTCCAGCACCTCCAGGTCGCCACGCACCAGGTCGATGGCTGTCTGCCCCTTGAGCGCCTGGTAGGTATCTGGCATCATCTGGTCGACCTCCGGCATCGCCCCACCGCCCTCGGTGAACAGGCCCGTGAGGTTGCTGTACGCCTGAGACACAGAGCCGACACCCGGATACGCCGTCTCAGCCGCCGAGTACGAGATGCCGGACTGCGCGTTGTCGCTTCGACCACTGACGCGCATGAAGAGAGGAGCACCGCCGGGGCTGAGCTGCTCTGCTGCGATGTGATCGAGAGAGGGGCCCGTCGGCATGGCGTTGAACTTGGTCGCCGCCTCGAAGCTGAACGGGTCGTTGGAGTTCGGCGTGACAGGCATGCACGTGAAGTACGTGCCAACCACCTGGGTGTGGGTGTCGTTGCCCTGGCCACGCGCCATGCCCGACGTCCACTCGTTCATGGCACGGATACCGCGAGGTACCAGCAGCTTGTCGACGTAGGGCGCGAGCGCTTCGATGGTCAACCCGGTGAGGTCTGCCGCGGTCAGAGGACCGTGCGAATTCTCGGGAAAGAACATGTCCGTCAGGCAACCGTAGTGCGTGTACATGACGATCAAGCGAGGCTGAATGGTAGACTGCGCCTTGGCAGTACGCTCCGCGACGGAGGAGAGGAACGGGGCGGCGACGGTGGCGCCACCAAGTCCGCGGAGGAAGTGTCTGCGGTTCATGCTGTTCTTCATGGGTCAGTTGTCCTTTCAGTTTCCAACAGTGCGCAGACGGAAGGAATCTGCTTGAGTCATGTTTGCGAGCACGTCGAGCATCGTGTTGTTGGCATCGTTCATGTTGACGAATGCTTGGTCGACGGTGCACGCGTCGTTGGGGTTTGGCAGGCGGTCGGTGAAGAAGCCCACCAGACGCTCCGCGTAGATGCGCTTCGCCTTCGGATCGGCAGCGATCGCCGCCATGAGTTCCGCCGCAGAGCTGATCTCCGTCGGCTGAGAGCCGATGATGACGGTCGCCGAGGGGTCGATCGGACCACCCAACGGGTCGATGTCTTGCCACTCGCCGACAGCGTTGTAGTTCTCCAAGACGAATCCCGGCGGGTTCACGAGTGGCGTGTGGCAACCCGTGCATTCGGCAGGCTCAGTGAGCGCCGTGATCTGCTCGCGACGCGTGGTGTACGTCCTATCCGACGGGGGTTGAGTGGGGGGATTGTCCACGGGCGGCCCGGGATCGGCACCGAGGATGTTGACGGTGATGAACGCACCGCGAAGGATCGGGCTGGTCACCTCTGGTGAGGAGAACGAACTGAGGAAGCCGACGCGCGTCAAGAATCCGGGACGGTCGGCGAGGTCCACCGCCTGCAGCTCCGGGCCGTAGGCGGCGGCA
The DNA here is from genome assembly GCA_050301735.1 of Polyangiaceae bacterium. Taxonomy (GTDB): domain Bacteria; phylum Myxococcota_A; class Polyangia; order Polyangiales; family Polyangiaceae; genus SZUA-265. The sequence continues at coordinate 4,026 of JBNKZR010000382.1, read as the reverse complement.
TCCAAGCCGTACAGCGGCGCAGTGTCCGCGTTCACGAAGGCCGTGGTGCTCATGAAGACGTCCTCGAACGATCCGCCGGTGTAGGCGATCTCCTCGAAGAAGCGGTCGAGCTCCGCCTGCATCGTCGGTCGCTTCTCGTCGGTGTAGTTGGGGAACGTCTCGGTCGGGTGCTGGATCTTGTACCAGTGGGATTGATCGTCCTGAACCAGGTACGCGCGATGCGCCTCTGCTAGCTGAGGTGCGGACTTGTCACGAACGGCGAGCATACGCTCGGCCTGCGCCAGGATTTGCGCCTCCGTCGCCAGCTCTCCCGCATCAGCAGCGTCCATCAGTGCCTCGTCCGGGACGCTACCCCACACCATCAGGGCCAGCCTGGCGGCGATCTGGTGGCTCGTGAGCGCGATGGGACCGCCCGCGGACATCTCGGTGCCGCCCATCTCCGGAACCATCAAGAACGAAGGCGAGATCAGGAACGAGTAGAGCAACGCCTCGGCGATTTCGTCGGGCGTGCCGGCGGGCTCGATGTTGACGAGCGTCATGAAGCGCGCCACGTCGTCGTCGGTCATTGGGCGGCGAAACGCTTGGCGTCCGAACGTTCGAATCGTGTCCTCGTAGCAAGTCGGCACGCTCGCTGGGTCACAGCTGATGAAGTTGCTCTTGTTGGGACCAGCGATCACCTCCGCCGCGACCTGTGCGGCGACGTTCTGGTAGGCGCCCCAGATGATGGAGTCGAGTGGTCCGTCGTAGTCGTCGTTGAGCATGTCGGAGGGCTTGCCCCCATTGACGGTGGTCACCCCGAGCAAGTCCCGCAGGACGTTGTCGTATTGGCGATTGAGCAGGCGCGGAACCTGGCTGGTCGCGGGCACACCAGGCGCACAATCGGAGACGATCTCGTCGGTTCCGAGGTCGACCACCTGATCGTTCATGCCCTCCATGGCGCCCGGCACTTCTGGCGTGGCACCAGGGGCCTGGGCACCCGGCGTTTGGCTCGCCGGGTCCTGTCCTGCCGGAGCTTGCCCGGCTGGGGTCTGACCCGGGGCAGCAGCAGCACCCGGCACAGTCCCCGCCGCGCCCGCCGCGGGGACACCCGCAGCACCCTCCTGCCCGCCCGGAACACCCATCGTCTCCGTGTCCCCGGAGCAGCCTGCCGCGAACAGGCTTCCCAGAATCATTACTCTTGTCGCCGTCTTCATGTGATTTCTACCTTCGCCTGGAACTGGACATCTGATCTCGCTCGTGGATGTCGGCGCCAGGAGCCGATGCCTTGCGAACACCCAACTGGAGGAGGTGGGTTTCCCCCACTTTCGAGAGCCACCATGCCGAGATGCCCGCATCGGCGAGCTCGTATGTGGGCGGGAGCGCATCCCCGACCGGGGGCGTCTCAGTGCGGAAACTTTCGGCTTCCACAGAAATGAGTGACCTCTTTTGTGTAAGTCTTCCGCAACGATCGGGCGCCTGATAGGAGCCTGATCGCGCCCATCGTGCACTTTGTGCCGCTAGCCGGCGACAAAATTCTCCGGCCGCGACGTCGAGACGCTAATGTCCGCAAGTTCACGACATTGCAGATTTTGACGCTGAGGCGTAGCCAGCGGAGGATCCCGCGCGAGAGGCGGCTGGAGCGGCGCAGCGGCGAGCATGGAGTTGCGGCGCGAGACGGTTGGAAACCCGCCCCAATCAGGCCCAATCGAATCCGGCAGCTACGCGACGTCGAACCCGACTCAGCCCCTGCGATAGGTGCCTGGCGTGACTCCGGTGTGGCGCTTGAACGCGACGTTCAAGTGCGTCTGACTCGAGAAACCGCAGGAGTGGGCGATGTTTGCGAGCGTGCAGTCGCGGTCGCGAAGCATAGCCTTCGCCTTCTCCACCCGGCGGGCCACGAGGTAACGGTGTGGCGTCGTGCCAAAGCTCTGCTTGAACAAGCGAGCGAAGTGGTCGGGACTGTAGCCCGCGAGGGCAGCAAGATCGACCAAGCCCAGGTTATCGTTCAGGTGCTCCTCGATGAACGCTCGGACCTTCTCTCGCGATATGCTGCTCAGACCTTCAGGGCCAGCAGGTGAACTTCGTCTCGGACCAAAGCGCTGGCTGACATACGCCGCCAACGCCAAAGACACCCCTTGAACGTAGGCGGCCCCGAGCGGTTGACCCGTCGCAGCCTGGGTTTGCAGCCGCTTCACCAGGTCGACGACGTGAGCGTCGACCAAGGACAGACGAGTACCCGCGCAAGGGTCGAGCCCGTGACATCCGACACCCATCAGTGCACTCAGAGTCTCCTCTGGAAAGTTTACGGCGACGCACTCGGAAGCCTGACCCTGCCAAGTGATGCGATTGAAGCGAGTTCCGCGTGGCAACAGGTCAATCGCCCCAGTGTGGCGCACGAACTCGTGTTTGCGATCGGTCGGACCAAAAGTGCCACCACAGGCAGCGTTTATCCGCACTTCGCTGACGCCCCCCGTCCACACCAACACGGAGTCCGTCTCCGTCACCAAGTCTTCGAGACAGCCGGATCCTGCGAAATGTCCAACGCGCAAAGGGAGGCCGGCCCAATCCGAACCAGTCAATGCGCGTCCGTATTTCTCGTTCATTGCAGCACGTGATCGTTAACACAAACCCGCCACTACGCGACCAAGGTCGCACAAGTGCGCCCGCGGCACGCAGGTAAAACACAATGTCACAGCTACCATGAAACGTGCGCGGTTATCGCGAAAAGCTACAAAACTGTAGCGGCTTGCTGAAAGACGCAAAATGTTGACCACAGTAGTTTGCGAGTTTTCGAAATCAAAAAGTGAGATGCCCCGTGCCCTACTCTCCTGACCAACCGCTCCGAAAATGTCGACCCCATGCCAGACTGTTTCACAACAAACGGTCTGGGGGTATTCGTTGCGCGCTTGGCGTCATGCTGAGCGCATTGGCAATCATCAGCGGCTGCGCCACGCAGGATGGAGCGAACGGTGACGCGACCGCCGTGCAACCCGGTTCCTCGATGGCGGCACCCGACTCAGCACCGCTGGCGAGTTTGGGCACACCTGCAAGCAGCCAGGACAACCTCTCACCATCCATGCCGACCGCGGCAGGTCCGAATCCGGAGGACACGAGTGGCATCGCCTCAGCCGAGGCCAACGATGCACAGAATGGTGCCCCGCAGTCACCCACGGCCAACGTGGATCCCACGTCGTCCCCGTCTGACTCTCAGGATCTCCCGGGACAAGAGCCGTCGAGTGCCACGGCAGTGGAACCCGAAGGTGGCGGGGGGAGCGGCAATGGCGGGATGGTGGCTGTCGCCGATCCCGACGGCGTGGGCGGCGCACCCACGACCGATTCAGGGGCGGGAGGAGCCGGGGGCGATATCTCGGAAACGACCGAGGCAGGTGGCGCTACTTCAGCGGAAGAGCCGACAGAGGCCGAGGGGTTTCAGCCCTGTCCAACGACGGAAGCCTGCAAAATCCTGCCACTCGGCGACTCGATCACCGATGGCCTTGGTGTGCCGGGTGGAGGCTCTTATCGCATCGAGCTCTTCCGGCTAGCCCTGGCCGACGGCAAAGACATCACCTACGTTGGCAATTCTCAAAACGGGCCGGATGAGGTCGACGGGCAGCCCTTTCCAAAGGCCCACGAGGGGCACAGCGGCTGGACCATCGAGCAGATCGACGGCATCGTGCCCGATCCAGCCCTCGAGGATGGTCCGCACATCGTCCTGCTGCACATCGGCACCAACGACATGTATCAAACGCCGGCGGGCGCAGCCGGGCGATTGGACACCCTGCTGGACCAGATCATCGAGGCGCTTCCCGACTCGCTACTCGTCGTCTCGACGATCATCCCCTTTCCCGGATCAGCAGGTGAAGTCGCCAGCTACAACTCGGACGTCGAAGTCGTGGTGCAGGCGAGAATCGATGAAGGTGAGCACATTCTGCTCGTCGATCAATTCGAAGGTTTCCCCGAAGGTGAACTCGCCGACGGCGTACACCCGAACGAAGCCGGCTACGCTCGCATGGCCGCCAAGTGGTACGAAGCGATCGTCAGCTACCT
>JBNKZR010000381.1:0-7382 GCA_050301735.1 Polyangiaceae bacterium | reverse complement strand
AACCCGGCTCTTCTTCCTCCTGCTATTGCCTCAGCGCGTCACTCACCGGGAGGGGGCATGCTGTCGCTGACCCCGTTGGTGGGCGGTTCGCTGTTGCGCGCGACGGGCTTGTTCCACAAGCCGCCACCAGCCGGACGCGGGAAGGCGCCACCCTTGGGCGCGACGTCTTCGTCGTCGTCATCGTCGCTGGCGTCGGGCTCGTCGCCGACTTCCAGATTGCACTCGCCGAAGGTGACCTCGAGCTTGCCGTTGTCGGAAGCCAACTTGACCTCGAGCGCCGCGGCGCGGATCACGGTGTTGGACTTGACGACGCCCGACAAGTAAACGTCATCGGCGTCGATGTCGCCGGAGAGTGTGCCGTCGGAGCGCAGTTTGTCCACCTTGATCGAGCCGAGCACCGCGCCGCTTTCCGTGATGGTCAGCTCGGGCGCGCTGAATTCACCGTCCACGGTGCCGTTGACCACCACCGGACAGGTGGACTTCAGTGTACCGGTGAGCTCGGTTCCTTCCTCGACTAGCGTCTTCTTCGCAGAATTGTTGTCGTTCAGCATTTTGTTCGTCATTCCTCTGTTGATGTCCCTGGGTTTTCAATTTTCAGCCTGAGGCGGCACCCTTTTTCGAATGCGAAGCGCGTGGGGGTGCTTGGCTGAGTGAGTTTCGTGGAGATGGCGCCAGTGCGTGTCACCACCAGCTGGCGTGGCCCGTCGAGCCCGAGCTCGCCGGGGTAGATGAAGCGGCCATCGACGCGGACGCGACCGCCGCTGACCTTGCATTGGTTCAGAACGCCTCCGGCGCCGATGTTGAGATAGGCCGTCTTGCCGAGTCGCAGCACGCAGCTCTGCAGGTGTCCTGAGACGAAGATCTCCACGCCGTCGTCGAAGCTGAGATCGGCGTATTTGACGACGTCACCCGGGCCGATGCAGCGGCGCATCGTCGGCGCCTGGGACCTGGGATCGCCGAACAACTCGTCTTCCAGCTCCTGCAGGCCCGACTTCAGACCGCTGGCACCACGACTGTTGTCCACCCAGTCCGCAATCAGCCCCTCGGGGAAGCGCAAACCGAAGTTGACGCCGAAGACCTTGGCGCCGGTGGCGTTCGCTCCACGCAGCACCACGCCGGAGCACAAGGCTCGTCGTAGATCGGCTTGCTTCAGCGTCGCTTCGGCGAATTGTGCGTCCGTGAGATCGGCCTCCACCATCGACGCCGCCGTCAAGTTCACCTTGCTGGCATGTGCTCGCTGCAGATCCGCCTCATCCAAAATGGCATCCGCGAACTCCGCTTCGTCGAAGATGGCATCGGCCAGGATCGCTCGCGCCATGCGCACGCCGCTCGCCTTGGTGGCATCGAGCCGCGCGTGTGCGAGATCGGCCTGGCTGAGGTTGGCCCCTTCCAGCCGCGCCAAGGTCAAGTTGGCCGAATCGAGCTGGGCGTACATCAGCCGCGCGCCCGCGAGATTGGCTCCCTGTAGGTTAGCACCCTCGAGGTTGACGCGCGTCAAGTCGGCGCCCCGAAGATCGGCGTCTTTGAGGTTGGCACCGTCCATGTCGGCGTGGGAGAGGTTGGCGTCTCGCAGATCCGCGCCTTCGAGAAACGCCTCGCGCAAGAAGGCGTTGCTCAGATCCGCCTGGCGTAAGATGGCGCCCTTCAGGCTCGAGCCACGCAGATCGGCGCGGCCCAAGAGAGCCCCTTCGAGTGCCGCCCCGTCGAGGTTCATCCCCGCCAGATCGGCGCGTGCGAGATCGGTCCCTTCTTTGGCCCGGCTCTCGACGATGGTCCGTGTCAGTTTCTCCATCAACAACGACTCCGTAGGTTCATAGGTGTCCTTCTGCTAACCAGCGTCGAACGCTTTCTGCCTTGGCCGCCGTCGACATGCGGTCGATGTCGTTGGCCAGGTCTGGCTTGCCGAGTTGTGCCAGTGTCAACTTCAAGGCGACGACCTCTTGCTCGCGTTCACGTCGCGCGGAGCGCTTCGTTTCGGCATCGTCCGCGTCGCACGCAGCTTGATACTTGCGATCGAGACTTGCGAGGCGGTTCGCCAATCGAGTCAAGTGGCGGGTGGGCTTCTCCTGCACCAGCCCGCGCAGCTCATCGCTGCGACAGTCCAAGAAGTCGCTCACGGCGGCCCGGATGCGATTGGCCGTCTTCAGCTCGATGCGCGCGCGCTCTGCCAACGCGGAGCCCTCCGCTTCGGCGATGGAGGAGAAGGAGAGCAGACCTGCTTCGTGCAGTCGCGCCATCGTCAGCGGCGTGGCGTCGGAAGAACGCAACAGCACCTGTTCCAACATCAGCCGTTCGCAGCTCACGAGCTGCTCCTCGGCTAGAAGTGGCTGCTCCGGTTTGGGCAGCAAGTTGGCACAACGCGCGAGAGCCTGATCTCGCTGTTCGGCAGAGGTGGCTGCGGACGTGTCGGGCCAGGCTTCGACCGTGGCCGCCAATTCGTCGAAGGACTTTGCCAGTTCGGCGTGCTTGTCCGTGTTGAGTTGGGCGCTCACGTTCTTGGCGGCTGTCGTCACCGCGTCCTTCCAACGCGACGTGACCGGGCCCTGACGCAGGTCGACGTAGAATGCCTGCAACGTGCGCAGATTCACGCCCTCGGCCGCCTGTGGTCGTCTCGATTCGCGGACGGTGGGAGCTGCAGGACTGCGCGAGGAGATGGACGTGGCGCCTTGGCGGCCTGGTGCTCGGATCGGCGTCGGTCCCCGTGAAGCGGCGCGTGCTGCCGTCGACGAGGACAGAGGGGCGGGCGCAGGCGACGGTGGAGCAACCCCGGGGTGGGTTTGTTCGCGTTGCCGCCGGATCGAGTCCGAGAGTTTGATCGACGTGCCCGGAGCGAGCGGCCGGGAAGCGGCGGCTGCACTCTTGCCCAGCGTGGTGCTGGTGGCTTCCGCTTTCTGCTGGCTGCTCGCGGTGGTTGGGGCTGCCTCCGCTGCGGGACTCGCTGTTGCTGCGTCAGCCTCGCTGCTGGCTTGGGCTTTGTCGCTCTCTATCGTCTCTGTCGATGTCTGCTTGGCAGCGTCCTCTTCTTTGCTGGAGGACTCGCGTTCATCATCATCATTCGAAGTGCCAAAGAGTTTCGAGAATAGACCCATCGTACGTCCCGCTGTGGAGCGACCGAGCACGGACTCGCCCGCTCGTTCCGTAACGACCAGGCTGATTCAATCTTTCGCGCGCGGGAGGACAAATTGGACGAGTCCGACAATTGTGGAGGACCTGTCAGGCGTTGGTCCTACGTTGCCGCTGTGGACAATGGTCGGTCGCGACGCTCGAAGAGGCGGGGCGGGGTCAGCTCTTATGCTTGCATTTTGGGCGGTTGCGAGGATGTGGCGGGTGAACGGGGCGCGCGTTCTGCTGAGAGAGAACTTGGCCGATTTTCGGGTGTTCACTAGCGGCGGGTATACCGTTCTGGAATGGTATGGGGTTCGTAGTGAATCGTTCCGCGCGGTGTGCGAGTGGAACGTCCTGACCGCGTGTGGAGCGTGTCACGCCGATACGCTGGGTGATGAGCGACCCGCTGGCGCGGGCGTAGCCGGCGAGGCCGTAGCAATCCAGTCCAGAGCCAGCGTTCGGGTCGAGCCGAGCAGTGGGGTTAGGCGCGCCCAGGTGGGAGCGGAGCGGACCGCGCATGACCTGGGGCGACAAGAGTGGCCTGCGCGGTGTAGGGTTCGCAGCGATGGGCCTGCTGGCGAGGATCGTGAGCGTCGTGGCTAGTGCCGTGTTCAGAGCCGGTGTGCTGTTGGCGGTTCTGTTCGGGGTGCACCTGCTGATTTCGACCGCGCTTCCCCGGTTGCAACAGACCGCGCGGGCGATCGAGCGCGGGCCGGAGGTGGAGGCGCGGCTCGAAGCCGTGGAGCAAGCCTTGCGGCTCGAAAGCGAAAGCGGGCGGCAATTCGAGCAGCGCTTGGAAGGGCTCACACAGCAGCGTCTGCGCGAACTTCGAGACGAAGTGGAGCGCTGGCGCGGACGCCTACAAGAGCTCGAATTCGAGCGTGACCGGTTGGCGCAGCAGATTGACGAACTGCGCCGCGAACGCGACGAGTACTGCGCCTCCTACAACCCGCTCAAACGCTGGGCGTGCAGCAAGGTGAGCCAGCGCTTCGAGAATGTGAGCCAGCGCCTCCAGCCGCTGATCGACGCGGCGGAGGCGAACATCGAGCGGGCTCGGAAAGCCATCGACGCTTCCCGCACCGATCTGGGCGTGCTGCAAGATCCCACGCTGACACCGGAGCAAAAACTCGAACGTCTCGACGACGAGACCGCGAGCGCCTTGCGTCTACAGCTCGAGGCCGTGCGGGGCAAAGTCGCCCAAGCCAGAGAAGATGCCGGCACCCTACGGCAGGAGCTAGGTCAGATCCGACAACTGGAGCAGTCGCGTGCGGGTTGGCTCCTGCGCGAGTGGAACACCGTCAAGTACCGCTTGCTGCTGATCGTTCTTTTGGTTTTGGGCATGCCGTACGTCCAGCGCGTCGTGAACTACTTCGTGTTGATGCCACTCGTGACGCGCCTGTCGCGACCGCTGTGTTTGGTCGCGGGTGACGGTCGCTTGGAGTTCGGCGAAGCGTGCCGCTCCTTGCGCGTCGTGCTAGCTCCGGCGAAACGCGCGTGCTTTCGTGCGGAGTACGCTCGCCCCGTGCGCGGCAAGACGCGCAGCCTGCTGCTCTACGACTGGAAAGCGCCGCTCATCAGCTACGCTTCCGGCCTGCGCTTGTTGACGCAGATCGATGGTGCCGAGGAGGGTGCCGAGGTCACGCTGGCGGCGCCAGGAGATCCGAATTCGTATTTGATGCGCATCGAGCTCCACTCGCATCCGGGCATCGTCATTCATCCACGACACTTGGTCGGTGTCGTGGGAGCGCCGCAGCTCAGGACTCGCTGGCGTTTGTTCAGCTTGCACGCCTGGGCCACCTGGCAGCTGCGCTACATTCTGTTTTCGGGTGACGGCAGCATCGTCGTTGAGGGGTTGGGTGACGTGGTGGCGACGGTCGCGGGCGAACCTCATTCCAAGATCGAGCAGAACCTCGTGATCGGCTTCGATGCGACGTTGGAGATGACGACGCGGCGTACGGAGGCCTTTTTGCCGTACCTGCTCGGCAAGACGCCGTTGGTCGACGACGCCTTCCGCGGTGCGGGCGCTTACTTGTGGGAGAAGAGTACGGCGTCCGGAAAGAAGAGTGTCATCGCGCGCAGCTTCGATGCCGTCTTCTCCGCCCTGGGCAAACTACTCGGGTTCTGAAACGAGTGAGCGCGATACGCGCTCGCTCAAGTTGTTCGGGTTGTTCGGCGTTGCTGTCCGCTCGCCGTTGCTCGGGTTGTTCGGCGTTGCTCAGCGACGCGCCAGGAGTCTTCCGAGCAGACGGGGGCGGGTCGCGAGACCCAACGTGGCGGCCGTGGTGATCGCGCGCTTGAGTGAGACAGGTAAACCCAAGACGCCGCCGTGTACTTGTTTTTCGAACAGCTGGGGCGCGTCTGGCCCGAATAGGTCGTGCAGCATCAACCAGCCGCATAGGTGCGAGGTGAATTCGGGCTCGAAGATGCGCACCCCCAAGCGGTGTGCGCCGCTGAACGCCGCTTCGAACACGGGGTGTTCCGTCGAACGGGTGCGGGTGATGCCGGCCATGTTGGCGGAAATCCGAAACGACGCGGGGGCGCGCTGAGACCAGGCTTCCACCGTGAGTCGTTTGCCCAAGTACTGAGCTGCCTGGTAACTCACGCCCTGCACGGGAACGACGTTTCGCGCCACGGCACCGGCCGTGCCCCCGAGGCCTTTGGGTAACGCCTCCAAGGTGCGCGTGGGGGCCTGGGCTTGGAACGGCGCTGCCGTGCAAGGAGACGCGGGGGAGAGCAGCAGGCTGACGCTCTTGATTTGGTTGGGAGCCAGCGCGTCGACGAGTGCGTTCATCGTCCCGCACAAGCGCCACTCGCGCGCGCCTCCGCCGGCGTAGGCGAAGAGACCGAGATGCACGGGCCCGGGGGCGAACGCCTCGATGGTGGCCCGAAGCGTCGCAGGGCTTTGCAGCAAGTCCAAGCCGCCGGGGGCGAAGTGCAGCGCTCCGGCGGACTCCGCCTGCAGCTTGCGGCTGGGATCTCGTACGTCGATCCAAAGGACGTTCGCTCCACCCCGTAGCAGCAATTCGGTTGGTGCCAGTTGTGCACCTGCGCCCATGAGTACGAAGTGTTCGTTCGTCAGATCGAGCTGGGGGCCCTCGGTACAGGCCCAGTCGACGGCATCGACCACTGCGCGAGAGCACTGTCCACGAGTCCACATCTCGTCCGTTGCGGTTCGCAGATCAACACCGGAAGCGAAAGGCAGGCAGAGGGCCGGCGCGGTCGAGCCGCGGACCGAACGCAACTCTGCCGGTGGCAGTTCTGCCGAGTAGGCTTCGCTGAGCGGAACGCCCTCTGCCCTGAGCGCGGCGATGAAGAGCTGCGCTGCGCGCACGGCGATCGCCCCACGCCGGGGACTCATCAAGCGCGAGGCTTCGAATTCAGGCAGCCAATCGTGATACAGCTTTCGGAACAGACGGCTGGAGGGGGCCGGCGTCAGTTCGGGGAAGGTGCTGGTCAGCTCTTCGGCGATCCGGCGCAGGGCTCGGGAGCCGCTTTCGCCTTTTGCAAAGGCCACGCCATCGGTTGGATCCGCCATGGTCGCGTCGTAGCAAGCCAGGAGCCTGCACGTCGAGTTAGGTGGGATCCTTTGGCGACAAGTGCGTGACCCGGGTAGGGTCTGTGCCCGAGTGCGTCGGTCCCGCACCCGTTTTCGGGTTGGGTCCGCGTAGCTCCTGTCGCTAGCCGCCGGCTGTGCTAAATCAGCGGGCGATTCGTAGACACTCTTTCGATGCAACAGAAAATGGAATCGAGAAAACGACTGCAACAGGGCAGTCTTTCGGGCCCTCACCCAACGGGGGCCAGAAAAGCTATCCTACAATCGGGCTCGCTCAAGAGGTGGTTGGCCGTGCTGTTGGCACTGAGTCTGGCTCTGGCCTGCGGTGAGGACAGCGACGATGAGTCGGCGACCGAGTCCGATGCGTCGCAGCAAGCGGGCTCGGATATGGCCCAGTCGTCCGGCGGCGAAGGCGCTGAGGCTACGGGGGCTGAGTCGGCGACTGATGTGGCGTCGAGCACGGACGCCGAGCCGGGCACCGACCTGGATTCCGCTGACGGTCCTACGAGTGAGCAGTGTCGCGTCGGGTGCGAGGCCACGCTCGCCGCCGAGTGTCCGATCGGGCCGACGGATCAAGAGGCGTGTGAAGCCGATTGCATGAATTTGGGCGAAGGCGCGTGCGGTGAGACGTATCGCGCGTTTCAGAGTTGCGCCGATGGAGAAGCGGTAACCTGCGGCGACATCGGCATCCCGGTAGTGGAAGCGTGCCAGGCGGAGCAAGACG
>JBNKZR010000380.1:0-7406 GCA_050301735.1 Polyangiaceae bacterium | reverse complement strand
ACGCCGCCTCCCGCTCCGCTTTCAGCACCCGTACAGGCGGCGGATGCGCCGGCAACGCCGCCTCCCGCTCCGCTTTCAGCGCCCGTGCAGGCGGCGAACGGGCCGGCAACGCCGCCTCTTCCCGGTCCACTTCCAGCACCGGCGCCTGCTTCCGTCGCACCGGCCGCTTCCGAACCGGCAACGTCCGCTCGACCAAGTCCAGATCCGACGACGGCAGTCAGCAGCGCCTCTTCAGTAACTCAGCACCAACACTTCGCGGCGGATGTACACCCGCAAGAGCCTGATGCCCTCGTGTTCGATGACACCTCTCTGCCCGCTGAGCCGGTGGCATCTCCCGCCTCCCTGCCCGCTGAGCCGGTGGCATCTCCCGCCGTTCCGCCCGCTGAACCAGCCGCACCTCACGCGTACCCGCCCGCTGAACCGGCAGCACCCCGTTCCCCCGACGCGCCCGCAACGTCTGAGACTTCAGAGGCGGCGGCTGGCTCCCCCGAGAGCACGTCTGAGACTTCAGCGGCGAACGCACTCGAGCAAATGGGTCGAGCGGTCTTGGCCGGTCGCGAAGAGCAAGCCGCGGTTGCGGCGACCGCTGTCACCAACCAACCCGAACCCCCAGCGTTTCCTTCCCGTCCGCCTCAGGCGCCTGCTCCCTTCGCCGGACCGGAATCCTGGCGACCGCCCCCGGGTCCGACCCCCCATCGAGACGCGGAAGACGAAGCAGGCCTGGTAGCCCGCGCTCGCGCCGCTCAGGAAGGCGAACGAGACGACGAAGCCCTGGCGTTGGCTCGCAAGTGCCTGAGCCTCTTCCCCCAGTCGGTGGCCGCTCTTCAGATCGCCGCCACGCTGTTGGCAAAGCTCGAGCAGTGGGAAGAACTCGCCGGGCTGTACGAACAACTCATCGCTGGGCACCTGGATGCACCAGCGGTCTCGAAGTTGTGCATCGCGGCGTCACGCCTCTACGTCTCGAAATTGGACTCGCCCGGCAGAGCAGCCAACGTGTTGGAACGGGCCTGTGAGCTTCAGCCCAAGAACAGCGCGGCGCACCTCGAAGCGGCCGCGTTCTACGAAAACGAGTCGCGGCTGCGAGCAGCAGAGGGTCACTACGTGAGCGCGATGGCGGTCGATCCCCTCAGTCTGCGCTGCTATCGTCGCGCCTCGGCATTCTTCAGTTGGACGAAGCAGCTGGACGCCGCGTGGAATGCTGCCGCCATCGTCGCGGCTTTGGGCCCCAGCAACCAGGTCGAACAAGAGCTACTCGACAAGTACGGCGTGGAAGGTCTACCTCGACCTTCCCGCCCCCTCGCCAGCGGAGATTTTTCGGCAGGCTTGTCGGCAAGCGCCAGCGACCCTGCACTGGCCCAACTGTTCACCTTCCTCGGAGAGACGGCGCGCAGCGTCTCGTTGCCCAAACCCAAAGTGCAGCAGCAGATGCTCAAGGACTGCACCGCCGAAGACCCGACGACGAGCACCACGACCCTAGCCCGCGCCTTCAACTGGACCTGCCAACTCTTGAACATCGGCATGCCGGGCCTCTACCTCGCCGACAGCGACCACTTGCCCGCATTGCTGCCGGTCGAGCAAGCAGCGTGGCTCGTCGGCAAGGCGGTGGGACGCGGCCTGAGCGCGCAAGAACTCGTCTTCCTCTGGGCGCGCGCGTTGAGTCGACTTCGACCGGAAGCTCGCGCCTCCCTGTACGCGGCGGACGCGGGCGGGCTGACGACCTTGGTCGATGCCTGTTTCGTGGCCACCGGACGGATGGAAGCCCCGAGCGGTGAAGCGGGCAAATTCGCCAAAGGGCTCAAGAAGAAACTCGAAGCCAACGGGCTCGCCGCGCTGGGGGAGAAACTCGAAGGTATTTCTCCCAACAACGCCCCCGCTCGCGTGGGCGCCTGGGAGCGACAACTGGAATTCATCGCCAATCGGGTGGCGTTGCTCGCCTGCGGCTCGCCGCGTGTCGCCGCCAACATGCTCGAGCGATTCCCGATGGGCCAGACACCACATCGGGAGCAACTGGCGGATCTGTTCAGCTACACCATGGGACAGAGCTACCGCACGTTGCGTTCGGAGTTGGGCCTCGCGATCCGCTGACGCTGCCGCGAAGCGTCACTTCGACGGGCTGAGCACGAGCCGGACTTGCCCGTCCGACCGCTTGCGCAACTCGCCCACACCGTGCTGAGCTTGGCCCGTCGCGCGCAAGCGCTTGCCGGCAACGCCGCACGTCTCCAGCACGCGCAATGCGCCGACCGCGCGGGCAGCACTGGCGTCCCACGCCGTTGCGTAGTCACGTCGGAGGATGGGGTTTTTCACCGTGCCGTCGCTGGTGTAGGCGCGGACTTCGACCTCAGAGTCGATCCCTTTCAGAGCCTTGCCCACCGCGCAGAGCAGCTTACGGCCGGGCGGATGCACCGTTACTTCGTGGCCGCGAAAAAGCTTCAAGTTGTCGATGACGAGTTCGGCACCGCCCTGAACCTCTTCGACCTTGACGCTCTTGTCGAACTTGCCTTCGAGCGCGGCACGCAAATCGTCGACTTTCTTGTCGGCGGCGGCCTTCTCTGCGTCCACCTTGTCCACCCTAGACTTGAGCTCGTCACGCTCTTTCTGGGTGTCCATCAGCTGCTGGGTCGTCTTCTCCAGCTGTGTGTTGGTCCCCGAATTGGACTTGCTCAGCGTCTCGAACTCTTCAGCCAAAGCACTGTGAGCACCACTGAGGGGCAAGTAGAAAGCGAAGATGAACGTGACCAGCACGATCAAACTGAGACCAGCTACGACTCGACCGGTGTCGAGTTTGGCCTTGAGCCCCTTCTTCGGAGCACCTTCGGGCGAGAATTCGGCAAACGGGTCCCTAGCCATCGTCAGTCGGCGTTATAGCGCCTCGCGTGCGCGCAGTGTGAATATCCTGCGTTATTGGCGGCTTTTTCCAAATCGACTGATACACTCAGCGGTCAACGGACACGTCAGCGAGGCCCGAAACGGTGCCGAATCGCCCTGGGCACGGTCTTCGGGTAGCCTCATCGAATGAGCCCTGGATCCGCACGACGAAGGATCCGACGCGGAGAAACACAGCAATGAGCGAAGCGCCCGAAGAGGATCTGTGGCAGGTAGCGGTCGCCCCTGGCGACACTCGAATGATGACGCTCGAGCAGTTGGATGCAGCGTTCGAAGCGGGCCTGGTCAACGAATCGACTCTGATCGCCGAGGCGGGAAGCAGCGATTGGGAGCCGCTGTACGTCGTTGCAGGTTTGGAGCCTCCCAGCACCGTCGGACAGCACACGGTTCCGGGGCCGCCGGTTTCCCTGGACCCACCGACACGCCCCATCGGCACTGCAGGTGCCAATCAGGTGAACGGAAAGGTGCCTTTGCCGGGGCCTGCCACTGCGCCGCGCGTGCCTCGGCCCAAGCCGCGCCCAGGTACGATTCCAGGCACCGGCATGATGCCTCCGCTGCCTTCGAAGTCCCCGAGCATGGCGGAGACTGCGGCTGCCGTCGTCGCAGAGGCAGGGACCGCCTCGCGCCCCGCGCCAGAGAGCCTCGCCCCCCCGCTTCCGCCAAACGCGTTTGCACACCTCGCGCAGGAAGCAATCGCGGAAGCGCGAGGGCCCGCCGCCCCAGCGGTGGCGGATGTGGTGCCTCCGGCCCCGTTCGGCACCGCCAATGTATCGCAGATACCAGTGGCCAACGTTCTGCCCCCCTCTGCGCCGCCTCCACCTCCGATGGCAAGCGCGCCCCCCATGGCCCCGCCCGCTGCGACCGCTCGGGTCAACCCCACGCCAAGCGCTGCGCCGCCATTGCCAGCAGACGCCTTTGCTCACCTACCAGGCACAGTTGATGCCCCCGTCCCCGACGCTGGTGGCCTGGCCGTCGAAACCGCCCAAGCCGAGCCCGCCGCTGCGCGTGACAACAGAATGCAAGAGTGGCTGCTCTTGGGCGCAGCCGCAGTGTTGGGTCTGCTCGTGGTCCTGCATCGCAACGGCTCGCTGCTCAGCATCAGTTCGTCGCTAGGCGCGGAGTCGGCCTACCTGAGCTTCGAGCGCGCCGTGCTCGGAGAACCCTCCGTGAACACGCCGCGCGGGGTGAGGAATCTGTTGAAGCGCCTCGCCGCTGAGACCCAGGCGAGGGCGTCAGCCAGCAAGGACGAGTGAGGCGAGCGACTGAGCTCATGAGCGAATCTCGAAAGCACAGTGGGCCCAACCACCTCGGCCCCTCACACAGCTCCCCCTACCCCACTCATCGCCTCTCTGCGGCGATCTCGTTGGTCGACACTGCCAAAGCAATCGAGGCGGCGTCGGCAGCTGTGGCTCACCAAACGAACGCTCAGCTGCGGCTCATCGCCGACCAGATCCGCCACCTTCAAGACCAAGCCCAAGCCGTGTTGGAGAAGGCCAAGGCTGATTTGGCCCTGCACCAAGCGGAATGCAACCTGCGCAAGATCCCCGGCAAGACCTATCACCTCTATCAGCGCCCCTCAGGACACAGCTTCTTCTCGCTCCTATCGCCGGAAGATCACCAAGGGCAGCCACCCCATACCTTCCTAGGGAGCTTTCGTCTGGAAGCGGATCAGACTTGGACTGCCCTGGAACGTGTCCGAGCGCGCGACGCGAACGTGGCGGAAATCCAAGCGTTGACCGCGGCGGTGCTCAGCAACGAGCCAGATCGCTGACGCGCCGTAGCCGCCCGAGCCGCTACCCGCGCCAGCCGCGGGGGAAGTTCAGCGCCGGCAATGGCGTAGGACAGGAAATACGCCGCCATGTCTCTCGAACCCGCTTTTTCGGCTCTGCACCAAGCTCTGGCGCAGCTCACGCCCCTGGAACGAAACCTGCTGCAGCTGCGCTACGTGCACGGCATGAGTGTCTCGGCGCTGAGCGAAGTACTCGACGTTCCCGCGAGGACCATCGAGCGTCGCATCGCCTCCGCGCGCCGCCGCACACTGTTGCACGCTCGGCTCGCCGAAAGCGGGGATGGCCCCATGGCCCGCTTGGGTGACCTCACGAGAGTGCTGCAGTGTTACCCTTGCGGACGCAGGACCTCGCTCGAACCCCAGCTCAGCGGCTGAGCCCCACGCGACGACGTGCCAGGAGACACGCGTCGCCGGCAACGGGAAAGTCCGCACACGCCCGCGGCCGGTCCGCATAGTGCGCACAACGGTAGGGGGCTGACTCCCCGTCACCACGCAGCGCTTTGCAGCGCCCGTCGGGGCGTTGCACGTGAAGACCCAACGTGCTCGTGCTGACCAACTCGGGATGTAGTTTGTTGAAGGCCTCGCGCGGTCGAACCTGCACGAGATCGAAGCCCTCCCGACAACACGCACCACATGGCCCGCAAGCCTCCGCCGTCAAGCGAGGTTCCCAACACTCGCAGGCGCTCTCCTCGGAGTCGATCACGACGGCCTCACGGTCGCTATTCTTTGAGCGCCGACAGCGCAGCGTCTTTCCGCGCGCTTCGTACGCCCACGCGCACTGCCCGCAGTGTCGACTCGAGTCCTCGTTCAGGAGAAAGCCCGTTCGATGCCGAGCGTGAGTCACCGCCCAGAGGGACGCTGAGGAGCAATGGGGCCTCACTACGTCCGCGATTGCCGCAGTGGCACTGAGTGCATCTTCCAACACCGCCGCCCACGGAGCCGCACGCGAGCGATAGTGGGCCCGTTGTGCCAGAGAGATCGCCGGGTCATCACCCGACGTCAAAGGGTCTTGGGGTAGAGCATCCCAATAGGGGCGCCAGTCCGTAGTCACGGCCATGAAATCGCGCAGGCCGTACGGACCAGCCAATGCGGCTTGCAGCCGATGAGTGGCGTGTTCGAAGACGATGTCCCCGGCCTCGTCGTTGTCCAATCCCCAATCGGGTTGGTGGCGCGCATCGCCCGCCACGAGCGCGTGGCAAATCTCGTGGAATATCATTTGGCCGAGGTTGTCGTCGGCATCGAAGTGTTCACTCGTAGCAATGGTGAGTGTACCCGCACCATCCCAGGAAGCGAACACCTCTGCCGACCTCACCACGCGCATGCCAAGGCGCTCTGCGGCGCGCAACCAGATGAGCTCGAGCGGATCCTGGTAGGCAGATTGTACTTTGCGTATCATCGCCAGTCCGCCGCTGGCCTCACGGTACGAGCACCAGCTGGCCTGGGGCGTCCGCTCGAGGTGCCCGGCGCGCTACCGCAAACACCTGGCGTAGGTCCCAAAACGAGCCGACCCGTGAACGCCCAGCCCAGGCGGATCCCCCCAGCGCCCCTGCCCCATCCAGTCGACCACGCCCACGACCACGAGCCCCGACGCGATGGGCCGAGCAACATGCAGGTGTAACCTTCGGCGTGCGGCATGAACCCGCTGTTTCTGACAAGGACCCCGAGTTGGCAAGCCCAAATCACCCCAATCCCCGTAGCACGCGAGATTGCGATCGCCTCGACGTTGGGGTAGACGAGCAGCCATGCGCTCCGGGAGGCACGGCTTGGCCTTGGTGTGCAGCGCTTCGTCGCTGCGCAGCGCCTCATTGTTGTGCAGTGCCATCTCGCTCCTTGGCGGCCTCATGGGCTGCGATCCATTCCACACGGAGTTCGACGCCGTCGAGTCGGCCGTCGAATACCGCGCCCACGACCTGACGTCCGCCCCCAAGTCGAACGATCAACTCGTCGTCATGACGTACAACGTCAAGTTCGGCGGCGGCAGAATCGACTTCTTCTTCGACTGCCACGGCGACCGCGTGTTGATGACGGAGCGGGAGGTCGAGTCGAACATCGGGGCATTGGCCAGAAAGATCCGTCAGGTCGACCCCGACGTGCTCTTTCTGCAG
Source organism: Polyangiaceae bacterium (assembly GCA_050301735.1). Classification (GTDB taxonomy): domain Bacteria; phylum Myxococcota_A; class Polyangia; order Polyangiales; family Polyangiaceae; genus SZUA-265. The sequence goes on along the minus strand of JBNKZR010000380.1, from coordinate 629 downwards.
GAGGTGGACGTCAACTCCAAGCGCAGTGCCTTCGTCGACCAACTGCAGCGCCTGCTGGACGAGACGGACTTGAACTACGCGGTCTACGCCTCCCAGTGGAAAGCCGACTTCGTGCCCAGCGATGGCCTCGGCGCGGTCGACTCCGGGAACGCCATCGCTTCGAAGTACCGATTGCACGGGGGTAGACGCGTCGCACTCGCACTGAGAAGTGACCAAGACTCCTTGGAACGGTACTTCTACTTGCGGCGCAACCTGTTGACGGCGCGCCTGGACGAAGACGCCATCGGCGAAGAGGTGCTCCTCGTCGCCACGCACACGGCCGCGTATTCGAAGGACGGCACCAAGCGCTCCCACATCGAGCGCTTCGAGCAAGAACTCGAGGATGCGGCAAAGAGTGGCATCGTGATCGGCGGGGGAGACCTGAACTCCGTCCCGCCAGGGTCGGAGCAGCTGCTCGGCTTCGACGACTCGGCCTGCCAGGGGGAGTTCGAAGCCGACGACTATGCATCGCAAAACGCGAATGCAACAGACCTTGTCTCCGCATTACTCAAACTCTACCGTGATAATGCCAGCACACTGACCCCTGACCCGGTCTACTCAGCGTTCTACGATTCACATCCGCCGGCATC
>JBNKZR010000379.1:0-7418 GCA_050301735.1 Polyangiaceae bacterium | reverse complement strand
TCACATCCCAACGACCAGTGCCTCGCGTGTAGTCGGCACGAATGCCAGGCGTGAGTCTCAAACGACCTGTCGCGTCGACGTCCAGTGCGGCATAGGCCGCAGGCTGAAGGAACGCACTCTGGCTGTCTGCCACTCGAGGGGGCTCTAGCACCGGCGACGCTGCCAACGGATCGCCCGTGATCGCCTCTTCCGTCACCACGAAACGCACCTCGAAGGGAGCAAACAGCACATCCGGTCCGGCGCGCAAGGTGATGTGGTCGGACAACTGATGCGTCAACTCGCCACGAAAGATGGTGGGATAGGCGTACGTCTTCGACTCTAGAGGTCCGACATGCACACGTTCGATCAGGCGCCCGAACGAGGCGGCATGCTTCCACTGCGTGCCGTTGCCGAGGCGCGTTCGATATTCGCTGACGATGCTCCAAAAAGCGTTGGCTTGAGAGAACTCGTTGAAGAAGACACTGCTATCGCTCAGCAGGTGAACGCGATCGTCCGAACCATAGACCCCGACACGCACGACGTCGCCCTGCACGGACTCCCGTTCCAGAAAGAATTGGTAGTCATAGTACACGGGCAACGACGTAAACTGCGTGTTGCTGCCTTCGAGCAGTGGTCCGAGCCAGGTATCCAGATGGCTGCGTCGGCCTCCGGCCAGCACCCGCCAGCCGCCAACTCCGACGGGTCCCTCGACCACGGCCCGCGCATCGACGAAGTCGACTTGTGCCATCCCATGCACTTTGCCGTCGTTTCGCGGACTGCGGATCTTCGCATCGACGATGCCTCCGATGCCGCGCCCGTACATCACGTCGAAGTTGCCCGGGCGGAAATCGATGCTCTCGAGCATCTCCGTCGGGACCACGCTGGAGAGTCCGCCGAAATGGTAGACGTCGGGCGCGAACACGCCGTCAAAGAACACCTGAGTGCTTTCGGGAGACGTACCCCGCACGACGAGCAACCCCGAGAGCGTCGGTGTTTGGGCGATGCCGGGCAGCGCTTGGATCGCCCGAAGCGCGTCACCAAAGGTCCCGGGCACCCGTTCGAGTTCTCGCTTCTGTACCCGACGTACGACCTCGGGTTCTGTACTGCGCTCACCGACGACGACGATCTCTATGGCCTCGTCCACCGCTTGCTCTTGCACCGGGGTGATGCGCAAGCGAACCTCTTTGCGTTCCGCAGAGACCAAGACGTCCTCGACCACGTAGGGCTCGTAGCCGGGCGCTTCGATGCGTACCCGCAACCTGCCAGCTTCGACGTTCGTCACTTCGAAACGTCCTGAGCCGTCGGTACGCGAGCTCCGCTCGTCCTGCCCCGGCCCCACGACGACGACGGTTGCGCCCGACACGGGTTCGTTGGTCTCCGAGTCGAGCACCGTCGCCACGTAGTCGGACAGCGCAGCTGCGGTGTCGACTTCGAACACGTACTCGTACAGAATGCGTGCGGCCACCGGTTCCCCGGCTCGCGTCGCGGGCACGAAGATGAAGCGTTTGGCTGCATCCACCGCCGCCTGGTCAAACGCAGCTCCACCAGATCCGTGGATCGCTACGTCGGTGACCCGTCCGCTTGCGTCGATGTCCAAGCGTAGCGTGACCCGCGCACTCTGGCCGCTTTCGAGCGCCTCCGGCGGATACGTTGCTTGGACGAAGGACTGCAAACGCGGAGGGACCACCGCCGCCTCACCGCGCTCATCCCGTCGCTCCAGGCCAGGCTCGGCGAATGCGGCTCCCGCCACTGCCAGCACACCAAACACGGCGACTATCCCCAAGAACGAAGCAGGAAGAGCAGCTAGCCGGCGGCGGCGCCAAGACGTCACGCCGAGAAGATACAGGCAGGCTCAGTCGCATCCGAAGGGCTTTGTCGCGCCCGGGCGGTTGCGCGCCCGATCACAGCGGTGGCACAGCCGCAGCGGGTGAACTGACGAGATGCCGTCAATCAGATCGGAGTGCTTGTCGGTGCACGTCCATCGGGTTGGGTCGTCCATCGGAGCTGCTCGCTCCTCCACGAGCGGAGAGCACCAGCGACAGGTCGTCCCAAACATCCGGGGCCATCGGCTTCTCGCGCCGCAGAGCCAAGCACCCAGCTGCCCGGAGCTGCGCCAAGCGCGGAGAGTCGCTCCGCAGATACCAAACCAGGCATGTCTCGTTGCAGTCAGCGGCAGCCAGCGCTGCGCCGAGAGCGGCGTGAGCTTCGGCAGCATCGATGCGGTACTTCGACGCCACGACAAGCACATCCTTCGCTGACCTCTCCGGGTCAGGCAGCTTCACCTTTGCCAGAAACACCTCTTCGACGCCCTTCGCGTGTCGAAGAGTGTCGAAGCACGGCGCCCAAAGTACCAGCGGCCAGGTTTCGAACGCCGGTTCGAAGTCTAGCGCGACCCCTTCCTCAACCCGCACCACGTCCAAGAGGCCTTCTGCCTCCGGCACCGCAGCACCGTTGAGCGCCGGGTACGAACCGGACCCCCGCGACGACGTTGGGTCACCTCCGTCATGTTCGGTCATGGCTGCGCCGCCTCTGCGACTCACCAAACCCGTCGCTCCCCAAAAGCCGTTCCGGTCCTGCACGGAGGCCCGCGGCCCCAAGCAGCTGTCCCCCCTACCACTAGTCATCCGAAGCCTCCCCCAATGCCACCGGAACCGAGACACGCCACGGCAATCGTCCACCCCATGCTCAACCCCGCTGCAGGAGTCGCGCCAACCGATCGGTCGACACGTGCGCGCGTAGCCCCTCGAAATGACGAGTGGTCGCCATCCTCCTCACATGCGCACCTGGGTGTCCATTGACTGGGTAACGGTCGAGTTAGACCCATGCACATGCTCTAAGTAAATGGCCGAGTCCAGGCGACACCGGACACCGCCGACACCGACAACTGCGGCACACTTTGTGTTTCACCCACCCAGTGTGCACGCTCTCGGAGCGAAGCCGGACACGCTCAACCCCACCCAGTGAGCCTCGCGCCTCCTCACGCCGGCAACACGGGCGTGCGCGGCGCCCGTGCCATGACCGTCGCGCCGACAACGAGCTCGTCTGGCCACGGCGGCCCAGCTCGAGTCCCCTGCAGACCGCCACTCTCCCCGCTGGCGCGGATGCGGTAGCAACTGGAGCCCGCACGCGTGATCCTGAAAGCTACTCGCGTGATGCGCTGTCGAACGTCGTCTCCGAAAGCGACGGGAAGCTCTTGGCCATCTGCGGCAGGAGGCAGCTCACGTCCACGTGGGCACGTCAACTCGACGCTGACGAAATTGGAACCACGCTCCACCCGCCGAACCAGGAGAGGCCGCAACCCGAACCATCCATCCGAGTTCTTCGCTCGCCGTAGCTTCGCACCGATCACCTCTCGCCACCCGGATGGCAGTTCGGGGGCTCGGAGCAGCTCCTCGAGCCCCAGCCAGTCCCAGTAGTCGAAGTAGACGACCCGTACGAACTCGTCGACCGTGGGCGCAATTGAGTTGGTTTCCAGCAAGGTCACCTCGTCCCCGGGAGCGACGCGACCCGTTTGCAACACACGCAAGTAGTAGCCCACCTTTCGGGATTCGAGAAAACGGCGACTGAACTTGAAACCCATGCGCGCGTCGAGTTTACGGCAGGGTTCCCGAGGCTGAGTGATCTGCGCGACGACGTCACCGATGCGCAGCACGTCACCGATGCGCGCCACGGTTTCCAGGTGTCCGCTGAGTGTCAGGTTCTCACCGAACTGACCCCAATGCAGTGGCAGTTGCAACGTTCGACTCCAGGCGGCGTAGTTCTCACCGCAATACGCCGACAGCGCATGGGCTCTCTCGCCCATTTTCCGAGGTTCGACACGGGCGTCGCCGACCAGCCCACGTTCCGTTACCTCGGCACAGGAGACGGGCTGCTTGAAGATGCTCGACGGCACTTCCTGGCCCCTCACGATGATGGGACGCACTCCACCCACGTTCACAGAAAGCACGCGACACGTGCCGTCGGCGCCTGGCTCCGCACCTCCACCCTCTGTTTGCCGCAAAGCAGCCAATGGACCACACCTCTGGATCCGAAACGGTTCGATCGCCGACGGAGATAACTGAGCCCGTCCAACCGCTCGAAACTGGCTCATAGCGGGACGCAAATCATTCGCGCTAAAGCGAGGCAAGCCTTGGTCGTCCATTCTCAATCGGAGGGGAACTGCACCAACGGCAGTTGCGACGCACGGCGGTGGGAACGGAGTTCAATGCAGTACGGTCTGGTCAACCCTTCTGCGTGGGAGGGCTGTTGTTCGACGCTGACGACGTGGTGGACGATGAGGGTCGCCCGGTAAGCGAACGCCGAGCACCGAGTCGCGTCAAGCAAGGGGTTCCGATCGATCTGCGTCGCTGCCCATACCGTGACGAGCGACGTGGCAAGCCGATGAATGTCTCCGCTTTGGCGCAGATCACGCGCTACTTGCCTCGAACGCTGTCCGAGATCGAGTCGTTCACATCTGCCCTCGACGTCGATGGTTACCGCTGGCAAGCGCTGCTTCCCCCCTTGGTCCACCTCCTGATCGGTCCGGCGCGTCATCTGCTGTCGAGTGGGGCTGAGCGCGTTCCTGCTCACCTGGCGGTGGGGCACAAGCTCGCAGCCGGATTCTTCGGCGTCGTGACGGGCCTCATCACCGACGAACTGGAAGGAAACCGCCGCGAGGTGAACGTCGAAAACCTGCTTGCCTTCACTCACGAACGCCGGCTTCTTCTGGGCGCGAGCGAAGTGTGCGCCGGCCCCCCTCCGATGATCCGACAAGCAACTCTGGCGCTGTTGAACGGAGCGGCGGCACCGTTCGCGCCCGATTCAGTGTCCACAGACCAGCGTCTCGCCACAGCCATCGCACGGCAAATCGTACTTGGACTGTCTTGGGAGTGCTACGACATCGCGACCGAACGCTCCCTACTCCGAGATCTGTCCGGGCCGCTCGAAGCCACGCCGAAGAACGACTACATGCGACAGCGTCTGCAACGCCGAACGCAGGAGCTCTCTGCTGCAGACTCCCCTCGAGGGGTGTTGCTCCCGAAGCTACCTTCGGACGCAGCGTACGACGCCATGTCCCAACAGGCCCTACGACTGTTGGCCAAGGCACCCGCCCCCCGACTCGTCTCGCTGCTACTGGATGTGTTGCGCTGCGAAGACGGCGCGATCGTGCTGCCCGAGGCCGCTCGTCAACGTTTCGCTGAGCGTGTCGCCGAACACTTGGAAGTGCACCGGACGTACCTGCTCGCGTCTTGGGGGCAAGAACGCTTGGCACGTGCGGAGCTGAACCTCTCACCAGAGACACCACTCAAGCCGAACGCCGTGGTGCTACCCAGACCCCGCACTGAGGATTGGTTCGAGGCAGTGCTGGGTCATCGCTTCCGCTTCGGGGCCCAACCCGACTTCGGGGTCGTCGCCCAGAACCACTGCCGCAGCATCACTCTCGAAACGCAGCCGCCTCCCGCCACCCTCAGGTCGGCATCAGTGGGACGTGACTCGAACGCCTGATATCGCGGACGCGTCGACTCGCGCCAGGGCCGCCTCGAAAGCATCGGCGCCGTCCGCACTCTCCAACAAACGTTGCAAACGCCCGAGAGTCCTGGCCCAGTCGTGAGGCGACTCGAATAGCATCGCCAAGCAAACGTTGCGATGCTGCCACAGGATGGTCTGGATACCGCCATTCCACGTCGAAGCGACGATTGGGTTTTCGCACAAGCAGGTCGAAACCTGCAACGTCGAGGAAGCCCAGTCCGACAGCTCGAGCACTTCCGAAACGCCGAGGTCATCTGCAGCAACCACCCCGATGGGGAGCGCACGCCGCTGTCCGAGCTGGGCCAGTGCAACGCCCCGACCGGCGCCGGCAATGGCGTACTTCAGCCATCGCCGTGCGGTGGCTGCCAGAGCGACATCCTCCAACGCACCGAGGGTCGAGAGCAGTTCAGCGACGGAGAAGGTAAAGCGCGCGTCGTAGCGCTGCTTAGCGTGCGGGCGCCAGACTGCGGACTCCAACGACGACTCGCGGCCCGCAATCAGTGCTACGCTCTCGGCAACGTGCTGCCGCAGCGCGCTACGCAGACCTTCAGCCGTCGCCAGACTGGCCTCGACCAACGCCTCGCCGAAGGGCCGTCCACTGGTGCGGCAGGCGCGGACGACCGCCTCCACCGCCTCGCGTGCCAGCGGCGGGGATTTTTGGTGGCAGAGCAGATCCGTCAAGCGGCGGCGCATGCGTGGCGAGGTGGCCCAGCATACCCTGCCGTTCTCGACCAAGACCGTCCCCGCCCCGAACTCGAGGCTTCCCGTGGCATCAGCCGGTAGCGTCGTAAGCTGTTCGAGCAACGGAAGCGCACAATCGAGCCAGGTGGACTGCACCGGTGAGGTCTCGACGGCACTCGCGGGGATCGTGCTATGGCGTTCACTCGACCCGATGACACTCATGCTTTCACCCCTCCGCACCCCGTTCGAACCCGGACAGCACCAACGCGTCCAGTGCCGCAATGGCAGTACCAATCTGCGCTCTTCCCAAGCCGACGCGCGTGGAGCGTCGCGCAACGAGCAACAGCACTGCACGGCACGAATCGAACGTTCGCGACAGATACAGCAAGTCCGCTGACGACAGCTGCCCGTCCAGGGGCTGAGTCGGGGATGAGTCCGAGCGCTGACGCACGGCCTCCGCCAACAAGTCCAACACTCGCATCGCGAGGCGATCGCCTGGCAGTGGCCGTCCTTGGGAAAAATGCTGACCCATGATCCAAGTCGTCAGCGGATCGACCACGGCGCAGCCGACGACGCCATCCGACTCGTCGACGACTTTGGCACACGCGGCACTGATCTCGGCGACGTTCCCCGGGTCCGGCGGTGGCGCGAGCGACAGCAACGACGGTCGAACACTGACGGACGGGGCGCGATACGACTTGAAAGCTGTGTCGACGTCGATTTCGTCGGCACCCGTCCTCTGCTCGTCTTCCTGACGCAACAAGTCGAGGAGCAACATCTGAAATGGCGCTGCTATACTTCGCTGCTCCGTCCGACAGTTCTCCACGCGGATGGCCCCGGACGTGATTCTGAGCAGCTGGGGCAACACCCCGGCACCCGATTGCTCACCCAAGGTCGCGTGCACGATCTCTCCGCGCTCGAAGTAAACACGCCCCGACCACTTACCAGCAACCTCCACAGCCGCCGTCCTTTGGCTGAAGTGCAGCAACTGCAGCATGTCGATCAGATTGACGCCACTGAGGTGAGCATCGAATCCAGAGGCCGTTGCAGCAGCTTCGGCGACGACTCGAATCAGATCTTCACTCTGATAAGGTTTGTGCAACACCGCAGCGCCATTTGGACTGGGTGCACGCGCGTCAGCATCGCGACCTCGGATGAGCACCGGCCGAGGCGGCACCGTCAACGACGACAGCACCTCCATCAGCTCCACGCCGACGCTAGACGTCGGCTCGTACTCGGCGAGAACGACG
>JBNKZR010000378.1:0-7418 GCA_050301735.1 Polyangiaceae bacterium | reverse complement strand
GATCGCCACCGAGACCAGCTGCACGAGCAACACACCCAGCCAACGTTCGCCCCCCACGAGCCAGAAGCAGCTCGCCTCGATCAGGTTGAACAGCGGTTGGGTACCGTTGGTCGGGATCAAGCCCTCCGCCGTGCTCATGCCACGACCCAGCGCGAGGTTGCGCGCGATCGTGAGCATCAGGTAGCCATCTTCGGTGGGGAACTGCCGCAGCACGCGACCCCCCTGATCGAACAGCGGTAGGAGGCGTGAGAGCAGGCCGATGCCGAATAGGGTGTAGCTCGTGACGTCGAGTAGACGTTTCGCACCAGAGGCGGTGGCTGTCATGCTGCTCTCGTTCTGCTCGACGACGTTCATCCTTTGCCTTCCGTTCGTTCTTCACGACTCTGGGATAGACGGTCTTTCAGCTCCGCAGCGATCACGTATTCATTGCCGTCGATGGGAGCGGGGCCGCCCGAGCGAGCGGCTTCGTAGGTAGCTGTCAACAACTCGAGCAGTCCCGGATAGGCCGGGATGCGCGAGATGGCGCGTCCCAAGAGGTTCCTGCCCGCTGCGAACAGGGTGTTCGTCGTCGTGCGGAATGGCCGCAGCAACTTCGCACTTCGCGAGCTGCTGGCGACCTCATCTGTGACCAGGTAGCCGTGGTACAAGTCAGCCAGCAGCTTGCCCCGCTCGGTGTGGACCACCAACTCGTTGTGAGTGGGTCGACTGACGAGGTCGATGTGCGCTCTCAGCGCCGTATCTGCGAACCTCGTAGCGAACTCCAGTTCGTCGTTCGAGAACGTGACGATGTCGAACGCGTTCGCCTCCACCGGAAAACCGAGCGCGCGGAACAACGAAATCGCGTGCGGCATGATCTCGAGCAGCACGCCTTTGCGATCGGCGTGGCCATCCGCTCCCGCCGTGGCGGTCGAAAACTCGACGCGACGCACGGAGCCCAGTCGGGGCAGCCGGGCCTTCAATTGCTGAAAGCCCTTCTGAAACGGGAATTGGTGAACCGGTACGAGCAACCTGCCGCGTGCGTGCGCCCTTTTTTCCAACTCTCGGGCGGCTCGAGCGCTTTGGGTCACCGGTTTTTCGGAGATCACGTGCCAGTTCTTGTCGAGGGCCTGGGCGATGAGCTCGTCGTGGGAGCCGGGAGGGCTGCAGACGTGAACGATGCCGGGCTCGAAGGCGTCCAATGCGCGGCTCAGCGACGTCTCTGAGCGTGCGCCAGTGGGGCACAGCTTCCTCGCCGCGTCGGGGTCGAGGTCGACGACGGCACGCAGCCGTCCTCCTGCCCGTGCCAGGTACGTCGCATGCCAGCGACCCATTAGTCCGGCGCCAACCACGATGCTATTCAGTGGGTCGTGCTTCTGGTGTTGACTCATGAGCCTCGCCTCGGGGGTCGGGTTGATGCCTCCACCCGGGGCGTAGCATCGTCGACCACACGCTCGTGAGGCTTCGTTGCAATGGGCGGTCGACCGGGCGACGTCCTGCTGGCCTGCGGGGCCCGATGCTTTGCAGTAGGGTGGTCGCCAATCGACGTTGCCATGGAGTTACAGCGACAAGTTGCAGTGGTCGTCATCGGGCGTAACGAAGGCGCTCGGCTCGAGGCAGCGCTGGGCTCCGCGTTGCGCACGGGAGTGGCGGTCACGGTGTACGCCGACAGCGGGTCGAGCGACGACAGCGTGGCGTCGGCGCGCGACCTGCTCGGCGAGCGTTTTGTTCACGAACTCGATCCGGCTCGGCCATTCACGGCGTCCCGTGGACGCAACGAGGGCTTCGCCGTCGCACGGCGGGCAGACGCGAACTTCCGCTACGTTCAATTCCTCGACGGCGATTGCACGCTGCATCCAGAGTGGTTGGGCGTGGCGGCGGACTACCTGGAACGGCACCCGGAGGTCGTCGCAGTTGCCGGGCGTTTGCGCGAAGAGCGACGCGATCGCAATCCCTACCATCGCCTCGCCGACATGGAGTGGGACAGAGCACCCGGCGAAGTGGAGACCACCGGTGGCATCTGGATGGTGCGAGCGGACGCCTTCGCCCGGAGTGGTGGCTACGACGAACTCATCGCCGCGGGTGAGGAGCTGGAGTTCTCCCAGCGGCTGTGCGCCCAGGGTGAGAAGATCGTTCGCCTCTCCGACGACATGGCCTACCACGACATCGACATGGCTCGCTTCGGCCAGTGGTGGCGACGCGCCGTTCGCTCCGGGGAGGCCTACGCTGAGGGCTACTACGTGCAGCGCTTGCGCGGGAAGCGGCCTCACCTCAAGGAGGTGATGTCCGTCTTGGCTTGGGGAGCGGCGGTTCCGAGTGTCTGCATCGCGGCCAGCTCGCGTTTTCCGCTGTTGGGCGGTGGGCTGTTTGCAGCCGCCTATGGGAGATTGTGGTGGAAGGTCTACCACGATGCTTCGCGAAGGCAGTGGTCTCCGGATGACGCGAGACTGTATGCGACTGCGGTAGTCCTGCAGAAGTTCGCAGGCGTCGTGGGAGTGGCGCGTTTTCTGCATCGCTGGTCGAAGCGCGACGTCGTCGGAAAAAGCGTCACGCGCAGTCGACTGTTCGAGACAAACGCTTCTGGTTCGGGACAATGACGCTTGCTCGATGGCCAGATGGCGGCCAAAGGAGAACGCAAGTGTCGAAGACCCAATCGTGGTTTGCAGCCGTGCTCGTCAACCTGGCGGTGTTGGCTTGTGCTGCACAACCGCCACCCGCACCACCGCCGGGGCCGCCTACCAGCGAGTCCGCTCGGGCAGCATCGAACCCAGCGCTCGCTTCCGATACCTCGGGCAGGACCAGCGCGCCCACCGTGGTGGCGGAGAGCGATGCCTACGCCGGAGGTTGGACGGATCCGCGTCGCGGGCTCGTGGCCAGTGACGGCAGTCGTTCCCTCGGCAATTGGAAAGGGGCGGGCAATCGTTCGCGGGACTGGGGTAGCAAGATCGTCTTCTTTGATCCCAGCGTCGGGGACAACCACGCTGCCGACGTCTACTGGTGGGACGGCACTCGCATCATCGACTCGCGAGGTCGTGCACAAGACGAACAAGGGCGAGCCTATGGCGACGACCCCTTGCATCCGAACGTGGCAGCGGTCAAGCCGTTTGCCCATGCCGTAGGAATGAAGGCGAACTCGCCCGGCGATCCGCGGCTGAGGACCCATCCCAGAGGCTTCGCCGCGGTCGCCGGCGGTTATCCGGACTGGTTTCTCTTTCGCCGGGGTCAGGTGCACGACACCTTCGACGGTGTGCTGGTGGGAGGCCGCAGCGAGAAGTACCCGATGGTGGTCGCCAGCTACGGGCCACTCGCCGAGCCCAGGGCGGTGATCGCGCCGACGCCGAAAGAGGTCGCCTATCTCGGAGATCGACGCGGCTCGAGCAACCCCCTGTCCGGCCACAACGGCGGAGAGAGCATCAGTCAACTGCACGTGATGTTGTCGGGGCTCGAGCTGCATCGACCGTGGAGTCATCTCAACGCCCACGTCGCGAAGTCCCCCGCGGGAGGCCCGGTCACTGCATTTGCGGAAGACTGCAAGTGGACGGGAGGAGAGGCCGGCCTGGTCTATCTCCCGACGAAGACCACCGTGCGGCGCAGTGTGGTCGCGTTTCGTTGGAATGGGCAGGAGCACAACCAAGGCTATTTCACCAACGGCAGTGCGTCGGAAGTGACCTTCGACGAAGTCGTGTTCTACAAGAACGGCTACAAGACGGATCCGATGACGGAGCCAGACCCGCGCCGGGATACGTTCAGTCGCAACATCTACGCCGGCGGGGGCGCGCAAATGGGTCACACCTACCGCGGCATCATTTCGGCGGATGGTGCCTCGGGTGGACCGCAGATGCGCCTCGGTGGGACGTGCGAGAACAGTCTCATCATCGAGGGCTACTGGTTCAGCAGCACGCGCAGCAACAAGCCGACGAACCGTTGGATGACGACCGAAGGGCAGCGGGGGCAGTCGGCGCTCGTGCGCAACAACGTTCAGTTCATCTTTCAGTACCCCTCCCCAGCCGATCCCGACTCGGACGGCTCGGAGCTGGGAGCGCAACCCGGCTGGGGATACACCCTGCAGGGCGCGTCGTTCGGCTCGGTCGTCGAAGGCAACATCGTCAGCGCCCAGATGTTGCTGGATGAGCTCGGAGTCGAGCCGCGTAGCAACTGGGGGTTCAGACTCGAGGCGTCTTCGGACCGCTACCAAGACGGCAAAGTGTATGCCCTGCGTGGCAATGTGGTCCGCAACAACATCGGCTATCGAACGCGCATCGGGCTCTACTTCGGCGGGGACTGGTCCCACACGCAGGGCACTCGAGTAGAGGACAACGTCTTCGTTTCCGAGCGACCGATCAGCGACGCGGGCGGTGCGCTGCGGCGGCCGGGGCTGGTCGAACTTGCCCGCAATCGGTTTTACGCCATCTTGCCGGAAACGCGGACGCCACTGCCCGCAGGCAATACCGTGGCCGGCGTCGAGCAGGCCGCAAAACGCGAGGGGTGGTCGGATCCGAAACGCACGCTCAAACGTTACGTTCAAGAGCATCTGAAGCTTTCGCTGCTCGACTGGGAGGACGATCCGTTCTTGTCCTCCGCGGACAAGCGGGCTCACGAAGCGGCTGGAGAGGCCTATGACCCAATGGGTCTCAAGACGTTCATGGCGGTGGCGACGAACATGCGTCGCGGCGGTGTCGCTCGCCCTCCACAGTCGGGCAAACCGGATTGGAACGCCGACTATGCCTGGGATGAACGCTTCACGGGGCCCGCGGTCGTCAATTGGGTCCGCGAGGGCTTTGGGCTCGATCCAGTGGATTCGATGCGGTAGGTAGGTCCGCCTACGTCGAGGCTAGATGAACGATCCCAAGCAGTCGCGCCGTGTGCTCATCATCTCCCCCTGTCGAGACGAGGCTGAGTTTCTCGAAACGACGATTCGCACCGTCGCGGCGCAAACCCTTCGCCCCAGCAAGTGGATCATCGTCGACGATGGCTCGACGGATGGGACCCCGGAGATCCTCGAAAGAGCAGCCAAGGAGCACGCCTTCATCGAGGTCGTGCGCCGGGACGGGAGGAAAGAGCGTGTCGTGGGGCCAGGGGTGGTTGACGCTTTCTACGATGGCCTGAGCCGAGCCGAGCTTCGGGACTTCGACTACGTGTGCAAGCTCGATTGCGATCTGGAGCTGCCGCCCCGCTACTTCGAACGCTGCGTCGAGCACTTCGAGGACGACCCCTGGTTAGGTACGGTCTCCGGCAAGCTTTTCGGACGGCATGGGGGGCGCTTGGTGGAGGAGCGAACGGGCGACGAAAACTCCGTTGGGCCCGCGAAGCTCTACCGGGTCGAGTGCTTCCAGGACATCGGTGGGTTCGTGCGCGAGGTGTGTTGGGACGGCATCGACGGTCACATGTGTCGCGTCAAGGGCTGGATCGCTCGCTCTCTCCACGATCCGGAGATGCAGATCATTCACCTGCGCCAAATGGGTTCGAGTCACGTCGGGATTTGGACGGGACGACAGCGTTGGGGCAAAGGCAAGTACTTCATGGGGTCCGCTCCCTACTACGTCGTGGCCGTCGCGGCGTACCGCATGTTCGAGCGACCGTTCGTGCTCGGTGGAGCCGGTATCCTTTGGGGTTACTTGCAAGCCATGGCCAAGCGGCACCCGCGCTTCGAACACGCCGAATACCGCAAGCACTTGGCAGAATTCGAGCGCACCGCCCTGGTCTTTGGCAAGCGCAAGGCCACCGAGCGCCTCGAATCATCAATCCGTGAACGCCCGCCCAAGTCGCGGTCCGGCTCCGAAAGCTGACCATGACCCCCACCCCGTGCGAGTCGATACGGAGGCCACGCGCTGCCTTTGCGCGACGGGTGCGCCCGCGGCGTGGTCGTTTCGGATGCGGCCGCCCTGGGCCGGGCAGCGCTCTGCTAGCTCGATTCGCCAGCTCCGGCGCGACCCTGGGAGCTCGTTCAATCAGACGCGTCGTCGGAGACGCATCTAGCGCTTGCGAACCGGCCGCGAAACGCTCACTACTTGGGGCCGCGGCTGCGAAGCCCATCGAGACGGCCAAACGTGGGCTAGACGGCGCATTGATCAGGTAACGTTCGATGGCGGTGGCTGAAGCAGACAGGCGAGCGGACTCCGGCGGTTCGACGGAGAGTGTTCGACGTCCCGCCGTTTGGACCGCGTTTGGGCATGGCGCCGGTGAGGCCATTCGATTTGGCACCAACGTCGTCATGGCGCGTTTGCTGGCACCGGAAGCCTTCGGCTTGATGGCACTCGTCAACACGTTCCTCCAAGGCCTGAAGATGTTCTCGGATCTTGGCTTGAACGTGAACATCATCCAGAACAAGCGCGGCACCGACGACGTCTTTCTCAATACGGCGTGGACGTTGCAGGCCATACGCGGTGCCGTGCTGTTCCTCATCCTCGGCGTCATCGCTTGGCCTGTGGCGCGGGTGTACGAGCAACCGCAGCTGTTGTGGCTGTTGGTCGCGACGGGCACGACCGTGCTGCTCAGCGGCTTCTACTCCACCGGCATCGCGACGTCGTATCGGCGTTTGCAGCCCAAGCGATTGATCCTCGCTCAGCTGGCGTCCCAAGCAGTTTCGGTGGTGGTGACCATCGTTTGGGCGTTTTTGTATCCCAACGTGTGGGCGTTCGTCGGCGGTGTGATCGTCAGTTCGGCGATGCTGCTGATCTTGAGCCACCGGCTCGACCCGTCGCACCGTGACGGCTTTGCTTGGGATGCGACGGCACGTCGAGACCTCATCAAGTTTGGGCGTTGGATCTTCGTATCGACGGCAATGACGTTCTTGGCTGCCCAGGCTGATCGCCTGATTCTGGGCAAGCTGCTCGACATCAGCTACTTCGGTCTCTACGGCATCGCCACGGGTATGGCGAAGGTGCCGGAGAGGCTCATTTCGATGCTCTCGCACCACGTGCTCCTGCCGTTTCTGTCCAAGCACAAGAACGACCGGGAGGTGCTGCAGAAGGCGATGCACGGCAAGCGAGACCAGTTGCTCCTCCTGGGTGGGGGCATGGCGCTCGTGCCCATGCTCGTCGGGGACGTCATCATCCGCTTCCTCTACCCAGCGGAGTATCAGGAAGCAGGGCCGATGCTGGCGTTGTTGGCTTGCGGAACGTGGTTGTTCACGTTGACCGTGAGCGCCAAACAAGCTCTGCTTGCCGTCGGCGAAGCGCGCTACAACGCGGCGGCGAGCGGGTCGCGATTCGTGGGCGTCGCGGTGGGCCTGCCAGCGGCGTTCGCCTATGGCGGCATGCCCGCGGCGATCGTCTTGGTGGCTTTCGCCGAGCTGCCAGTGTATGTGATTAACATGGTGGGGCTACACCGAGAGCGCCTCTCGTGTCTCGTTCGAGACGTGCGCGCCACCCTGATCCTCGCGGCGGTTGCCGGCGGGCTCTTGATGCTCAGACACACGCTTGGTTTTGGGTTTCCCTGGGACA
>JBNKZR010000377.1:0-7436 GCA_050301735.1 Polyangiaceae bacterium | reverse complement strand
GGGTACGACGCGGCTGACGGAGTCCGTGCTCGGTCCGGCTTTGGCTCGCGAACTGCTGCTGACGGGTGAACTTCGGCGTGGCAGCGAATTCGCCAGCATCGTCCCGACGCGCCCACGAGCTGAGGTACTCACGCACGCGTCGGATCTCGCGCGACGCATCGCGGACAAGCCGCGCCAG
The DNA here is from genome assembly GCA_050301735.1 of Polyangiaceae bacterium. Lineage (GTDB taxonomy): Bacteria > Myxococcota_A > Polyangia > Polyangiales > Polyangiaceae > SZUA-265. The sequence goes on along the minus strand of JBNKZR010000377.1, from coordinate 7,258 downwards.
GCCACCAGTCTGCTCAAACGCTCGCTTTCCGCCCGCAGGCGCGCTGCCTTCGAGGAGGCGCTGGCGGCGGAGTCCTTGATGCACCAGGTCACGTTCGCCGATCCGGCGACCCGAGAGAGGATTCGCGAGCGACATGGCCGCTGACTTCGCCGACTTCCAAGGCAAGGCCGTTCTCATCACCGGCGGCACCCGCGGGATCGGGCGCGCCTGTGCGCTGGCCTTCGCGCGCGCTGGCGCCGACGTGTACGCGACCCATTGGTGGGGCAATACCAGCACCGAGGAGTTCGAAAAGGTGTTCCGCGACGAGCGCTTGCCCACGCCAACGTTGCTGGAGGCAGACGTGTCGAACGCCGAAGACATCGACGGCGTGCTCGACGAAATCGCAAAACGCCACGACCACCTCTTTGCGTTCGTCAGCAACGTGGCATTCGCAGGCTTGGTTCAATCACTGGACGATCTGTCGGAGCGCGCTCTGTTGACGAGCATGAAGTATTCCACGTGGCCTGCCGTGGGCCACACGCTGGCCGTGAAGAAGCGCTTCGGGAGTGCACCACGCTACGTCGTCGCCATCTCGTCACAAGGCGCCGAATCACTCCACGAGGCGTACGATCTGGCGGCCGCCTGCAAGGCGGCTCTGGAAGCCCTCTGCCGCTACCTGGCGCATCGACTCCACGGCGAGGGCTCGACGGTCAACGTGGTGCGAACCCGCTTCGTGGACAGCGATTCCTTGGCCGCCACGTTCGGAGAAGACTTCGTGCCCTTCGTTCAGCGCCACGCTCCCGGTCTCCTCGTCGAGCCAGCCACCGTCGCCGATGCCGTCGTCGGGCTGTGCTGCGGCCTGATGGACGCGATGAACGGTCAGATCCTCGACGTCGACGACGGAGCCTCGGTGATCGACGGCTTCAGTCGACTATTCGAAGAAAGAAACCGCCTCCCCAACAAAGAGAGAACATGAGCATGCCCGACAAAGAAGCAATCCTCGCAGTCATTCGGAAACACCTGTCATCCGCGGTGGACGACGTGCCCGCCGACAGCATCGATCCGTCGATGTCGATGAAGGAGTACGGCGCCAACAGTCTGGACATCGTGGAAGTCGTCTCGGCAACGATGCGCGAACTGCGCATCAAGGTGCCGCGAGCGGAGCTCAACGGCCTGACGAACATTCAGGGCTTGGTCGACGTACTCCACGAGGCGGCACAGAAGAAGCAAGCATCGTGAGCCCGCGAGCCTTCGACGGGCGCACCGTAGTGATCACCGGTGGCACCCGGGGCATCGGGTTGGCGACGGCGCTCGCTTTTGCGGAACGAGGCGCTCGGACCGTGCTCACCTACAGTTGGGGGAGTGCGGACGAGGGCGAATTGCAGGAGATGTTTTCCGCACGACAGGGGCTGGCGCCGCTGCTGGTCCAGGCGGACATCGGGCGGCCCGAAGACACGACGGCACTGATGGACACCCTGAGCCAGCACGCGACCGGCGTCGACATCTTCGTGAGCAACGCGTCCGTCGCCTTGCTCCCCAACGACATGAGTGACTACTCACGGCGCGGCTTCGTCAAGAGCATGGCTTCCACGTCCTGGCCGACGTGGGAGTACTTGCTGGCAATGCACGACACGTTCGGGCGCTACCCCCGGTATGTCGTCGCCATGTCCTCGGACGGACCTGATCGCTTCACGCCGAATTACGACTTCGTGGCCGCCGGCAAAGCGGCGCTCGAAACGTTGGTGCGCTACGCCTCCTACCGTCTGCGAGACGAAGGGGTGCGGATCAATGCGATTCGGTCACGAGCGATCCGCACCGATGCGTTCGAGGCCACCTTTGGGGCAGAGTTCTTCGGCTTCTTGGAATCGTTCGTCGATCCGGGGTGGTTCGTCGAAGCCGAAGACGTCGCCAAGGCTGCTCTGGCGCTGTGCAGCGGACTGTTCGACGGAGTGAACGGGCAAGTGCTGACCGTGGACAAAGGCAACGGCTTCACCGATGGAATCACCTATCTGTACCAGCGGCGACACGCGCTCGGTTTGACGAGCGACTGAACGATGGACCCTAGAAAACTCGGCCTGGCTGACTTCTATCACGGCCACGATACGGACCCCTTGCTCGCACCTCCCGAGTTCGCGGACTGGGTGCGTGCCACGCCGAGAGAGCAAGCGTTGTTCTCTCGCCCTCTGCTTTCCGCTGCCGGACCACGCAGCATCGTCTCCAGCGAAGGCGGTCCGAAAGACGTCCTCAACCTGGCCTCGCTCGACTACCTGGGCATCAATCGACATCCCGAGGTCGTCCAAGCACAGAAAGACGCCTTGGACGAATGGGGTAGCGGGGCGTGTGGCGTGCCGTTGCTCACGGGCACGACGCGACTACACCGAGCATTGGAAGCAGACGTCGCCGAGCTCAGCACGCGACAGGCGGGCGCCATCTTTGCCAGTGGTTTCGCTGGTGGGGTGGGCTTGATGGCGGCGCTCCTGCGTCGCGGAGACGTGGCCATCACAGACGAGAAGACCCATATGTGCTGGATGGACGGCATCCGCGAGTCGGGTGCTCGGCTCGCCACCTTCGCTCACGGCGACGCGGCTGACTTGGAGCGGAAACTGGAACAGCACGCCGGCTCGAGACGGCTCGTCGTGGTGGACGCACTATACTCGATGGACGGGGACGTGGCGGATCTGCCCGCCCTGCTCGATGTCTGCGACGCACACGGCGTGGGTTTGATCGTGGATGAAGCGCACAGCATCTTCGCTCTGGGAGATACTGGCGGTGGGGTAACGGAGGCACAAGGGGTCACGGGGCGAGTTCGGATGATGTTCGGCACCTTCTCGAAGGCACTGAGCCAGCTCGGCGGATTCGCCGCAGCCGATGAGGACCTCATTCGCTACGCCCGCATGTACGCTCATCCCTTCGTCTTTTCTTCTGCACTGCCACCGGCGGTGGTCGCCGGCATCCGCGCCGCCATGGCCGTGATGCAGCGGGAAGGCGACAGGCGACGCCAGCTTGCAGAGAACGCCAGTTACTTTCGTGACGGCCTCACTGCGATGGGACTGAGCTTTGGTGCATCCACCACGCACGTCGTGCCTGTCATGGTCGGCGACGCGCGCGATGTGCTCTACGACGCCGCGCTGTCCATGTTCGAGCGTGGGCTGTACGTGGTGCCCATCGACTATCCCGCAGTGCCCGAGGATCGGTTGCGCTTCCGAGCGGCCATCACCGCCACTCACACGCGGGAGGACCTCGACGAAGCCCTGAACATCATCGAGGACGAAGTCGCGGCGAAACTGAGGAGCAAGGCGTAGAGCCTGGCTGCTCGGTTCATGCTTTGCCACATCGCACTTCAACAAGTCCGACGAAGCATCGGCATGCGCAGATGCGGGCAGACACCGCATGGCGGCCTGCGACCATCATTCGCCTCGGTTTGTCGATGCGCGTCGGACGCGACGGGCTAAGCTACGAGCCATGGCTGAGACTCGCATCAAAGGTGGCTCGATCCTCCACATGAAAGAGTTTCTGGTGGGAGAACAGGGCGAGCCGCAAGTGAGCCAGTGGATCGATGGGCTCGACATGGAGCTCAGGGACGTCATAGCCTTGCCGCTACCTGCGGCGTGGTATCCGTTCGAGCACTACCTACGACTCGAGCGAGCAGCGGTCGATCACTTCTACAGCGGTAATCTGCGCGCAGCAGAACGCATTGGGGCTCACGACATACGACGGAGCATCAACCGCGTCTTTCGCATCATGCTGCGCGGCATGAGAGTGACGTTCCTGCTCGACAAGACGTCCCAGATGTGGGGCCACGTGGTCAGCGCCGGTGAAGCCATCGTCGTCCGCGACCCCGACGGCAAAGGTGCCGCGCTCGAAATTCGCGGTATCAAACCGACGGACGACGTGTGGTACTACGACATGGTTGGCTCGGTGCGAGAAGCCCTGCTCATCTGCGGTGCGAAACACCCCGACGTCAAGCTGCAGCGCGGGGACGGCCGAGATGGGCTCGCTGCGCGCATCCACGGCCGTTGGCGCTGACGCGCACTCTCGACAAGCCCGTGGCCGCGTGCTAGGCCGAACCTCGGCACGGCATCCCCGTGCCCATCATGCGTAGCTGATCCAAAGCTCCCAGCCCCTTTCTACTCGACGCTGATGTGTCGAGGGGCGGATACGTGCGGATCGCCCGCGCCCTGCTCGAGCTCGGTGCTCAGCGTCATTTCACGCCCCTCACGCTTCGGCAGTTCTGTCCGCTCGCGTCGCTGCACGCGACGCTGACCGACTTTTGGAGGTTCCGATGCGCGTGAAGGTAAGACAATTGTGTTTTGGATATGAACACCCGTTGTTCGACGGGTTGGATGCGGAGTTCGACGTCGGCTGGACGGGCGTCGTCGGGGGCAATGGCGCCGGCAAGAGCACCTTGCTGCGACTCGTTGCCAAACAGCTGACACCCGAGCGCGGCCGCGTCGAATGGCAACCAAACGAGCTCCGAGTCGCGTATTGCGAACAAGGGGTGCAGCAGGCCGGACCGGACGTGGAGGCCTTCGCGTGGGACTACGATCGACCGGCGCTGCGCTTGCGTGATCAGCTCCAGCTCGATCCCGAAGCGCTTGGTCGGTGGGACGTACTCTCGCCAGGTGAACGCAAGCGTTGGCAAGTCGGTGCGGCCCTCTCACAGAATCCGGACTTGCTGCTACTCGATGAGCCGACCAACCACTTGGACGAGCGAGCGAGCGAGCTCGTGTTCGACGCGGTGCGCGCGTTTCCGGCAATTGGCCTCATCGTGTCCCACGACCGGACCCTGCTCGACGCCTTGACGACGCGCACGCTGCGCCTCGACGCGGGCAAAGCGGACTGTCTCCCGCTGGCCTACGGCGCAGCCAACGAGCAATGGGGCCTGGCACGGGAACATCGACGCGAACAGCGCGCACGGCTCGTCGGGCGCAAGAAAGCGTTGCGGGCAAGTCTCACCCAAACCCGCCACAAGCAGGCCGCCAGCCAAGCGCAAGTCAGCGCCGGCAAGCGCATGAAGAGCCCCAAGGACTCCGATGGGCGCTCGATGGGTCGCACCAATCTGGCCCAAGCGGCGTCCCGACGCTTCGGGCAGGACATCAAGAGTACGAGCAGCAAACTCGAGCGCGTCGAGCAAGAGCTGGATGGTTTCGAGCTCCGCAAGCAGTTGGGGGCCGAGCTATTTGCCGACTACGAACCCGCCACCAAGCGCATCTCGTTCCACCTCGATCGGGAGCGAGTGAGCTACGGAACGCGCACCATCCTTCGCGACGTCAGTTGTCAGGTTCAGCGTGACGACAAGATCTGGCTCGCTGGGCCCAACGGCTCCGGCAAGTCGACGCTGCTGCGCGCGTTGGTCGCATCCGCACGTCAACCGGAGCGCTTCTTGTACCTACCCCAAGAGTTCAGCGACGCCGAGCTCGATGCGCTGCGCCGAGAGGTGAACACGTTGGACAACGCCACGAAGGGGCGAGTACTGCAACTCGTGGGAGCCCAGGGGACGCGCCCTGCCCAGGTGCTGAGCTCCTCGAGTTGGTCCCCCGGCGAGGCCCGCAAGTTGGCGTTAGCCCTGGCGCTCTGTCGGCGCGTCTGGGGACTCGTGCTCGACGAACCGACGAACCACCTCGATCTGCCCAGCATCGAACGTCTGGAGCAACTGCTCGCCGCGTTTCCCGGCGCACTCGTGCTGGTCTCTCACGACTCGACGCTGGCCCAACGCGTGACGCGGCAACGCTGGGAAGTCGTGAGCGGCGATCTGCGCATCACTTCCTCGGACGCCACAGACGATCGCTGAAGCACTCACCGGCCCGTGTTCGTTGTTCCAACGCGGTGAGCCGCAGCAACACGCTGAATCACTCCAGGACCGCCCGGCGCGACAACACACGACCGCTCTTGGCGTCGACCGTGACGGCATGCAGATCACCCGCCACGACCATCAACAACAGGACATCGTTGCCTTTGCCTCGTTCGATGGCCTCCCCGAACCAGGCGGGCGAGCCCCCAGCAAGGGCGACCGCTGATTGTGTCCAGAGCCGATTGCCCTGCTCATCGATGGCGGTACCGCTGTAGGTGACGTTGTCGCCGAAGGCCTTGTCGGCGTGCTGCGCGAGCGCGAAGAACACCCCACCGCCAGGAGCACAGCCACGCAAGTCCGCTTTGATCAGGTGCTGCTGCTTCGTGTATTTGCGCAACGCCTCCTCACACGGCAAATATCGGTTGCCCAGACGCACGTCGCGCTCCAAGGGGCGCACGGCAAAATCCTGAGTCACGAGGTAGCGCTTGCCATCAGCCCCTTCGACGACGACCTCACGAGTGTCGGGAGCGTAGCTCTGCCAACTCGGCACGATGCGGAAGTCCCCGCCCGTCCGACTGGCGAAGCGCCGTCGCAAATCGTCGTACGTGAAGAGCACCGTGCCCGCACTCAGATCGAGCATCGAAACGTCATCCTGACGCACCTGCCACGCGAGGCGACCGATGGGGCCCAAGAGCTGCCAATCGCGACTGTAGCGCTGGGTCATGCTCAGCGTGCCGTTGCTTTCCCCCGTCTCGAAGTCGACGATGCGCAGCCGTTCGCTGACGCCACTTTCGCTTTGCGAACGCTCGGCAACCAGCACCTTGGGCGTCGGGCCCTCGATGAACCACACCCAGCGAATCGCGCCGCGCGCAATGACGATGAAGTAGACGAGCACGCCGCTCAGCAGCGCGAAGCCCACGACCAAGCCGACGATGTGCAGCGGTTTCAGGCGCTTCTGCATGGTCGAAGTGTACTCCATCCCGCCGCCACACCAGCGCGGGAGCCGCCACACCTACACCCTGCGCCTCACGCAAGCGCGCGTAAGTCGTGTTGCTATTGAAGTCGACTCGCGACGGCTCAACGGTAGGACGACGGGTACCTCCACGTCGTTCCGCGCAGTTGCAGCCTTCACTCGGACGGGGGTTTGCCCGCGATCTTCGTGTAGGCCGCCCTGAACAGCTCGAGATTCTCTTCGCTGTCGGGAGCCAGAGCGGCTCGGGTCGAGGGGATCTTCGTTGCCATCGCCAGGAGCGTCTTGCCCTTCAGACCGGTAGTCTCCTGGATAGTCTGATACATCTTGACTAGCTTCTCGCCCATCTTACTTGTCTCCCAGCAGTGAGCCCAGCGCATCGAGGTATGGCTTGGCTTCGTCCCCCCAAACCTCGGGTGGTTGGATTAGCCACTCACAGTGATCATCGCCCTTGCCCATGCAGACCGGCTCAATCGCAATCACGGGCGAACCGAAGAACGCTGTGCACCAGCCCGAGG
>JBNKZR010000376.1:0-7437 GCA_050301735.1 Polyangiaceae bacterium | reverse complement strand
GAGGGGGTTTGGAGCGCCGGCTGCACGGGCAATGGCCCAGCTGCGCGCCGAACTCGAGCGCGCGCGTGACGAGGGGCGTCTGAGCTTCGAGGAGTTGGCTGCGTGTCGCGACGGTTTCTGCATTCTTGGAGCGACGATGGCGGACATCGTCGCCCTCGTTCTCGACTTTGCCGAACCCGATTGGATCGGCAGGCTGCTCTGTCCCGAACGTCGACCCAGCGTAGCAGCTGAACGGCGTGTGGCGGAAACGCTGGACACTTTGGAGCGGCGCAAGGGCGAGTCTGGCGTCCATCTGCGTCTGGCCGAAAGCGTACGCACGGCACTCTCTCAGAGGCCGTGCCCATCGCTCCGCGCCGTCGCCGATCCCACTCTGGGTGCTCTGGCTGCCGGTGTGGACACGGAGCCAGTCGCTGCGGCGCAAACGGCGAGCGGCGAAACGCCGTCCGCGCCGCCGAGCAGCGAGCCCAAGGTCGTGCGTTTCAGCCTCAGAGCCAAGGGGCGGCTGCAGGGTTGGTGAGCGCTTGGAGCGGCAATCAGCTTGATTGCCGCGACCAATCAAACACCTAGTGCTCTCGGTTGCGCGCTGCTGGTGTCAAAGATTGGCGACGAACTCGCCGACTCGTGCCAGTACCCGGTTGTCGATGTCGTCTTGGGTGAGTGCCTCTCGTTTGAGGCGCCCCTGTGTCACCTTCAACGAGTGATCGCCGGTCTCGACGACATAGAGCTCGTTGGCTGCTTGCATCTTCGCTCTGACCTCTTGCAGTAAGTCCAGCGGACAGAGGCTGTCTCGCGTTCCTTGCGCGAAGAGAACGGGAGTCTGCAGCGCGAGCAAGACCTCGTCGCGTTGCTTGGCCGTTTTGCCCATGCCCTTGAGCGGGTAGCCGAGACAGACGACGCCGTCGACCCTGCGCTGCGAAGCTTGCGCGAGCTCCACTGCGACGTGGCAGCCAACCCGGCTCCCCATGCTTTTTCCGATCAGCACGACTTTGCCTCTGTGCCCCTTGCGGGCGACGTTCAGCGCCTCGGTGTGGGCTGCGATGAGGACGTTGAGCCTGTCCGGGCTCTTGCGACCTTGCTGCATGTAGGGGTAGTCGAAGGCCACGACCTTGCCGAGCTTTGCCAACCCCTCCGCGTAGCGCACCATCCAAGGGGAGGAGGAGGGGGCGCCAGCGCCATGGGCGAACAGGAACAGGGGTCGCGCCATGGACTCACAGACGCGCGGCCATACGCTCGCCTTGGCGCAGCCGTTGGCGTTGCAGCTTCGGCAATGCCGTCTCGGCAACGACCCAGCCTCGGCAGCGTCGGGAACCGCAGAGACAAGGGATCGCTTCTTCGGCGGGCCAGGCGTAGTCGATCGTGATTTGCTCGCCGAGTTTGATGGCCCGCAATGCTTCCACCCACATGGTCGGGGTTTCGTCTGCCTCGGGCTCGAGCATCACGAGACCGGCGTTGGGAGTGCACGAGTGATTCAAGTAGCGGAATGGAGCCCACGGTTCGAGGGTGCCGATGGGGCCGAAGTCCACAGCATAGTCGGGGTCGTAGTTTTCTCCTTGCACGATGGTGCCGCGCATCTGCCCGATCAATTGCTCTTTCTTGAACGCGCGTGTGGCGAATACGCCGCGACCAACCACTGTTTTGCGAACGGATATACCCAGACGTGAATTGTGCATCAGCGGACCATGCTTACTTCCCGCAGCAAACGAACGCAAGCCTTCGGCGTCGCCAAGACTTCAACTGTTTCGTCTCGTGCGACCCAGCCAACGCTCGATGGTTTCTCGTCGCAATTGCACGACCGACTTGGGGACGCTTCGAATGTCGAACTCAGGCACGAGCTCGAGTGCCGTCACGAAGTCGTCGACAGGTAATCCACAGGTGGAAGCGACCCATTGGATGACTTGGCGTGCATCGAGCCCTGCCTCTCTGAGTGAACGCAGGCTTCTGATTTTGTCGCGCTTTGCCAGGCGATTGCCGTGATCGTCGACCACCAGTGGCACGTGGCAGTAGGCCGGCGCGGGATATCCCAGAGCGTTCAGCAACGCGAGCTGCCGAGGAGTGCTGGATAACAAATCGTCTCCACGCACGACCTCCGTCACGCCTTGGAAGTGGTCGTCGACCACGACACTGAGCTGATATGCGGGCGTCTTGTCTCGCCGAAGGATGAGAAAATCTCCAGGACTTCGACTCAGGTCATGACTGAAGCGTCCCCGCAGGTCGTCACTGAAGACGATCGGCTCGGAGCTCACCGAGAAACGCAGCCCCGCCTCTTTTCCAGTTCGTGCTTCGGCGTCAGCCATCGTCTGCTGCGGGCTGCGGCAGGTCCCGGGGTAAACAGGCTCTTCATCGGACGCGTGGGGCGCGCCCACCACATGACGAATGTCGGCACGTGAACAGGTGCACGCGTAGGCGAGGCCTCGGTCCTGTAATTCCAGAGCGCGCGCGATGATCGCGTTGCAACGCCGCGACTGGAATAGCGGCTCGTCATCCCAATCCAAGCCCAGCCACTCCAAATCACGCAGAGCGATGTCGACGAAAGTGTCGTCGGTACGTGCGCGATCGAGGTCCTCAAAGCGCAGTACGATGCGACCCCCACGTGAGCGCGCATGCCACCACGCGATCAGAAAGCTCCGAGCGTGGCCGAGGTGCAACTCGCCGGTGGGACTGGGTGCCAGTCGACCCACCGGGCCGATGGCTGCATCATTGCGATTCATGCACCTGAGTTTTTCCACACCTCGAGTTGGAGACAAAGCCCAGGACGAGGGACGTGCGGCGCGGTATACGGCGAGCCATGCCGTACCTCGAACTGACCACCCGAGCCCAGCCTGCGTCGGATGCGGCTCGTGATGCATTGCTCACGGAATTGGGGGCCCTCGTTTCCGAACACCTGGGCAAGTCCAGCGCCTACGTGATGACGAGTCTCGTGACTCCCTTCGCCATGCACTTCGCGGACGCTGCCGAGCCAGCCTGCTTCGTCAGTGTGCGCGCCGTCGGAATGACCTCTCCGGCGCAACGCCAGGCACTCGGGGCAGCCGTCGCTGCGCACCTCGAAGCGAGCCTCGGCGTCCCCGAGGGGCGTACTTTCGTCGTCTTCGGCGACGTGCCCGGTGATCATTGGTCGTTCGGCGGGCGCCTGTTGGGCTGAACGTCCCCTCGGATCGTCGTCGTCAGACGCTGGCTACCAAGTACGCGATCCATCCCGCTTCGTTTTCCACGGCTTTCTTTGGCCGATAGACACCAGTGCCGTCGCCATCCTCGTCGCTGTCCTCCCAATAGACCTGCACGTTGGCAAAGCCCGCCTCGGCTAGGAGCTCTTGCAGCTCCTTCAGAGACCAGAAGCGCCAGTCGTAGGTGAAGGCCTTGCGCATCTTGCTGCCGTCGCGGAAGTGAAAGTGGATGTGGTTGACGACACGGTTGGTGATCGGATCGACGATGTCCTGATGCCAGACGTAGGTGAAGCCCTCGTCGATGGCTCGCGGTTCTTCCAAGTCCGGTTCGTGCGACTCGTAGCCGCCGTAGGCGTCGAGGAAGAAGACGCCGTCGTCGGCCAAGCTCTTCCTGACGCGCTTGAAATAGTCGAGCAGCAACGCTCGCTCCTGGAAGCACCAGTAGCTGAAGTTGAACGCCACGCAGACATCGAACTTGCCAGGGATCCTATCCAGCACGTTCTTCTCGTGCAGCGTGATGCGGTCGCCAGGCTCGCCCAGGGGTGCCAGGTTGTGCTCCACACCCCACTTCAGCACTCCAGGATCGAGATCCACTCCAACGGCGGTGCGTCGTCGATCGCTCTTGACCCACGCGCCGCAGAACAGGGCGGTACCACAGAAATCCTCGCGAATACTCATCGGCTTGCGGCCCCGCAGGCGCTTGAAGACTCGGCTGATGAGCGAAACTTCGAACTCGGCGTCTTGCACGCTCAGCTGATACAGCTCGTGCTTGTCGGCTGTCTTTGCCGTGTATTTGGGCTTTCGCTTCGGGGCCTTCTTGCGCTTCTTGCTCACGTCGTGTCGTCTCCAAGGGGCTTTCGCCGATGCGAGGCGCGTGCTGCTCGCCCCGGGCCGCCCGTATACAACGCTCGTTGCGCTTCGCCCAGCACGACGTTCGGTGCGCCCTGCCCACCGCCCGTCTCGTTTGGATTCGATGCGGCGGTGCTCCGATGGCCAGTCGCGCAGTTGGTCCCGTCTCGACGGCTCACTTGCCTGCGCAGCGCACGGTTCGCGCCCAGGTTCGCTTGTCTCCGACGTAACTGACCAGGGCGCCCCCGCGCAGCGGAGCGAGCGAAACGTCGTAGAACGCCTTGGAGCGGCTCAATACGATGGCCTTGGTCGGGCGACCTCGTTCCAGCTCGGCGAATACCAGTTCCTGAGGTGAGCCCGGGTCAGCGGTACTCGGACGCGCAAAGAGCAAGACCGGCTTGTCGCAGACCTCGGCCGTGTGCACCGGCGCCGGGTTGATTCCGTTGGGGTAGGGGATCCAGTCCACCGCGGGTTCGGTGCTGGGCACCTCCGAGAAGCGCAGCGTGGCGAGTCCGAAGTGGGTGATGTCTCGTTCCAGCGGGATCAGGCTGAGAACGCCGGAGCCTGCGCGCGCGGAGCTGGAGTCGAACACCCAGAGCTCGGTCATCGGGTGGGGGGCACCGCCCACCCAGACGATGTGATCGTCGCCGAATTGCGGAGGTGTGCCCGGCTCGATCGAACGCGCGTGGACGGTGGAGCGTCCGGTTCGTGCTTCCAACGACAGTGCGAATACCTTTCCTCGGCGTTCCGTGAGTTGCACGCTCAGAGTGGATGCCTCGGGTTGGGTGATGATTGCTTCGTGCTCTTGGCCGTACCAGAGCTTGCCGCGCAAGGGGCCGTTCTTGACCGTCGGCAGTGCGATGTAGGCGACCCACGTTGGACGACCACTGGCCGGGTGGGCCGGCAGCGCGGATGTGCGCGTACCGACACGGGCATCGGCCGCCAGGATATCGAGCGGCCCGTACGGTGGTTTGATGGGTCGGCGCAACAGGTAGTGACTGGTAACCCAGTACGCATATCCATCCGCTACGGTCGGTCCCCTTCCCAGGGCGAACCGACCCAGATCATCCGAAAGTGGTGTGATTGGCGTCTGTTTGGGATTGGGTCCGCGCGGAAGGCGGCCGAGTTTGGCCAAGAAGAGCTCGTTTTCTCCGTTGATTAACAGGACTCCCGTCGCCGTCGCGCTGGAGGGGGCGGCCGGTCCGACATCAGCCAAACCGTCGATCACCCAGTCCGTCGACACCAAGTTGGGATCGATGGCTTGCTCGACCGCTTGCTCTTGCCCGAGCGCTCCCGCGTCGGACGGGGGGGCGTGCTGGGCTGCGGGCGCACTCGGCTGGGCCTTCTGCGAGGATATCTCGGCGAGGATCTTCTTGGCCTCGTCTTCGGTGAGATTGAGCTCTTCGAGCTTCGGATTTTTTCGCTGGCACGCGGGCAGCCCGACGAAGCACAGCGCCGCGATGCCGAGCCAGGATTTGACGCGGCGGGTCAAGCGGCGCAGGGGCGAACTCCAGTGAGCGAGCACCAAGCGCTTTTGCCACAGTTGTGACGCCTCACCAAGCCAGACGCGCCAGCGGCGAGCTCCGAGCCCGCTCGGCATGGTGCTCCAGCCAGCACACTGTTCCAGGTGACGCGCCGCAGGCGTCGTTGGCTACCGCGCTCCGCTCGGGCGGGGGCTCCGCGCCTCAGACGACCTTGACACGGTACTGGTTCAGCCGATGCTTCGAAAGCAGGTCTTGCAGCGCCAGCTCGACGAGGGCAGTGCGCTTGACGCCGAGGGCGTCCGCGAAGCGAGCTGCCGTCGCTGGCTGAAGAACCAGCGCTGGGTCGTTTTCCACTTTGGCGACCCGTGAGGGGAGCATTCCGGCTGTCTTCGCCAGTTGCCGGACACTAGTACCCTGAGCGTAGCGTAGGCGTGCGACCTCCTCGCCTGCGCGATTGCGCCGCTTGCCAGGCTTGAGCAGGCGAATGTCGTGGTCGAGCTCGGCACGCTCCAGCAGGGACTTGAGAATCGACGCGACGACGCGCTTGTGGTCCAACTTCAGACACTTGGCCAGGCGGGAAGACTTGGGGAAGCCGAGCAATTCCGAACCTCGCTCGATTCGGGATATGCGCGATACGGTGGTACGCGTGGCTTTGGCCACGTCATGCTGCGTCAAGCCTTGGCTCTGGCGGGACTTCCTCAGCAAAGTGTCGAGCGGTTCGGTCACGGTGGCATCACTCCGGTTGGGCAGTTGAACTTCGGGTGTTGGCTTATCACGCCTAGGCGTGACTCGTTTGGGTCGAATTCCTCAGGTGCACCCAAAACGTGTACCCGGCATTGGTACGCAGTCAGGGTGCGCACCGATCGCGTACATCCGTAGCCGTTAGTGGTGCGTGTTGCGAAGCTGGTTCTTCGAAATTACCGCATGGATTCCGGGCAATTGGGTTTACTTGTGGCCCTTATGTGCCCGAAATTGCCGCAGGTTTTGGGTGATCGTACCCTACTGGGACTGTTTCTGGAGTTGGTGCAGTTTTCTTGTTTCACAACATGACTCATGTGGTCACGGAAACGATAAGGTGACCGTAGTGCGCAGGGGGTAAGTTGTGGTGCGACCTGTACACCTTTGCCGTCGACACTGGCTGTGTGTCTCTGGTCAACGGTTTGGGTTAATGGGCGGGCGTCGGTAATTTCAGGAGTGTATCTCCGAGTTTCGTCCGACTCGCGTCGGCGAGCGGGTGCTGGATGCCCGAACGAGAAAACCCCAACCTGCTGTCGCAGGCTGGGGTTTTCTCGAGGCCTTCGGCCACATCTCGCACCCAATGCGGTGCGGGCGCCCTCTTTCTGAGGCTGTAGTCGAACTCAGAGGCTGTAGTAGAGCTCGAACTCGAAGGGCACGGTGGTCTGGCGCAGGCGCGTGACCTCTTCGCCCTTGAGGCTGATGTAGGCGTCGATGATGTCGTCGCTGAACACGTCACCCTTGGTGAGGAACTCGCGATCCTTGTCCAGAGCGTCGAGCGCCATGTCCAACGAGGAGGCCACGGTGTTCAGTTTGCCCTCTTCTTCCGGCGACAGAGTGTACAGATCGATGTCCATCGGCTTGCCGGGATCGATCTTGTTCTGGATGCCGTCGAGACCCGCCATCATCATCGCGGAGAACGCGAGGTAGGGGTTGGCCATCGAGTCCGGGAAGCGCACCTCGATGCGAGCCGCCTTGGGGTTGTTCACCCATGGAATACGGATAGACGCGGACCGGTTTCGTGCCGAGTAGGTCAGAATGGTGGGCGCCTCGAAGCCCGGCACCAAACGGCGATAGCTGTTGGTGGATGGGTTGGTGAAGGCGTTGATGGCACGGGCGTGCTTGAGGATGCCGCCGATGTACCACAGGGCTTCCTGCGACAGCCCGGCGTAAACATCACCCGCGAACACGGGCTTGCCACCCTTGGA
>JBNKZR010000375.1:0-7460 GCA_050301735.1 Polyangiaceae bacterium | reverse complement strand
CGGTGGCGTCGTCTGACGGCTGAAACCAGTAGCGGTAGTGGATCACGACCGCGGTTGGCCTACCGTCCACTCGCGCGGGTTCGAACAAGAAGCGCTTCGCCTCTTCCAGTGCCTGTACGGCGAGTTCGTCGACTTGGGCGCCGACGACGACAGCTGCGCTGACCGTTCCGTGCTCGTCGATGGTCAACTCCAAGTCGACGAACCCCGGCTCGGCGAGTCGCACGCCCTGCGGCGGCCGTTCGTTCACCTCTGATAGCAATACCGGGGGACGCACTCCCGCAGGCTCTTCATCACGGGGCACGTCCGTGCGCTTCTCTGCTTCCGGCGACACGGCGGCCTCGGGTTGAGCACCGATCTGGACCGACAACAGCGAGGTGGCGACCAACGAAGGCGCGACGGCGCACCACAGGTGCATTCGCCGCGTAAGACGAAGTGGAGACAAGGCAACCTCCCATCGAGGCCGACATCGTGGCATTCACGCACGGGCAGGCACTCGCGAAACGAAAGCACTCGAGCCCAGTAGGCGGGCCCTTTTCAACAATCGTCAGCTAGTGCCCAAGTGCCGTCAGAGCGTTCACGAGTCAGCGACGTTTTTTTGCGCCTTGCCCCGGACGGCAGCCGGCTACCGTTCTTGCACGATGGCAACGCCGCGCGACGTGCCGAGGCGCTCGGCGCCAGCATCGAGTAGCGCCCTGGCTTCAGCGGCCGTTCGAATGCCTCCGGACGCTTTCACCTTTGCCCGGTCGCCGCACCATTCGCGAAGCGCGGCAACCTCGCCAACCTCGGCGCCCTTGGGGCCAAAGCCTGTGGAGGTCTTCAGGTAGTCCGGCTCCGCCGCCAAGACTTCGTGAGCGAGCCGCTCCAGCAACTGGGGAGAGAAGTAGCCCGTCTCCAAGATCACCTTGAGCGTCGCTCCCTGCGTGGCAGCCCGGACAGCCGCAACCCGGCCCCGCACTGTACTCCACTGCTCGGCGCACGCCGCTGAGATGGGAACCACCATGTCCACCTCTTGCGCGCCCTGCTTCAGCAACCACTCTGCTTCAGCGACGTCGGACGCTTCCGACCCCGCTCCCAGCGGAAAGCCGACCACACTCACGACCCGAACGCGTCCATCAACGCGCGCAACGGCCCGGGGAACGAACGTGGGGTTGACGCAAACGCCGACGAAAGCATGAGCCAGCGCCTCGTCGCACAGCGCGTCGATCTCCTCTGGAGTGGCATTGGCGCGCAAGAGTGTGTGTTCGATGTGAGCATGCAAGGACACGTCGCCGGACTAGCGGGCCACCCGCCACGTGTCAAACCGATCCGCTCGGCTCAGATGCCACTCACCGAGCGCAGGCGCTCGGAGATGCGCGTGTTCGTCTCTCGAGGGGCAGCTGCGAGCTCCAGTGCCGTGGCCAGATCCTTGGGCGAAAATGGCTTCTGCAAACAGAGTGTGTCCGTTTCGGCCAGGAATTGGCGCGCTTCCGGCGTGAACGCGCCGCCGGTGATGAAGACGAAGCGCTCAGCCAACTCCGGCAGTCGCGCTTGAACGGCCTGGAACAGCTCCATTCCGGTCATCGCCGGCATCATCACATCACAAAAGACGACGTCAAAAGGTTGGGTGGCAATCAACTCCAGCGCCTCGGCACCGCCACTCGCGAGGGTCACGGAGTGTTGCGCGCGCAGCAGTCTGGAAATCGCGCGAGCGACGAACGGGTCATCGTCGACGACCAGCACGCGCATCGAACGCACCGTCTCCGCGGGTGGAATCGAACTGAGCCGCGTGTTCGCGTCGACCATCTCCCCGATCGACGGAAGCCACACCGTAAACTTCGAGCCCTTTCCGACCTCGCTCTCCACTTCGATGTCACCCCCCAGCGATTTCGTGATGTTGCGACAGATGGACAACCCCAAGCCTGTGCCCATGCCCACCGGCTTGGTGGTGAAGAACGGATCGAATATCTTGGTCAGCTTCTCATTGGCGATACCACAACCGGTGTCTTTGATACCCACCGCGACGCGCCCCTGATGGTGACTAACGGTCACGACGATACGATTCGTGGTTGCGCCACCCTCGGTGATGGAATGCACGGCGTTCATCAGCAGATTGAGGAAGACCTGACCCAGGCGGTCGCTGGCTCGCACTGGCGGGACGTCGTCGTCGTAGTGTCGCTCCAATCGGGCCCGAAAACGAATCTCGTTGTTGGCAAGCTTGATGGACGTGTCGAGCACGTGGCGCACGTCCACCGGACCGATACGCTCTTCCGAACGGGCAAAGGTTTTCAGATCCTGAACGATATCGCGAACGCGCTCTGCCCCTGAGCGGGCTTCCCTCAACGCGTCGCGAAGCTCCGTGTACTCGATCGGCAGCTCGCTCAACACGTACGAGACGTTGTTCAGGATGTAGACCAGAGGATTATTCACCTCGTGCGCTACACCAGCAGCCAGCACGCCCACACTCGCCAGACGATCCGCCTGCGCAAGCTGCACCTCCATCTGCTTGCGCTCCGTGATCTCCCGAGAAATCGCCAACAAGTAGTCGCGCCCGGCATAGCGCCTGACGGATATGGCGATCTCCACCGGAAAGGTGCTACCATCTCGATGGCGATGGTAGCTTTCCATCGAGATACTGGTGTGGCGGAGGTGATCGAATTGGTCCGCGTGAACCCAAGGCGGCTTCTCGACTTCGATATCCTCGACGCACATCTCCAACAGCTCTCGGCGCGAGTAACCGAGCATCCTGCAGGCCGTCTCGTTCACGTCGATGAACGTCCCGTCGGCTGGATCGATCATGTAGATGGCCTCGCCCGCCTGATCGAGGACGGAGCGAAAGCGGGCTTCCTCGAAGCCGACCCGTTGCTCAAGGCGCTTCATCGCTTCGCGCAGCGCACTCTGGGCTTCTTTTTCCTGGGTGACGTCCTTGGCGGCACCGTAGATGCGCACGACACGCTCGCCCGCCGCGTCCAGCTCCGGACAGGCGTGGTCGCGCAACCATCGCGTCCGACCGGTGCGGGTGATCACTCGATACTCCAGGGTCGTTGGCTCACGAATGGCAAGAGGGCCCGGAGCGGAGGAGAACGCCTCTCGGTCGTCGACGTGCATGAGCACCATCCATCCGCCCATGTCGTTCACCTCCTCCGCGGTGTAGCCGGTGAGCTGCTCGAACGAGCCTTGCGTCCACTCGATGGCCACCTTGCGCTCCTCGTCGATGCGCACGGCATAGACGAAATCGGAGGCCAGCCCAGAGATCGCGCGATAGCGAACGGCGTCTTCTTCGCTCATCGCCACCACGCTCGAGCGGGCAGCTCGGCGTCGCTCCTCTGCTAGGATGGCCCCGATGCGCGCGCGCACCGCCGCCTCAGCCGCGTCTTGGTCCTGTCCTCGGGCGAGTTCGAGGATCTCGTCGATCGGGTTGGTGGATGGCATCACGTGGCGCTTGCCAACGTCTGGCGAAGAAGGGCCCAGGTGGAGTGGACGGCGCGCACCCAGTAAGGTTAAGGGAACAAATCGCAGAAGCACGCCTGACACTCCGGCCTACCCGCGTGCCTCCCGGGCCGAAACGGCGGTGGCCGATGCGAGACGTCGATTGCGCCCAGGTGACAAAGCTGGGCTCCCTGGCCGGTTCGTCGGGCTCGGCGAGAGGGTCGAGTGGCGCTGTGTCGGTACCGTACCGGAATGTGGGTTCCCGTCAGCGCCCCGCCCTCGCCAGCCGCTGGGCCTCTCCGGCGTCGGAGCGGCGCCCCTCTTGTACAACGCGGCGATTGGTGGCATCTCGCGATCCCTTTGGATCCGCCAAGCGGAGCCGACTGAAGAAGAGGTTCGAACAGTGAGTTGTGTTTGCGGAGTCGGAGAATCCACCGAGACGTGCTGTCTGCCCATCATCCAGGGCAAGGCCAAAGCCAAAACGGCTGAAGCGCTGATGCGCTCTCGCTATGCGGCCTACGTCCTGAAGGAGATCGACTATCTCCTCGACTCGATCCACCCGGACAGCCCGGGCGAAGCGGACCGCCGGACCACCGAGGCGTGGGCACAGGCAGCGGACTGGAAGGGCATCGAGGTCGTTTCCACCGAAGCGGGCGGGGAAGAGGACGAAGAGGGCATGGTGGAGTTCATCGCCCACTTCGAGATCAAAGGCGTACCGCAAACCCACCACGAGAAAGCCCGCTTCAAGCGCCACAACAAGAAGTGGCTGTACTTGGATGGCGACGAGATCAAAGCGCAGCCCATCATGCGCAAGACACCTCGCGTCGGGCGCAACGATCCGTGCCCTTGCGGCAGCGGAAAGAAGTTCAAGAAGTGTTATCCCAACTGCCCTAATCCGTTCCCCGAGGAATTCCGACCCGCCTGAGGGCCCTTCCAGCGCGGGGCGGCTGCGACGCTAAATGGGCGAGCACGGTCGTCGGGGTAGGCTCTCTGCCCCCCGTTGGATGAGGGCCCGAAAAACTGGGCTACCGCGCACGAGCGCACTTCTGCGAGCCGATGACGACGGTGACGCCCTGATTGCTCGGGACGAGTCGATTCCACAGGCGGGTGAGCGCTGGCTCGCCAGTGAAGATGTCGACGTGCTTGCCCTTCACTTTGAGCCCGCGGTCTTGCGCGACGAAGCAACCATCGTGAAACGTGTTGCGTTCGATGTCGCGCGGCAGGCCTTCGTATTCGGGTATGTACACCGGCGTGCCCAGTCCAATCACTTCGTCATCCACAGCGACGGTCAGTAGCGGCGTGATAGCGCTGCCCATGGCGCCGCGACCCCACGGAAAGCGAGCCTTGTCCAACGGTTCGTAGCAGATGCGTTGCTGAGTACGGGGGCAGACCGCAGCGCAAGAACACCCTCGCTTGGCAAAGCTGACCACGGTGCCATCCCCCAAGACGCCGCTGCCTTGAACGCACAGCGCGTCGTGGAAGTCCGACTTCACCTGGGCGATCACGCCACAATTGCTGTCGTAGAGCCGCGTCCGCTTGCCGCTGAACTCGGCTTCCGAAGGAAAGTCGTAGTATGTGTTGCGGAACTTACCCAAGACGTTGCCTTCAGTACGCGCCAACGCGATGCGCTCGCCAACCACACCTGGATTCTCGATGGGATCTTCCGGGCGAGTAGCCCCGATGCTCCGGGAGCGGAATCTGGGATCGGCGGCAGCCATCTGCTGTTCGGGGGGCGTGAAGTCGCCGAGCTCTGTCGGGTCGTAGTCGGGCGAAGGCTCCGCCGCCCAGGGTGTGGTGCCTGAACAGGATGCACTGAAGACGACGCCCATCAGCATTGCCAAGAGCGCCCAGCGCCACGGCACATCTACGTCGAGCGACGGTGCGCTGAACGGTTTCATGAAGCATCTCCTTTCGAAGTCTTCGGCGGGTCGTTGGCTGGCGACTTCGACTGAACGAGAGGCAACTCGCGGCGCTGACTGACAGCCTGAGCCAGTGGCAGACGGGTCTGCGGGGCAGCGGGTTCGTGACTGCAATCGCTGCCCTGGTGTCGAGTGACGGCGGATCGCAGCTTCTCGGTGTTGGCGATCCAGTGCTCGACCACGGCCGCCGGTGCCTCGAACTCCGCGAGGGTCTGCCGCAGGATCTCCAGACGGCGCATGAAGTGTCCGCCCATGATCGGGTGCTTGGCGTGGGCCTCCGCAATCGGACGGCCCGTATACGTCACCGGGCCGCCCAAGTGAGCGGCGGCGAACTCGAACTCCTTGTCCTTCACCCGCTGACGGCTAGCCCGAGCAAAGAAGAAGCCGATCATCGGATCGTCGAACACACGGTCGACAAATCGCTCGATGATGGCTCGAAGGGGCACCTCGCCGCCCAGCTGGTCGTAGAGCGTAGCCACGGAAGCTACCGGGTCATGACCCAATTCGGACTCGCCGGCCAAACAATCTGCTCAGCTCGCCAGGGCGAGCCGCTCAGTTCGGGCGTGCCGCGCGCTTGCCAGCGCGAGCCGATTTGGCACCGTTGCTCGCGCCGTTCGGAGTCTCGGCGGGCTCTTCTCGGGGTGCCTCGGCATTCGTAACCGGCTGAATGCCGTGCGCTTCGAGTATCTTTTGCTCGACCAGCCGCATTTGCTTCGGGTTCTGCTCGATGTAGTCGCGGGCGTTGTCTCGTCCTTGGCCAATGCGCTCGCTGCCCATCGAGTACCAAGCGCCGCTCTTCTGGATGATGCCGGCATCCACACCCATGTCGACCAACTCCCCGGTGCGACTGATGCCCCTGCCGTACAGGATGTCGAACTCCACCTCGCGGAATGGCGGCGCCATCTTGTTCTTCACGACCTTGACGCGAGTCCGATTGCCGATGACGGTCATCTCTCCCGTCTTCTTGTTGTTTTCCTTGATGGCACCGATGCGGCGAATGTCGAGACGCTGCGAAGCGTAGAACTTCAGCGCATTGCCGCCCGTCGTCGTTTCTGGACTGCCGAACATCACGCCGATCTTCATGCGGATCTGGTTGGTGAACATCAGGACGCACTTGGAGCGATTGACCGTGCCCGTCAGCTTGCGCAGTGCCTGACTCATCAAGCGCGCCTGCAGACCGACGTGAGAGTCTCCCATGTCCCCCTCGATTTCCGCTTTGGGAACGAGCGCAGCCACTGAGTCGACGACCACCATGTCGACCGCATTGGAGCGCACGAGCATCTCCGCGATTTCCAGCGCTTGCTCACCGTAGTCGGGTTGACTGATGAGCAGCTCTTCCGTTTTCACGCCGAGGTGACGCGCATAGGTGATGTCGAGAGCGTGCTCGGCGTCGATGAACGCCGCGACGCCCCCTTGGCGCTGGACGTTGGCGATGGCGTGCAGCATGAGCGTCGTCTTGCCGCTGGATTCAGGGCCGTAGATTTCGACGATGCGCCCACGAGGATAGCCCCCGATCCCCAGTCCCACGTCGAGCCCGATCGAACCGGTAGGAACGACTGGAACATCACCACCGATCTTCTCGCCCTCGGCCAAACGCATGATCGCGCCCTTGCCGAACTCTTTCTCGACGCTGGCGATCGCCAAATCCAATGCCTTGAGCTTGTTGTCGTCCATCGAACGCATCCTTTCGTCGCAGGGTCTTCTCAAGACCTGCCCTTATCGAAGCTACCAATCTCCACAGCACTTGTCAGTCTGCCAACCTGGATGCGGCCAGCTGCACGAGGAGCCAATTCGTGGCCGCGCCGTGCACCCGTGGGGCCGCGACTGTCGAACCCGCGGTCGGCGTCCCGACGGCGCCCTGCCGAACGTGGCGGGACGCCCCATGGGCAGCCACGGTCGCTACCGCCGAGCTTGGCCTCAACGCACGAAGACAGCAGGAAAGCACCGACCCCTTCGAGCCCGGCGGCAGGCATGTGAGTACTGAACAGGTTCACGTATGTTCAGTGTTTTACTGGGCTGGTGTTCAGATGTCAAATCCCCGTGGGACCGCAACTGTCCGACCCAGAACCTGAAACAATCACCGACGTTTACCCATCATTCAGCCGACCCTTGGGCGACCCAATTCAGGAGTCGCAT
>JBNKZR010000374.1:0-7470 GCA_050301735.1 Polyangiaceae bacterium | reverse complement strand
GACGGAGTCCTTCGCCAGCGCCGTCAAGTTCGGCGCGATGTCCCGATCGTAGCCAGTCCACGGCATTTGGGCGCGCAGGCTGTCCACGGTGAGCATCAACACGTTGAGGGGTTCGGCCGGGGCGTGCTTCGGCGGGGCTTTGGCCGCGACACTCGGTGTCGCTGGCGTCGTGCTGCCGGCCGTCGCTTGGGATGAGTCTGCGGTTGGAGGCGGAGCAGACGCGTCCTGGGGCGCGGGGTCGTCGCAGCACAAGCACGCGGTCAGGCAAAAGAGGGGTGTCCAGTTCTTCATTTGTTGCCTCGATTGGAGTCAGGGACGTCATGAGACGTCAAGTACGCGGCCAGCGCGGCTGCCGCCCCAGCATTGCTCGACAACACCATCGACTGGTGCGCGGAGCGCAACCAAACGAACCCCAAGTCCAAGCGCGGGTGTTGCAGGAGTGTGTAGGTTGTCGTGGCGCGGTCGAAAACCGTGCGGCTCCAACAACGCCCCAGGAAGTGATTCTCCACCGCCAGTTTCTCGCCGACGTCGATCCGGGGTTCCCGTGAGCGGAGCCCGAGAGCGATGCCGATCAGTAGCAGTGGTGCAGCCATCGCCAGGCTCAGGCTCAGCGGGTGGAAGTGCGCCACCGAGCTGCGCTCGCTCAGGACCACGACCGCCATCTGGATCGCGCCGAAAATACCGACGGCCCAGGTGGCGTATTCCGCTCGGCGCAGTGCTCCCGAGCGGGCGAGGTGCCACGGACCGCGTTGATTGGGGCTCAGCAGCGCAGGTGGGATCGATCGTGGCGTGGTGTGGCTGAGACTGGTCTCGACGTCGAGTGGCAGTTCGAGCGCTTGGGCCAGCTCCTCGGCGGCCTGCAACACCTGCATGATGCGCGTGCCGCCGAAGAGCTGTTCGTGCTCGGACCAGACTTCGACGCGACTGTCGTCTGGGCGGCTCCAGCGTACGCAAAGCCGGTGTCGGACACCGACGATACCGCGCTCGCTTTCCCCGCGTCGGACGCGACACAGCGTGTCTTTGCGCAGACTGGCGCCGACGCACGCCAGCGCGACCGTCGCCAGGGCCAATGTCGTGAGCCAAGTCATCGGGGCGCGGTCCTGCTCCAGCAGCGTGACCGCGGTCAACAAGCCGAACAACCCGCCAGCAACCCTCAAGCTGGGCAGTGCGGGCTGTTGCACGTCGACCGTGCCGGAATACTCTCGAACTGAAATCACAGTGATGACATCGCCTGGGGCTTTTCGCCACTTGGCGCAGGGGCTCGGGCGGTCTACCAGGGGTTCGGAAAGTCGGACAAGCGTCGAAAGCCGAGAAGTGGGCCGGAGCGCCTTGCCTGACACACGATCGAGCCATGCGATTTCCAACCACATTTGCGTGTTTCTGCATCGCCCTGGTCGCGGCGTGTGAGCAACGTGCCACTGGTTCGGACGCTGCCGAAGGGTGGGGTGCCAGGGCGCTCGCCAAGGCTCAGCAGGCGGAGGCTGAGATTGAGCCCGCGCCGCCGCCCGAACCCCCGCCGCCCGAGGAGAACCTCCCGATCGTTTCCTTGGACGGGGTGACGCACCCGCATCCGGTCACGCGCGTCTCTTCTGGCCCGCGTCTCTACAGTCGCTCGCTACGCTCCTGGATCCACGAGCGTCCAGCTCGCGGGTCCCAACGCTTGGGCTACTTGCGGGTGGGCGGTTCGGCCCCCACTCGTGGTGAGGCTGTCTCGGGTAGTGGCTGTGCCGGGGGGTGGCAACCGATCGAACCACGCGGCTACGTCTGCCTCGGCAAGCGAGCAACCCTGGATGCCGAAGATCCCACGGTGCGAGCGGTGCAAGAGTCTCCTCCCGATTTCGGTCGCAAACTGCCGTACATCTACGGCACCGTCCGCAACCCGGGCCCGGTCTTCGCGACGCTGCCCACGGATGAGCAACTGCGACAGATCGAACCAACCGTCGACGAGCGCATCCCGCGCTGGCTCGACGCCGAGGGCGAGGTTGGCGCCGGCTACGCACAAGACGTGTGGCTCGGAGCAGAGGGAGTCGACGTGCCGGACCCGCGCGCGGTCTGGGAACAGCGCACGACTGCCGACGTGCCGTGGTTTCTCGCGGAAGGCAAAACCATCCCCATGCTTTCGGGCAAGACCAGGGAGGGTGACCCCGTACGCATCGGCACCATGATGCCCCGCGCCGGGCACGCCTTCTTGCAGACTTTTCTGTGGCGGGGGCGTCGCTACGGCGTCTCCACCCGTTTGGAAGTGTTCCCCACCGACCGCTTGAGACCGATCCGCGGCTCGGACTTTCACGGCGTCGAGATCGGAAAGGACGTGCAATTCCCATTCGCTTTCGTGCGTCGGGTCGGGGCGAGCTTTCGCGACGGCAGCAAAGCCGAGTACCGCGCGGTGTTACCTTTAACCGGTAAACAGCGCTTCTACGACGACGTGCTGCACTACGAAACGAAGGACGGCAAGTGGATCGCGGATCGTGTGGCCTCGCGACTCGACCCGGCCAAGCGCATGCCGGGCTGGGGCAGCAAGGGAGAGAAGTGGATCGACGTCAACCTGACCAAGCAGACGTTGATGCTCTATGAGGGCACCGAGCCGGTCTTCGCGACGTTGATTTCGAGCGGAGAGGCTGGGCTCGAAGATCCCGACACGACGACGGCCACCAAGCGCGGCATCTTCCGCATTCACACCAAACACGTCACGGCCACGATGAGCTCCCGAGAGATCGGGGAGGAATTCGAACTGCAGGACGTGCCCTATGTGATGTACTTCGACAAGGAAGGCTACGCACTACACGGGGCGTACTGGCACGACCGCTTCGGAACGCCCAAGAGCCACGGTTGCATCAACCTGGCTCCGGAGGACGCACGCCGCATCTTCCATTGGACGGAGCCGCGCTTGCCACTCGGCTGGCACGGGGTGTTGCTCCCGCTGAAGGGCACGGTCGTCTTCGTTCATCCATGAGCAGCACGAGCAGCGACGAAAGAATCGCACTAGCGAACCCGGGGCGCTTGCATCGGCGTTTGCGGGCAGAGCTCTTGGCGGCGATTGAAGAGGTTCTGGGTTCGGGCCAATACATTCTCGGTCCCCAGGTGGCGGCCTTCGAGAGCGAAGTGGCCAGCATGCTCTCGGTGGAGCACGCGGTCGGCGCAGCCAGTGGTACCGACGCGTTGACCTTGGCGCTGGCTGCGGCCGGGGTGGGAGCAGGGGATGTGGTGCTGACCACGCCGCTTTCCTTCGTCGCGACAGCGACCGCCATCGTTCGGCTGGGAGCCCGCCCGCGCTTTTGCGACGTCGATCCGGTCACTTTCAACATTGACCCCAACCAGGTGGACGAGCAGCTGGCACTGGGCGTCAAGGCTTTGGTGCCAGTTCACCTATTCGGACGTCCCGCGGAGGTTGGGCGCCTGCGACGGCGTTGTCCTGGGGCGATCGTGGTGGAAGACGCTGCTCAGGCGTTTGGGGCCAGTTCGGAGGACGGTCCCGTTGGGGCTCAGGGGGAGCTTGCCGCATTCAGCTTCTTTCCGGCCAAGCCGCTCGGGGCGATGGGCGATGCCGGCTTGGTGACGACGCGGCGGGAGGATTTCGCGAACGAGTGTCGCTCCTTGCGTTCTCATGGTCGGCAGGACGATGGGCGCTACCACCGTTTGGGTAGCAACTCCCGGTTGGACGAGTTGCAGGCGGCCGTGCTCCGCGTGTTGCTGCCACTCGATTGGCAACGGCGCAAACGTCGCCAACAGCTGGCCGAGACCTACCGCCAAGAGCTCGCCGGGTTCTCGGAACTCATCGTGCCCAACGCCGACGAGGCTGGCGGAATCGAGCACGCGTGGTCGGTGTATGCCGTGCGCGTGGTGCGAAAGCGCGACGAGCTGCGAGCGTTTCTGCGGGAGCGTGGCATCGACGCTGCCGTCTACTACCAACGGCCATTGCCGTTCGAACCCGTCCTATCGCACCTCGGCTACGCTGCGGGAGACTTCCCGGTGGCGGAGCAGTTGTGCCGGGAGCTGCTGGCACTGCCGGTAGCGGCCGAGATGAGCGAGAGCGAACAGGCCCGAGTCCTGGACGCCGTGCTCGACTTCCACCGTCGGTCTTGATCGACACCCCCTGCCGGTGGGGCTAGGGTGCCGGCAATGCTTCTTTGCGCCATCTCCGTGGATCTGGATGAGATCCCCAACTACTGCGCGATTCACGGAGTGAGCCTGCCCGACGTGGACACCCACGCCGTCTACGATCGTGCGTTGGGTCGATTGGGAGAGTGGGCGGATTCCCAACGCATCCCCCTGACGCTATTTGCGGTGGGTAGCGACCTGCGCCGGGAGCATTCGGCGCAGGTGCTCGCGGAGATGAGTCGCGGTGGCCATGAAGTCGCGAACCACAGCCTGGACCACTTCTACGATCTGACGCGCCGCACGCCCGAGGTGATGAAGCAACAGGTGCTGGGGGCCCAAGAGCTCATCTGCGATACGACGGGCAAGAGGCCGACTGGGTTTCGTGCCCCCGGCTACGTCACCACGCAAGAGCTGTATCAGGTGCTCTCGCAATGTGGCGTCGAGTACAGCTCGTCGGTGTTTCCATGTCCTTGGTATTACTGCGCAAAGGCGGCGGCGATCGGGCTCAAGGGGGTGCTGGGGCGGCGCTCCGCCAGTCTCATCGACGATCCTCGAGTACTGAGCGCCCCCAGACGGCCCTATCGCATCGGGACTCCTTACTACCGCCGTGGCGAGGGCATCACGGAGCTGCCGATCCAAGTCACTCCGGGCTTTCGGCTTCCCTACATCGGAACGAGCTTGATGGCGGCTGGGCCT
Organism: Polyangiaceae bacterium; assembly: GCA_050301735.1. Lineage (GTDB taxonomy): Bacteria > Myxococcota_A > Polyangia > Polyangiales > Polyangiaceae > SZUA-265. The sequence continues at coordinate 2,676 of JBNKZR010000374.1, read as the reverse complement.
TCCGGGGCCGCATGGCTCACGCGCCGAGTGTGCGGAAGTGAGCTGGTCAATCTCGAACTGCACGGAATCGATGTCCTGGACGAGACGGACGGCCTGGCGAGCCTGGCGCGTCATCAGCCCGATGTTCGCATCGGAGCGCGCAGAAAGCTCGACACCCTCGACCGCGTGACGTCCACACTGCGAGAAGCGGGGTACAGCTTCTGTACCTTGGCCGATGCAGCGCGCTACTATCGTAGCCTGGCAGATTGAGGCGTGCGGCTCGAGGAGCGGACCGCGCCTGCATGAGGAGACTATGACGACAGAAGAGTTTTCGGAAGTGTTGAGCCTGTGTGGCGCCAAAGAGAAGGACGGTTGGGCGATGGTCCCAGAAGGCCGCCATCTCACGGTACACCTGGCTTCGGGGGGCGTGGGCTTGACCATCGGCCGGATCGTCAAGGTGCGGGCCCATGGGGCACAAGTTCAGGTGCACACGTCCAAAGAAGAGACCTACGTCGTTTCCGCGGCCGACGTTTTTGCCTGCGCATTCGAGGACGTCGAGAAGCGCTCGACGCGCAAAGCCGGTTTCGTTTGATGGCGGGGCCCCGTCGTTCGCGGCGGGGGTTCGTGTGCTGTCGGCGGATGGCGTGCCAGGGCTGGCCTGGCGTCGAAAATGACGCTATGCGGGGCGCATGTCCAACGACCCTCTGAAGATTGGCAACTTCACATTCGATTCGCGGCTGTTCGTGGGAACGGGCAAGTACGCCGACGTCGCCCAGACGGAGGCTGCGCTCACGGAATCGGGAGCGGAGGTGGTCACGGTTGCCCTTCGGCGAGTGAACCTCGAAGAGCGGGGTGAAGGCTCCCTGATGCAGCTCGTCATGAGCAAACGCTGGACGATCCTGCCGAACACGGCGGGTTGTTACACGGCCGACGAGGCGATTCGCACGCTTCGTCTCGCGCGGGAGCTGGGCATCGCCGAGCTCGTCAAGCTCGAAGTCATCGGCGACAAGCGTACGCTCTATCCCGACAACGAACAGACACTGGAGGCCGCCAAAGTCCTGGTCAAGGAGGGCTTCACCGTGCTGCCGTACTGCATCGACGATCCGGTGGTGTGCAGGAAGTTGGAAGATGTCGGCTGCGCTGCAGTGATGCCTCTGGCAGCACCCATCGGAAGTGGGTTGGGCATTCGCAATCCCTACAACTTGGCCTTGATTCTCGAACAAGCCAACGTTCCGGTGATCGTGGACGCCGGTGTGGGTACGGCCAGTGACGCCGCGGTAGCGATGGAGCTGGGGTGTGACGGGCTGCTGATGAACACGGCCATCGCGGAGGCCAAGGACCCGATCCAGATGGCGCGAGCGATGCGCTTGGCGACTGAAGCTGGGCGCTTGGCGTTCAAGGCAGGGCGCATGCCCCGACGTCGCTACGCCTCGGCATCCAGCCCGGAAACGGGGCTGATCTGACGAACGTACCGGCCGCGGAATGGTGGGTGGCGTGTGTCCGGCTTGTGTAAATGAAGCGCTTGTTCCTCGGGGCATTGCAGGTTCTGCCTGCGCCAGCGTATGCAAGCTGGCTGCTCGTGATCGGTACGATGCGGGTGCCTGCGGGGCCGAGCATCAACGACAAGCTCGCACACGCTCTGGGGTTCGGGTTGCTGGCGGCCCTCGTCGTGCCCGCGGTGCGGTTCTTCGCGCCGCAGCTCGGCGCGGTCGCGCGAGCCGGTTGGAGTTTCGCGGCAGCCACCATGGTCGGCGCTGGTCTGGAGCTCTGGCAGTACTTCTTGCCCTACCGCAGCGCGGAGCTGCTCGATCTGGCGGCGGACGCAGTGGGGGCCCTCGTCGGTGGACTGGCTGCGAGTTGGGTCCTCACTTGGTGCTTGTTGCGAGCTCTCGGGCGAGGTGTGGCTCATGAGGCTGCCGCACCCGCGTCTCATCGCGATCACTGATTTGCAGGCGCGTGGGGCCGCCGCCACCGACACCATGGTCGTCACGCTGTGTGCCGGTGCCCCGCCCGGCACCGTCGCGGTCATGCTGAGGGACAAGGAACTCGCGGTGCGAGAACGCCTGGCTTGGGCCCATCGCTTGCGTGCCACGACGAGACGTTTTGGTCAGGTCTTGAGCATCGCCGAACGTCTGGACCTCGCGCTGTTGGCCGCTGCCGACGGGCTTCATCTCGGTGAGAGTTCGGTGAGTGCCTCCGACGTTGGTCGCTTCGACGCGGCACGTGGGCTGTGGTTGACTCACGCGTGGCACTCGCCCGAGGGTGCTGTCGACGCTGGGGCCCACGCTTTGTTGTTGTCGCCCGTCGTGGAGGCGCGCAAAGGTCGGCCCGCTCTCGGCTGGGACGGTTTCCGGCGCGGGGTCGAGTGCGCTGGCGGGCGGGCTGTCTATGCCCTCGGCGGGGCACGGGCTGTTGACGTCGCGCACGCGGTTGAACAGGGGGGCGCAGGCATCGCCGTGATCGGTTGCGCCTACGACGACCCCGAGGCGTTGCTGCGGGTGCTGAAGTGAGTGCCCGAGTTCGGAGCCGCTAGGGCCATCGTCGGCGGTCGGGGCGAACTGACAGATCGAGCGGGGCACTTCTCGTGCCGGCTGGGTCAGCTCGGCTTGTCGAGTTTCACTTGACGGCCCAGCTGCTCCGTCAGGGCCTCCGCGATGACGGCCCAGAGTTCTCGTCCGGTCTTCGTCGCTAGCCAAC
>JBNKZR010000373.1:0-7494 GCA_050301735.1 Polyangiaceae bacterium | reverse complement strand
AGCGCAGCGATGCCGGCTCCCAAGTCGCCGGCAGTGAACTCGATCGCGCCTCCACCTGTGAGCGTCACGTGGCTGTCGTGGCTGCCCAGGGTGGCGTTTGCGAAAGCGAAGCCAGCCACGACGTCCGCGACGAGGAACGCCTGAACGCCCGCGCCCAAGCTCAGGCCGTCGCTCACGGGCACGCCCAGCTTGGCGCCACCGACCGCAACTGGCGTGTCCGCGAATAGCAGGGGCAGCACCGTGCCCACCTCGAGATCGAAGAAGTCCGTCACGCCGAGACCGGCACTCGTGACGACGATCGCCCGCTGGGCGACGTAGGCGTTGCCCGAGCCGAGTGAAAACGCCGAAGGCGAATACAAGTAGCGGCTGACGTTCGGGTCCCGCGGCCAGAGCTTCCCCTCCTCGAAGCGCTGCTCTTCAACCGATTGCACGACGTTCTGCGGTAACTCGAGCGGGGTGCCATCCTGCAGCTGCAGCACGATGCGCTTGGGGGTTTGCCGCAGCAGACGTCCATGAAGCACTTGGCCGTCGCGCAACGTCACGATGTGCGTCGGGGACGAGTCGTTGGGCGCCGACGCTTTGGGTGTCCACTCTTCCGACGCGATTGGGGCGCCCCCTTCAGGCGATTGCGCGACCATTGGCGCCCCTTCTGGGGGCGATTCCGCGGGTGTCGGGCTTGGCGGGGTGGAATCAGGCTGCGCGGTGTTCGTCGGCGTCGGGTCCGTGGAGGGGGGACTCGGTTCGGTCGGCTGGGGCGTCTCTCGTCCCGGCGGGCCTGGGAGGGGCTCCGAGTTCGTGGCCGAGTCCGCCCGCTGCACCGAGTCCGATGGCGCTTGCGCTCTGGCCGGACACGTGGCTGCGCCCGCGGTGAGGCACGAGGCCGCGATCACCCATAGGCGTCCCATAGAACCCAGAAGGTGGCCGAGTCCCAGCGGGAAATCAAGCAGAAGGGCCAGGTTCGAGCGAGCGAGTCGGGCGTCTGGATGCCTTTTGACGCAGGCGCTTGGCGCCTACCTCGGTCAATCGTCGCAGCAAGACTTGCTGCCAACCTGCACCGGTGGGCACGGCACCGTGGCGTAGGAACAGAAGACGCAGCAGTCGCCCGGCAGCGGCCGGAGAACTCGACCACATCCTCCGCACTCGTATCGGACCAAGCAGTAGTCCGTGGACATGTCCTCGGTGGCTGAATGGCCACAGAAGGGGCAGGTGATTTCGGAACGAGCTTCGACGGCAGCCATGTCGATCCAATACTAGCCGCCTCGGACGCCCAGCAGCGACTCGCCTTCTGCGAGACGACCGGATGGGATGGTTCGACTGGCGCGAGTGGGACACTCACTCGGCCGCCGCTGCTCCACACGGCCGTTGTGACTCAGCGCGCCGGCGGTGGAACCGTCTTGCAGCCCAGCAGAACCTGCACGATGGGGTCCATCGCGGTTTCGATCTCGGTACAGGTTGCCGGGCAGGCGTGGATCAGCCCGGGGTTCTCCGGGTCGTCGTAGTACCAGCCGTACCCGCCGGTATCGGCGCAGCCAGCTTCGCTGACGACACCGCCGATGTCCGCAGGCTCGCCGCCTTCTTTGGAAAGGGTCACGTTGACGAGATCGGGGTAGAACTTGTCGCCGTCGGGTGGCTCCGGGATGCCCCACTGACACTCCAGCGTTTGCGTTTCCGTGACGATCTCCGTTTCCACGATCGTCTCGATCGTGATCACGCTGTCTCGAATGGCGGCCAGGGCGTCGGCGAATCCTTGGGCACCCGTCAGGGAGACGTCGCAGGCCTCGCTGCCGTCTTCGTCGGGGGTGCAGTCCGTCCCGCCTGCGGCGGCGATTGCATCGAGAAGCTCGAATCCTTCTTCCGTGATGCCGTCCATTCCTACGGCGAACGTCTTCACGTTCGCAGCCAAGCCCCCCGCGGCGATCGGGGTCAGGACGGTTTCGCTGTTTTCGTCGAAGCAATCGCCGCCGCCTCCCTCACACAGGCCGCAGCCCCGGGGCTGCCCATCGGTGACCAACACGACGACGCAGGTCGTATCCGGGTTTGCCTGCTGATATTCGTCGCAGTACTGCACCCCGCCGGTGAGGGCGCCCACGGTGGGTGTATACCCGGTGGGCGCCGCGGCGTCGAGCGAAGCCATGAGAGCATCGGCGTTGTCGGGCAGCACGCCCATGGGGACGGCTGGGGTGCCATGCCCCGAACCGTCGCACTCATCGGGCTCATCTCCTACGCCCTGTGGGTGAAAGTACTGAATCGCGACGCCGATGCCCGCCGATGCGTCATCGGTGATGAAGCTGGTCAGAGCTTCGATAGCCTGGCTCCATTTGCTGTCTTCGGGGACGTCGGCGTTGGCCATTCGACCACCGCCGCCTCCCGCGGGCCCCATGCTTTGGGAATTGTCGAGCACGATGTAGAGCGCGAGCGGCTTCAACTCTTCGTGTTCGATCTCGATCTCGTGCTCGATTTCGACTTCGATTTCTTCGGGCGCGACTTCCGTGCCGGCGCAAGCCGTCTCGTCGTTGACGAGCTCGGACGTCGATACGTCGCTTTGGTCGTCGACGAAGACCGCGTCCGTCGAGGTGTCTGGACTCATGATGCCTCCAGCTGCCGGCGCGGGCACAGCTTGTGGGGTGCCGCCGCTGTCGGCAGGCGGTGGCGGCATCGGCGCAACTCCGGCGGCGGTCCCGCCGCCGGCGCTGACCCCTGCTGCACCGCCCCCGGTGGCCAGATCCTCACCGTCATCCGCTGGCGCGGAGCAGCCGAGGACCATTGCAGCTGCGGAGGTCAATCGGAGCGCCCAGGTTTGCGTCATTGGATTCAGTGCCATCGTTCGCCTTTCGTCGTGATCGGGTCTCAGCAACTCGCCCGTCACTGCTGGGCAATGCAAGGGAGGTGCGGTTCGGGATCTGCCTTTCTTCGCAGGCTGACGCTTCTCGTGGCGTGCCTTACAGACTCAGCCGCATTAGTGCTTGTGACTGTACACGCAGCGGACTCGGGACCCTGGTGGAGCAATCCCACCGACTCTCCAAAGCCTGATGACAGCGGGCGCGGCGGTGTTGGCATCAGCCACCAACGTAGAGTTACGCCGCTGCCGCATGCTGGTGCCCTTCCGGTCGCGGGTCGTCGGCCGCGTTGGGCGGTGCTCAGGCGTGAGTTCGGGGGTCGCGTGCTAGGCTGCGCCGAGTGATGGCAGTGTCGAAGTTCGTGGTGCGCGGCATGACTTTGATCGTGTCGGGTGCGGTGTCGTTCGGTTGTGCTTCCGATGACGGCTCTGGCGAATGGGCGGCCTCGGGCTCCCCGCCGGGCAGTCCTGGAGGAGCCCAAACGGCAGGAACGCCCATTGGGGGCGTTGACGGGCAGGGCCAGGCGATGTCCGGCACCCCCGCTGCGGCGACGCAGCCGGAGACTGGCGGCGAAGACCAGACTGCCACCGCCTTGCCCGGCGTACCTGGTGATGGCGCTGGCCTGGGTGTCGCGGTGATGGACGACGGGTCGGAACCAGAGCTGGTGGGTGACGGCGCCGACGCCACGATGCCGATGGAGGCTGAAGCCGTCGACGATGGCAGCGGGGCCGAGCCAGAACTGAGTGGGAGCGACGAGGCGGCGGCTGAGCCCCTGGCGGAGGACCCGTCACAAACGGGAGACGCCCAGAGTGTCGAAGCGATGGCCGGCGCCGACGAGCCCGTCGACGAGATGGCCACCACACCTGATCCAGCCGAGCCTGATGACACGGCTGGTGGAGAGCTCATGTCGTCTGGTGACTTTCCTGAAGAGGACATCATGGCCGGCATGACCTACGCCCACAATCTGGTGCGCGCCGAAGTCGACACGGATGAACCCCTGCCCGAGCTGTCCTGGTCTCCAGAGATCGCCGAATACGCTCAAGAGTGGGCGGACTACTTGGCTGAAGATTGCAGCCCCCGTCATCGCGACACGTCCGATTACGGCGAGAACATCGCTACCTTCGGCGCAGCCCCGAATTGGCCGGACATGACTCCCGAAGATGCCGTCCGGGGCTGGGCTGAGGAGATCAACTGTTGGGAGTACGGCCAGTTCATGCGGACCGACAGCTGCGACATGCAGTGCACGGCGGCCTTGAACGCGAGTGGCTGCGGTCACTACACGCAGCTAGTCTGGCGCGAGACGACGGAGGTCGGATGTGGCGTGTCCAGATGCAGTCAAGGCCAGTTCAATACTGAAATCTGGGTCTGCAACTACGGTCCCGCCGGCAACTGGGTGGGGCAGTTCCCGTACTAGCTGGGCGAGCACGCGCTCGCTCCTCAGGGCGTCGCACGTATACTGCCAGAATACGGAATCTGGTTTCAGTCAGAGGGGATCGCTGGAGCCCGCACTGCGCGCCTGTCATCGTTTCCGACATGGTACTTTCACATCGGGGGTTGGGTTGGATTGCGCTCGTCGGAGCGGTGAGCTGCGGTGGCGATGCGACGAAGGCGGAGCAATCGGGCGACCCGACCGCGGACACACCCGCCCAGGAGTCGTCCGCGGCGAACGACGTCGATGTAGGGGAGGAAGGCGCCCTCGAGGTGAGCGGTAGCGACGCCAACGTAGCGGCTGAAGCAGACCCGCCCGCCAGCGTATCGCCGAGCGATACGCCGAGTGCTGGCGGTTCCGAGACGGTGGCGGCTCCGTCCAACGACGACGAGCCGGATGGTGGTGACGGTGTTGCGAACGGGCCACCGTCCAGTGCGACGTCCGCAGAGTTACCCCCTGACGCTGCTCCGCCAATCGACGAGCAAACCGATACAGGTGTCGAGACCGCGACCAGCCCGATGCCTACAGAGACCCTGCCACCTGAAGCGATTCCTGAGGTGCCTCCGAGCGAACCCGTTCCGGATCCGCCTGCAGAAGTGCCCGGTTGTCCCGCCGAACCCCCTGGCGAAGGCGAGCCCTGCACGACGCGGTGTACGTATTACGACTGCGACGGTGAGGGCATCATCGACGCGGGGTGTGTGTCGGGTGTGGTGGCCCGCGTCACGCGAGCTTGCGAGGACTTCGTGTGTGAAGCGAACAACACCAATCAGTTCAACCAGATCGATTGCCCAGCGGGAACCGTGTGCCGCGCGGATACCTGGGAAAGCGGCGATGGCGGTGGAGCCGAGCCGAGTTGCGCGGAGCCCTGCGACGGAGCGCAGCAGGAGTGTGTTGCGCCCTGCGTATTCACCCAGCAGAACGTCTGGTTGTGTGCGGCGGGAGGCTGCGAGGACGGCTGTGCGTTCGTCATCACTCCGCAGTGAGCATGCTCGCGCCGTGGCGCCCTCGCGTTTTCGCAACGCGGACCGCTGGAGCGCGCAATCATGCCGAAATCGTCGGGTAGTGGACCGCGATCCACGAGCATCGCGGTCCTGTTCGGAGCGCGACACATCCCCTGCGCGGGCGCCCGCCGCGGCGCAAAGATGCAAAGTACGTGGAAAGAATGTAGCGAAGCCGGACGTTTGGACCGACCTATTCGGATCGTCCGTGATTCTTGGGGGCGTCAGCCGCGGTGCTTGGTTACCGTGGGTTCGCTAGCCAGTGCGTGGCCGCGTCGAGAGCCCTCAGTCGAACGCTGGATGGGAGCTCTCCCGTGGCTACCCAACCCCCGACGGAAACATGAAAAACACCTCTTTCCTTTCCAAGTCCCGTCCCGCCCGTCGAAGTGTAGCTTCCGCATCGGTCCTCGTCGCCTTGGCGGCGACCGTCGTCTCCGCTGGGAGCTGCGGCAACAACAGCGACGGGCCCGGCGTCACGACCGGCGGGGCCACGGCGGGTAGCAGCTCTACGACTCCAGGCGCGGCGGCCCCCATGGGTAGCATTGCCACGGCTGGCGCCAGCGGCGCCGCTGGTGCGACCAGTCCCAGCGGGGCGAGTCCAGGGGCGGGTGCAGGTAGCTCTGGCGTGGCTGCTCCCGGGGCCACGGGCGGCACTCCTGCGGGCACGAGTGGTGCGAGCCCCAGTGGCGTTGGCACCGGCGGCGCGGTCAGTCCCGGCGCTGAGCCAGCCGCTGAGGGGGCAGCTCCGGCTGCGGAACCCTGTGTCGACGTGGAACCCCCGCCAGATCCCGAATGGCCCGACGCAACTTGCGAAGGCTGGGCCACGGAAACCGAGGAGTGCGACGCGGCGTGGTTCGCAGACTACTGCAACCTCAGCTGCGGCCGCTGCGTTCCGGAAGGCGGCATGAGCATGCCTGCGGCAGAGCCGGAGCCCGAACCGTGTGAGGATGTCTTGCCGCCGCCGGATCCGGAATGGCCTGACGCCACTTGTGAAGGCTGGGCCACGGAAACCGAAGAATGCAGTGCCGACTGGTTCGCAGACTACTGCGACGTCAGCTGTGGCCGCTGCGTGCCGGAAGGTGGCGGCATGAGCATGCCTGCGGCAGAGCCGGAGCCCGAACCGTGCGAGGACGTCTTGCCTCCCGAGGATCCGGAGTGGCCTGGGGCCACGTGTGCCGAATGGGCCTCCGAGACTGAGGAGTGTAGCGCCGCGTGGTTTGCGGAGTACTGCGACATCAGCTGTGGCCGCTGCATTCCTGAGGGTGGGTTGCCACCCGAGCCAATGGGGCCTGATTGCTCCGGCGAAGGGTTGCCGAACGTCAGTGGCGGCGAAGGATTCGCGACCCGGTATTGGGATTGTTGCCAGCCCCATTGCGCCCAGTTCGATGGTCACAGATGCAGTCAGGACGGTGTCTCCAGCACCGGCGATCAGAACAGCGCCTGCGCTGGGGGCGGTTCGTTCGCCTGCTACGACGAGGCGCCACGCGCCGTGTCCGACTGCCTGTCGTACGGACACATCGCGAAGAGCAACCCCAACTGTGGCCAGTGTTACCGCATCCAGTTCACGGGTCAGGGGGAGCACAACGCGAACGACCCGGGGTCGAAGCTCATCGCCGGTAAGCAGATGATCGTCAAGGTGACCAACACCGGTGGCGACGTGGCGGGCAATCAGTTCGACTTGATGATCCCCGGCGGGGGTGTGGGGCAATTCAACGCTTGCAGTCAGCAGTGGGGCACGAACGACCTCGGGGCCCAATACGGTGGCTTCCTCTCCGAATGCTCCGGCAGTCACGCGGAGAAGAAGGAGTGTGTCCGCCAGGAGTGCATGAAGGTCCCCGAAGGCTCTGCTCGGGACGGCTGCATCTGGTTCGTCGATTGGCTGGAAGTGGCGGACAACCCCAAGTTCACGTCGCAGCCGACGGATTGCCCTTTCTGACGTCGAGCTCGACCCATCCCCCGCGTCTTCGGATGGCGTCACCTGGTCAGGACCGCCGCTAGCTCGATGGGCCGCGCGCTGGTCGTCGGTGTGGTAGAGACCAGCTGCGCCAAACGCGCGAGCGACGGTCGTGATCGAGGTTGATCGAGAAGTGGCGGCGGCAAAAGGCAGCTCCTCTGTGTTTTCGGTGCCGGGGATGGACTGCCCGACAGAGGCGGGACTGGTGCGGATGAAGCTGGGGCAAGAGCCTGCAGTTGCGTCCGTGGACATCGATCTGCACTCGCGTCAGGTGAA
>JBNKZR010000372.1:0-7498 GCA_050301735.1 Polyangiaceae bacterium | reverse complement strand
GACGAGCTCCGTCAATTGCGACCCGTCGAGACGGCGCTGCGCCGGGGTGAGGCCCAACGCGCGTTGCAGCTCCTGCAGCACGTCTCCGTGCGACGTTTGCAGAGCCATCAGGCGGCGTTGATGGCCATTGCGACGTGTCGCGCCGGCCAGCTGCAGCGCGGGCGCCAACTCGCCCGCGTTCTTGCCGACAAGTGGCCGCGCTCGGCGTTCTCCCTCCGAGTCGCCACCGCCTGCGGCTCCACCCCGAAGGCACGCGGTTCGTCCGACGACTGAAGCGACGACTGTCGCGAGTGGGGGGCTTGCTGGATTTCTCACCAAGCGCACCTCGGTGCCGCCTGGCGAGCGAGCCGCGCGGAGTGGGACGCGATCGCCAGCTTCCAATGCTTGTCGAGAGTTGCTGCCTGCGCAGCGACCTGACTTTCAACGGCCAGACTCAGATCCAGTTCTGCAGGCGCAACACTCTGTAGGAACAGGTCCTCCACAGCGCGATCGATATTGCCAGACATGACAGTCCAACACTGCTTCGCGCCATAGCCCTGCTCGCCTCGGCACCGGTAGTACGCATAGCTGTGCTTGTCACGCTTGCTGTACAGGGCGGTCATTCGTAGGCCGCAGCGCCCACACACTAGCAAGCCGTTGAGCAGAGCAGGGCCACCATACGGTCTACTTCGGCCAGGTTGATGCACACGATAGCCTCGCAATTTCTCGTTGTTCTTCACGTATTGGGCCAAGATCTCCTGATGGCCGCCGTGACCTGGAGCGGTGATCCGGAAGCAGGCTGGCAGCTCAGCGCGAGAGTGGGTGAAGCCTCGCGAAGCATCCGCGGCGCCGATTGGGAGGCACCGCTCGATGTGGTTCCCAAGCGCGCCCGAGAGCTAGGTGGCCTCCTCTCACTGGTCCGGTACAAGTGAACAGTAACCCCACTACCAAAGGCCTGGCTGGCCAAGAGCTCCTGGTCAGACCGGCGAACGTACTCGAACCGAATGGCTTGGCATCGATGTGCATGTGAAGACGAGCGTGTGGTGCTCGCTCGACGAAGGCGGCTAGATTGTGGAGCGCGGCAGAGTCGCTACGACAGCACCCGATCTGATTGCTCTGCTCAAACGACTGACGGAGGCGGACGACATCCTCGCTGGACAGGAGATGGGCAAGCTATCCTACTAGGAACTGCGCGACGTGGAGAAACGTCTATTCGCAGTTGGCAAACCGATCGATGCGATCGAGCGACTGATGACCATTCCCGGTATCGGCAACTTGACCGCGATCATGATCTACGCCTGGGTGGGAGATGGTGCGCGTAGCAAGCCATCGCCTAGCGACAGCGTCACCCGCGCCAACCTCACGATGATGCGGGCTGTGGGGATGGACGCGCCGACCTTTGGCGAAGGTCCGCATCAGGTCTCCGACCCGATCACTGAGATCATGACCTGAATCGCGCGCGGACAAGCCTTCGAGTTCACCGTTGACCTCGCGGCCCGTTGCCCTCAGACGAACTTGCCCCGAAGGAACGATGGGTGCCTTCAAATCCTCCGGTTGCCCCGCGTTCGATCCGGTCATGCGTTAACGTAGCGGATCTCATGCGCGGATTCTGAGGGAGTCGACGCGGTGGTCGGGGTGCTTGGCGGTACTTCAGCCCCCGTCAATCCAAGCCCGGGAACCGGCCTTCCATCAGTGCCGCGTCGCCCTTCATTGCCTCGAACAGGTAGTCCAACACCGCCCGCACCCGGGCCGTCCGCCGCAGATCGCGGTGGGTCACCAACCACAGATCGTACTGCAGTTCCTCGACCGGCGGAAACAGGCGCACCAGCTCCGCATCCTCGTCGCAATCGCCACAACCAAGGAGCGCGACCCCCACGCCCGCACGCACCGCTTGACGCTGGGCGTACATGTTGTTCACCCGGTACACGATGCGCTCGGGATCCGCGTGCTGCATTAGCCAAGTCATGGTCTCGATGTGCATCATGCTGTCGTCCATCGTGATCACGTCGTGGTTTCGCAGCTCTTCGTAGCTGGCCGGCGCACGCCGCGTGCGCAGGTAGCCGCGCGACGCGTACACCGACATGCATATCCGGCAGACGCGGCGCCCCACGGTGTTCGCCTCCTCGCCCCGGCTGGTGCGAAGTCCAACTTGCGCGTCGGTGCTGGAGAGTTTCGAGAACTGCTGGTCGATCACTGCACGCACGCGAATACCGGGGTGCCGCGCCCGCAAACCCGGCAAGTAGCGGGGCAAGAGGTTGAACGCGAACGCGCTGGCCATGGTGATTGTCACCTCGCCGGTGAGCCGACGATCCCGGCCCGACACGCTGCGCTCCAACGCGTCCATCTGGCTCTGGAATGCGTTAGCCCCGTCGAGCAACGTGCGCCCCTCCTCCGTCAACGTGTATCCCCCGCGACGACGCACAAACAAACGAGCGCCCAGGTCCTCTTCGAACGCGCGCAGGCGCCGATACACCGTCGACGGATCCAGCTTCAGCTCGCTGCCCGCTGCTGCCAGCGAACCACCGCGGCTGACGGCTAGAAATACTCTTAGATTGTCCCAGCTCTGCATTGGTGAGCCACCATTGCACAAACGCAATGAAGACAGGCGAGATTGTGGCTTTTCGGCAGCGAGAGGCCAACCTACTCTGCCTTCTGTTGGCAGCAAGGGCGCACCCCGCACTCAGAAACCCAACAAAACCAGTCATAAACACCTCCTGTCCAGGCTCCAAACCCAGGCCGTCCCTCGCGACGGCAGAAAGTGCAAAAACGCAATGACAACCCCCAACGAGATCATCGTCCGCCGCTACCTAGCCCACATGGAAGCCCGAGAGTGGGAGCAGGTCCGCGGCCTCATGCATGACGAGCACGCGTTCCATTTCCCCATGTCGCCTGTGCCCCTCGACGCCGACGGTCACATGAGCCTGAGCCAGGAGTTCCGCAAATCCTTCGACGAGTTCAAGCACAACATCCAAGCGGTTCACGCTACCGACGACGGCGTCGTGATCCGCGGTTACATGCGGATGAAGCACACCGCTGAATTTCAGGGCGTCCCCGCGAGCGGCAGAGTGGCCGAGTTCGGTTTCATCAGCATCGTGCGCATCGAGGACGGTAAAATCCGTGAGGAATGGGTCGAGATGAACGGCATGCAGCTGATGCAAGCCATCGGTGCCATCCCCTCGGCGGCGTGAGCGACGCGCGGCTCACGCCACTCAGGAGGACTCGATCAGCTGGAGGTACGGTGCCGCGTACCCTCCCAGTGGCAGACCGCGCTCAGTATTCCGCGCCGGGATGGTCAGCCATTTCGGCGTTCTGTCGAGTCACTCCAAACACCGCGGCTTAGTGGTGCCCGATGACACTGACCCTGAGCGCTTCGCGCACCAACCGGCTTTGGGTGACCAGCTCGAGTTGACCCTTGATGGCGGAAATGACGAGGTGTCTGCTTCTCGTCGCTCTCTTTGGGGATGGTTGCTCCGTCACGTCTTCCGCGCTGACTTCGAGGTCTGCAATCTGTGCGGTGGCCCCATGCGCTGGGTCCTGGCGGCAAGGGACCCGCCAGCCATCGCGGGACTCCTGAGCAACCACTCGCGGATATGGCGGGTCGCTGGCGTGGGCCATTCGTGGGCCACCCACACTGTTGGCGTCAGGGGTCTGCGCCGCCCGGATCTGACCTTGGTGGGATGGGTAGATGGAGCGCATCCTGTGTCTGCTCGAGTCGGTCAAGCAACAAATCGCAAAGGCGGACGAGCCCATGGGTTCGGCGGTGTTAGGATCGCTCGTGTCGTGCTCGAGTCAGTCACCGCATCACGCTTTGGGCGAAGTTTGTCCCGAGCCGCAGTTGGAGCGCTGTTGCTGGTCGCCAGTTGTCGCGGGCCTGCCCAGCCGACGCAGCCCAGTGCGCAGCTCAAACACGAAAGCGCGCCCGAACTCGGCACGCCGGGAAGAGAATTGGTGCAAGCAGTCTCGCCGCAGACGGTCGAAGAAGAGTTGGCCGACGATGCCGAGCCTCGTTGGCCCGAGCTACTGGCAGCGAGCCCAGCCGTGGTCGCCGCGGAGCAACCCAGTTGCCGCGCTGCGGCTCGCAACCGGCAATGCACCACCAATGAGCCGTTGGCGGCCTTGGCCAGCGCGTTGACTCAGGTCGAGCCCAAAGCGCGCGACCGAGCCCTCTCCAACATCGCCACGTGTGACGGGTTACCCCCGGGCTTGGTCAATGTCTTGCGCGCGCAGTTGTGGCCTGCGTGTGGTGAGCGCTTGGCTGAGCGAGCTCTGAGCGAGCAAACACCGCCGGCGGTGCACGCGTTGCTGGTGGCGGCGAGCTACGCGGCCCGACAACACCGATTTCGCTTGGCTCTGCTGGCGCGTGACCCACCCTTGATCACGGCCAGCGAGGCAGAGAGCTACCTCACGCGTCGCCTCGAGCCGTGGTTGCAGCCCCGGGTAAAGTGGCTGCGCGAGCAACAGCGTCTCCTGGATGGGTTTGCCGACCACAGCGCCGCTCAGGCGCTCGCGCTGTGGTCCCTCAGCGAGAGCTGGGTTTCGCTCGGGACCTCGACCTGGGTGCGTCCACGCAGGCTCGGGCAAGCGGTCCGAACCTCCTACGACCTTCGCCAAGGGTTCTACTCGAACGTCGAGCCAACGCGTCAGCAGTTGAAGACCGAGGCCACGCCGCTGGTGTTGCGTGCGTTCGATGCGGTTTCCGCGCGGGGCTCGCTCCGCGCTGGCGGCTCGGGTGCTGCACTCGAGAGCTCCATCCGCTACATCTGGCCCAAGAAGCTGGTGGCCTCCCCACCGCTTGCACTGGTGCTGCGGCCGCGACTCGATTTGCCGCGCTCTGAAAGCCCTCTGCAGACGCTGTTGGCTCGGTTGCCGCCTCACTATGTTGCGTGGCTGTGGGCCGCCGGTACGCTTTCGTTCGACTCGCTCGATGCTCAGAGCACGGAGCTGCTATTGGAGCAGGGGCTTTCTCCAGGGACCCGACGCTTGCTCGCACGGCGTTTACGCCTGGCTCAAGCATCTGGCGATGCGCAGACTGAAAGCTGGTTGCGCTGGGCGCGAGTGCGCTTCCGGGTGCGTTTGGGGCTGCTGAGTCACGACCGACGACAGTTCGAGTGGGCGTTGTCGGATCTCGCGAGGTTGCGCTCCCTGCACGCCCACCACAAGCAACAACGCCAGCAAGTTCTGTGGGACGAAGCGACTTGGGGCGAGCTGCGTTTGGCCGAGGCCCTGTGTGCGGCGCTGGTCGCTGGTCCCAAAGACCTGCTGGAGTGGAGCGAGCGTTGGGCCTCGCAAGCACCGATCGAGCCTCGAGAAGCGCCGATAGACCCTTTGGATACGGCGCAGCTGCACCGCTTGGCGGAAGATCGATCGATATCAACGTTTCTGCGCGGGCTTTCCAGTGCCAGCGCCGCCAGTCTGGATGGCGCGAGCGCGCGAGGTATCCCGTCGCTCAAAGCCGTCTACAGGCTGCTCGAGACCGCTGCGGACGATGTCAAGAGCGACGTATATTGGGCGTGCATCGATTCGCAGCGCGTTGGCTTGCGCGACACTTGGGGCATGCCGGAACTCCCGCGTTGTGAACAGATGAAGTTCGAACTGGCGCAACATCCCGATCAGGAGTCGAAACTGATCGGCAAATACGGGCGCTGCCCGCTGTGGCATTGGAACTACCAGCGTGAGCTCGACGCCAGAACGACGTGTGAGCCTTGAGCTGGATCGGAGCGACTGCCGCACGGATGCGCAGCGGACGCCTCGCAGCTGGCAGGCCTCGCGGGGTGGCGGCTGGTCGCCGCCACGCTCCCGGGCCCGTCAAGACACTGGGATGTCGAGGACCGTTCGCAGCACGCGCGCCAAGTCCGCGTGTCGAAACGGCTTGCGCAGCAGGGGAGCGTCCGCAAACTCGTCGACCTCCTCGCTGCTCGCCCCATCGAGGTAGCCGGACATGACGATGATCCGGATCTCGGGGTGGAGCTTGCGCGCCTCCCGCGCCAGATCGAGGCCGCTCTTTTGTCCCGGAAGCACGACGTCCGTCAGCAGGACGTCGAAGCGAGCGGGCCCGCGGAGACAGTCGAGGGCGCCGCGCCCATCCTCCGACTCCGTGACCCCGAACCCGAGCGACTCGAGCTGCTTGATGGTCATCCTGCGGACGGCTCGGTCGTCTTCGACGAGCAGGACATGCCCCTGGGTCTCCGCTCGCGTGGCGTGCGTGGCGTGCGTCTCGTTCTCGTCGTCGCTCGCGCTCGTCCAGGGGAGGTCGAGGTGGAACTCCGTCCCGCGCCCGACCTCCGTCTCGAGCGAGATGTGTCCCTCGGACTGGATCGCGAAGCGATACACCATGCTCAATCCGAGCCCGCTCCCGGCTCCGAATTTCTTGGTCGTGAAGAAGGGCTCATAGATGCTGGGCAGCACGCTCTCGCTGATCCCCGAGCCCGTGTCCTGGACCGAGACGCGCGCGAACTCGCCGATGGGGCGGTCGAGCCCCTCGGGGATGCTGACGAGGCTGGTGCGCAAGGTCAGCGTCCCGCCGCTGGGCATGGCGTCGCGCGCGTTGATCGCCAGGTTCAGCAGGGCGTTCTCCAGCTGCGACGCGTCGGCGATGCACCGAATCGGCCGCGCGCTGGGGTGAACCTCGATCCGCAATTGCTCCCCGAGGGTCCGGCGAAAGAGCTCCCCCATGTTCGAGACCAGCTCGTCGAGGTCAACGACGGTGGGGGTCAGCGGTTGCTTGCGCGTGGTCGCGAGCAACCGTCGAGTCAGCTCCCCCGCACGCTCGGCGGCGGCGAGCGCGTTTTGGATGCCCTCGCGGGCGGCGTGGTCCTCCGGCAGGGTCATCTCCGCGAGCTCCAGCTCCCCGATGAACACCGAGATCAGGTTGTTGAAGTCGTGGGCGATGCCCCCCGTCATGCGCCCGATCGCGTCCAATTTCTGGAGCTGGCGAACGGACTCCTCGGCGAGCTTGCGCTCGGTCACGTCGACCACGAAGCTCAGAATTCCAGCGGCGCTCCGCGCTGCGGGGATCAAGTGCACTTCGAACCAGCGGGCGCCTGCCGCAGTGTCACGCTGAAACTCGTAGCGCTGCGGGGAGCCGTTCATCGCCGCGGCAAACATGTGCTCGATCCGAGAGAAGTGCGGGACGACCTCTGCGGGACGGCGTCCAATCAGGAATTGTGGGTCGACGTCGAGGACTTCACAGTACGTGCGGTTGGCGTAGGTGTAGGTCCCGTCTCCGCCGATCGTGGCGATCATGGCCGGCGCTCGATCGAGCACGGCTCGGAGCTCTTCGCTCTGAGCTCCGGCAGTCCTGTAGTCCTCGGTGCGCCGGTCCATCCAGTGTCTCCCGCCCGGTGATTATACGCACGGATCTGGGCAGGGAGGCGTCTAGGTCAGATGAGGGGGTGATCGGTCCGCGCGAACCGCGCAGGTTTTGCATAATCGGGATTCTCGGTTTTCGTCAGGCGTCGGCGGACGGGTTGTTCCGCCGCATGTTCAAAGCGAACAGACCAGGAGTGCTGCAAGCCGACCG
>JBNKZR010000371.1:0-7500 GCA_050301735.1 Polyangiaceae bacterium | reverse complement strand
GATGGCCGTCGCACTCGCCGGTGAGCCGCAAACGGAGCGCATGCTTTCTGGGGAGGAGCTGGAGAGCCAGAGCGGCAGCCGGGCCACTGCGGTGACCGGTTTCACCAGCGAGAGCTACTTGGAGACGTTGAACGTCTTGGTCAGCCTGTTGGAAAATGCGCGCCCCGACTTGCGCGGGCATTCAGCGCACACCGCGCGCCTGATCCGCAAGATCGTCGAACGCATCGGGATCAGCGAAACGCAGGCCGCCCACTTTCAGATCGCCGCCTACATTCACGACCTCGGCAAGATGGGTAACTTCCACCTGACGGCCTACAACGTCGCGGAGTACGAGGGGCATACCCAGGCGGCGAAGCGCAGCTACCGGGCCCCTCTGCGCTTGACGGAGACCGTTAATCTGCCGCAAGAGTCCGTGCGTGCGGTCGAGTCGATGTACGAACGTTTCGACGGCAAGGGCCTACCCGGCGAGCTCAAGGGCAAGGAGATCCCGCTCGGCGCCCGTCTGTTGGCGATCGCGGACACCTACGCGGACCTGACGCAGAACCCCAAAAACCCCTATCGGGCCATCCTCAAGCCCGCGCAGGCGTGCGCCGTGCTGGCGCGAGGGGCGGGAAAAGTCTTCGATCCCAATCTGGTGGACCTGTTCAGACACACCATCTCCGGAGAGGACCTCAAGGCACGTCTGCTCGCCAACCGACACGTCGCGCTGCTCATCGAGCCCGATCCTGAGGAGTCGACCGTGCTGGAGCTTCGGATGATCGAGCAGGGCTTCGAGGTACGCACCGCTCGCACCATCGAGGGAGCGCTCAAGACGCTGGATACGGGAGAGGTCGGAATCGTCGTCAGTGAGCTGGACTTGGGCAAGCACGACGGTTTCGCATTGTTCACCGAGGCGAAGCGGCGCCCGGCTGCCGACAAGGTGCCGTGGGTCTTCGTCACGGCGCGCGCCGGCAGGAGCGACGCCCAGAAGGCGTTCGAAATGGGTGCCTCCGACTACATGACGAAGCCCATCAGTGCCGACGTTCTGGTCGCCAAGCTGAAACAAGTCATGGAGCGGGAGGCGAGGACCACGGGCGCGCGCGGGGTTGCGGGCTCGCTGCAGGAGATGGGTCTGCCTGAGATCGTGCAAGTCCTGTGGCACGGCCGCAAGACGGGTTCGTTGAAGATCCGCTCCGGCAGGGACTCGGGGGAGATCCACTTCGTGGAGGGAGCGATGTTCAACGCCCTGTGGGGCAGTCTGCGCGGTCCGGAGGCCTTCTACGCCATGCTGACGCTCCAGGCTGGCGATTTCGTTTTGGATCCGAACTTCAAGGCGCCGCAGCGGGTGATCCAAGAGAGCCCGGAGGCCCTGCTCTTGGAGGGCATGCGGCGCATGGATGAGGGCGTTGCTCCCGCCATTTAGAGGGCCGGACCCGGTTCACTGGGGTGGGCGTGCTGTGAACGGAAAGGGTGGGCGTCCATCCGACCCACACAGGTATGTAAGCGCGGTACACATCCCACACAAAAACAACAAGCAGCTGTTCCTCGCTCAACGTGTGGTACGCTAGATTTTCGCTGGAGTAATTGGTGCAGGCGCGAACGGTGCAGGCCCCCCAGGTGGGGTTCAACAACAACGTGAAGCACAAGGGGCGGGTCTTCCACATTCAAACGGAAGATTCGGGCACCTCGTACGCGCACATCACGACTCATCTGTTCGCAGACGGTGGGCGCATCCTTCGCTCCGTGCGCACGGACTACTCGGAGCTACTCGGCACCGAAGATCTCGCCGCGCAGCTCAGAAAGCGCATGAAGGAACAGCATCGTGCGATGTTCGTATCCCTGCGCGAAGGCCGCTTCGACGAGCTGATCGACGACATGTCCAATCCGAACGCGGGCCGCCAAGACAAGCCCGCCACCTCGGTATCCCGACCGGAGATATCAGCTCAGATCGGTTCCGACGCCAATCCGGCCACCCTGCGTCGCAGCGATGAGCCGGACAGTGCGGACGAACGCCAATCCTCGATGCGGGTCACCGAGCGCGGGGCGGTTGCGGGGCCCAATTCGAGCGGCGGGCATGCCCTGCGCCCGAGCCTCGAGGAGCGCGCGTCGTCCGGCGCGTCGATCTTCGGCTCGGTCAGCATCAGCGAGCAGTCTTTGGACGACGTGATCCTGAGCTACATATCCGACGACCTCGAAGCCGAAGCCGACTGAGCGGGGTTTTGCCGGCCAGCGTCATGCGCCGGGAGGTCGGCCGACGTCGGCGCAAACGGCGAGGTGGCTGCGGCTCTGCTCGCTTTGAGCTTGACGCCTCTGACCGTATCGGTAGGTTTCGAGGCCCGGTTTTTGCCGGGGGTTGGCGAGGTAGCCAAGTGGTTAGGCAGCGGTTTGCAAAACCGTTATACGCCAGTTCGAATCTGGTCCTCGCCTCTGCAGGGAAATAGCTGGAAACAGCCGTTTCCCTGCTTGTTTTGTAGGGGTCGTCATCGTCGGGAGACTACCCCGGACCTGACGCGACAAGACACGACGGGGCGGGACACGATTTGGGTAACCTACCTGGTAACCAAGGGTTGGTTTCCACGGCCCTCGCGGCCTGACCCATGAAATCGGTCACGCCTTGGGGGTAGGGCACTCGGACGACTACCACTCGATCATGGCCGACGGCATGCGAGAGTGTTGGGATGCTCTGCCTACGGAGGACGAGTTGGCCGTTTGGCGCGATAGCCTGTCGAGTCGTCGGTTTGGACTCGCGCCCTCCCTGCTTTGAGACAACCTCGAACCAAGGATTGCCAGCGATGAAGTGAAAGTATCTCCTTTTTGCTTTGTTGTTGGTTTGTTCGGCTTTGTGCCGGGTTGTGAACGGCGGCGGGCCGCAAGGGACTGGAAGCGACCCGCCGCACATCACGCACCTCGTTCGCCCCGTTCCTCGGTTGCGCGCAATCGAACTCGCGCTGACGTTTTCTTCGCGCGCCTTCCGTAGAGCGAGGGCAGCCAGGCGTCCGCGTCGCCCTCGTTCCAGCGCAAATAGGTGACGTTTCGACGCAGCTGGTCGTAGACCGTGACGACCAAGGTGAACGCCCGCCTGCGGAGCTCGGTGTTCTGGGACTGGTTTGCCGAACCGTGCTCTCGGAGGCCGACGGCCGTGAGCAACTGCTCGGCCATCGTGCTCGCCTGCTCGAGTTCGGCGAGCGTTACGGCCGTTTTGCCACGAATGGCGGGCCAGTGCTGTTGCAGCAACGCCGCTAGCGCAGCGAGATCGAAGGCGACATTCTTGTATCCCTTGCGACCGCGGAGCTTGTCCAAACAACCGCGGGGCAACAGCCCGCGCTGGATCAGCGCGCGGGCATCCATGCGCAGCAGCTGTCGCCATTGTCCAGCGGTCGCGAGCAACGCCGGCAGTTCACTCGCAGGCTCGTGGCTGGCCAAGCACAGCGCATGGGCATGTGCGAGCGCCCTGGAGAAGACGTCGAGTTGCCCGATCCGTTGGGCGTCGAAGTCCGGCAGACGCTCCAAGTCTGCCCGAAGCTCGAATAGCTTCGGCAACACACCGCGCACCCTCGTGTAGAGCTTCGGGACATCGAGATTGACGACGAGTACATCGTCATCCGCAATCGCCTGCATCGCCGGCAGAGCCTCGTCGAATGCCGAACGAAACGGCGCTGCGTCTTTCTGACGCGTTGCAATGGACAATGCGTTCACCGGAGTCTCCACGGACTGACACTCGACGCGGGAGAGCTCAGCCGAGCGCTGCGGCGTCATCGAAGAACGCACTCGGGCAGCGGGGAGGGGAGTTGCGTACAATTCGTATCGCCGTGGGCTGCCGGCAGCTGTGCACCATGGGACGGCTATCGCTGGGGGCTCCCGCGGAGCTTGGGGGGATAGACTGGCTATCGTCAGCAGCTGCCGGGAGGCCTCGTCGATAGCGGAGCTATCGTCGAGAGCAGCGGGTGATGGTTGGCGGATTGGGGCGCTATCGCGTAGGCCTGCGGGCCCGGTGGGCGGATTGGGGCGCTGTCGCGATAAGCGGCGGGGTGGGGTTCCCGCCTACCGTCGTCGATTGCGGGCACGCTGGGGGCTGGGCGTGGATGCTGGAGAGCACGGAGCGAAGCGGTTTGGGTGTTCGGCAGTTCAGCTCGCGAACGATGGCAATTCGATGGGGCCGCGCGTAATTGAATTGAGACTGTCGATCCCCCCGCGGCGAAAGGCCACAGTGGCTGCCATCTCCGACTTCTAGGGAAACGCCACCGCTTGTGACACGTCCGATGGTTCCTCGCGAGGAGCGTGGTCACGGGGCTGAAGATCGATGTGGGTAGCTCAGGGTGGGCCAACCCGTCGTTTCCGGCACCTCCCTGTTCTCCGGTCAGGCCTTCTGAGTCAGATATTGAACTGATTTCAGCTCTGTAGACCCTAATCATCGGCGAGACGCGTCCGTTAGGTCTGCCGTGAGACTGACAATCTTGGGGATGGCTAGCCTGCTTGCGGCAGGGCTCGCTGGGGAAGTGTGCCATGCGCAGACGCGCGGGTTCGCACTGGATCGCTACGAGCCAGCGGAGCGAGGGAGCGACTGGTTTGCAGCTGACTCGCTCGACCTTCGGGGGGATGGTCGATTGGCGGTTGGGGCGACGCTCGACTACGCCCACAAGCCGTTGGTTCCGTACGACGAGAACGACGAGCCGCAACCTGCGTTAATTTCTCGGCAGACATATCTGCACCTGGGCGCGAGCTACGTGATGATGGACTGGTTGCGGCTGGGCATCAACCTGCCGCTCTTGGTCAGCACCGCGGGCACGGACGTGACGAGCGGAGGTAGTCAGTTTGCGGCCCCCAGCGGTGCAGCTCTGGGCGACGTTCGCTTGGGCGCCGATGCGCGTTTGCTGGGCGAGCACGGTGGGGCGTTTACCCTGGCCGCTGGCCTTTGGGTGTACGTGCCCAATGGCAGTACGGACTCGTTCGTGGGTGACGGCAGTACACGGGTGCAGCCGCGCGTGGCCGCGGCTGGTCGTATCGGTGCTTTCGAATACGCCGCCAAGACGGGCATCAACCTGCGCACCGTCGATCAGAACTTCGCGGGGGAGCCGTTCGGGACGGAGTGGCAATTCACGACCGCGGCGGGTGTCCGCTTGCTGGACGAGAAGTTGCTGCTGGGGCCTGAGCTTTGGGGCTCCACCGTGTTGGGCGAAGGGGGCAGCTTTGATCGTGAAGCAACCCCGCTTGAGGTCGCGCTGGGCGGGCACTACCGTGCCGGGGATTGGAATTTTGGATTGGGGGCGGGACCCGGCATCACCCGTGGGCTCGGCACGCCGAAGGCACGCGTGCTGGCTTCCATAGAGTATTCGCCGCAGCCGAAGATGGCGCCACCGCCTCCGCCCACACCGATGGACTCGGACGACGACGGGATCGTCGACGAGCAGGATGCGTGTCCCGACGTCCCAGGCGTCATCGACGAGGATCCGGCCAAAAACGGCTGCCCGCCGCCACCTCCCGACGACGATGGAGATGGCATCATCAACGACGACGACGCGTGCCCCGACGTTGCTGGGGTCGCGAACGAGGACCCCAAGAAAAATGGTTGCCCCGCCGACAGTGACGGAGACGGCATCATCGACTCTGAAGACGCGTGTCCAGAGGAGGCGGGGGTACCCAGTGCAGTGCCGGAGAAGAACGGTTGCCCGCTACCCCCCGACACTGACGAGGACGGCATCGTCGACGCCGAGGATGCCTGCCCGGAAAAAGCCGGTCCACGCCGAAACGACCCCAAGAAGAATGGCTGCCCGCGAGCGCGCGTGACCAAGACCAAGGTGGAGATCCTCGACCGCATCGAGTTCGACACGGGCAAGGCCACGATCCGCCCCGAAAGTGATGACGTGCTCCAAGCGGTACTCGAGCTCCTGAACGGGCACCCAGATATCGAACTCGTCAGTGTCGAGGGACACACCGACAACCGCGGTTCACGTTGGCTCAATCGCAAACTCTCGGCTGACCGCGCGAAGTCCGTGGTCGCATGGCTCGTCGAGCACGGGATCGACAAGCAACGGCTGACCTCGGCCGGCTTCGGACCCGACAAACCCATCGACAGCAATGACACGGATGTTGGCCGCCAAAACAACCGCCGGGTCGAGTTCCAAATCGTTCGTCGCAGCCAGCCCCAGCCAGAAGAATCATCAGAAGGAGACGCGCAGTGAGCCGTCATCGCTTTTCACACTCCGCTACATCCACACCCCGTCTACTGGTCGGAACGTGGGCGTTGCTATCCATAGCGTGCCTGGCTTGCAGCAACGAGGGTGACCCTGCCGCTCTCGGCTCCGTGCAGCAGGCTGCGACGTTCCCGACCGACCTCGCCGAATGGACGCCGCTGTTGCAGAACGACGTCGAGATTGGCGATCCGCTCGCGGACGGGCAGAACAACGCGAGAGAGATCGTGGGAACCCCGGAGTTCCCCGCTGTCTACATCGCTGCGGACACCACCGACTTCATGGTACGCCTGCGAGTGGACACGGACCCGATCAACAACGGCAGCCTGCGTCCATACGGTTGGGGTGTTCTGTTCGACACGGATGGCGATTTTACGGCGTACGAGTTTTCCCTGTTGATCGACGGGACGGGGAACCCCAAGCGGGTCCTGTTTGCTGAGAACACTACCCCGGGAACGACGGGTGATCCGTCCGACACTGCTGAGTTGGAGTTGAGCAGTATTCCCGTCGACTTGTTGCCCGGGGGCAACGTTCAGGTGTCCCTTGCCGGCAGCTCCCTCAACGGTGACGACGACTACTTCATCGACTTCGCCACTCCTCTGTCAGCGCTGGCGCTCGGGGGCATCAGTCTGGACGCGCCAGTCCGTTTCATTGCCGGTACCTCGAGCAACGGCAACTCCATCAGCGTGGATGTTGCCGGCACCGGGACCCCCCCTGGCGCTGGCACCATCGCCGAAGCGGTTTCGGATGAAGTCTACCTGGACGGCACGCCTTCGGATCCCGACGGTGATGGACCCGCAAACGACGCCGATCTGGACAATGACGGAGATGGGATCCTCGACACGGCTGAGAACGGTTACGGCGTCGATCCCGACGCAGACGCCGACGACGACGGGGTGCCGAACTGGTGGGACTCGGACGACAACGGGAGCGGAACCACCCCGACGTGTACCGACACGGAACCAGATGGCATCTGTGACGTTCTCGACGTCGCTTTCGATCAAGACGGCGATGGAGTCCCCAACCACAACGATTTGGACTCCGACAACGACGGTATCCCGGATGTGATCGAAGCTGGACACGGGGCTCCAGACGACAACGCCGATGGCATCGCTGACGGTGAAGTCGGGGCCAACGGCTACACGGACAGCATCGAGACCAGCGTCGACTCGGGGACCGCCAGCAAACCACTGCTCGACACCGACGGTGACGGAACGCCCGACTTCCTCGATCTCGACAGCGATGGTGACGGCACCTTCGACTTGGTCGAGGCAGGAGGTGGCGCTTTCGATACCAACGCTGACGGCGTCGTCGATTCCGACGCGAGCGATGT
>JBNKZR010000370.1:0-7510 GCA_050301735.1 Polyangiaceae bacterium | reverse complement strand
GAAGTGGCCGTGCTTGTGATACACGAGGTCGCTCAGCGCGACGACGGCGCAGGCGACGAGCAGACCGGTGAAGATGCGTCGATGGGTGCTCGTGCGGTCGAAGAGCGGCACCTCACCGGCGCCGCTGACTCGCGGCGGATCGGACTGGTTTCGAGGTTGTTGTTCCGACATCACGAGCCTCCGACGATGGGACGCAGCAGCTGGTAGATCGGGTCCGCGAAGAAGAAGAGCGCTCCGCTGCCTAGCGCCGTCAGACACAAGGGGACCAGACAGAACGCCGGAGCTTCCGTCCAGTTCCTGCCGATGGTGTCGAACACGCTGGTCGGCTCCGGACGGGCGTGGTGCGCGTCGTCAGCGTCAAAATCAGCGTGGTGACCTGCGGGCTCGGGTGCGAAGAAGAAGGCTCGCGCGACCGGCGGAATCAAGTAAGCCACGCTGAGCAACGAACTCGCCATCAAGACGAAGACGAACATGCTCTGTTGCGACTCCGCGGCACCCAACGCCAAGTACCACTTGCTCCACATGCCGCCGAAGGGAGGCAAACCGATGAGTGAGAGCGAGGCCAGGAAGAAGGCTGCCATCGTGAACGGCATGCGGCGTCCTAGGCCGTTGAGCTCGCTCACCTTGGTCTTGTGCGCGGCGACGTAGATGGCGCCGGCGCAGAAGAAGAGCGTGATCTTGCCGACGGCGTGCATCGCGACGTGCAGACTGCCACCGAGCACACTGGCCGGCGCAGCGATGGCCGCGCCGAGAACGATGTACGACAGGTGACTGATCGTCGAATACGCCAGCCGCGCCTTGAGGTTGTCCTGAGCGATGGCGATGGCACTGGCGACGAGCAGCGTGAAAGCCGCCACGTAGGCGAGCCAGCCCGTGCCCGGCGTGGTCGACAACAGATCGAGCCCGAAGACGTAGATGACCACTTTCAAGATCGTGAACACACCCGCTTTGACGACGGCCACCGCGTGCAGCAACGCGCTGACCGGGGTGGGCGCCACCATCGCGTTGGGCAGCCAGCGATGAAACGGCATCAACGCCGCTTTGCCGGTGCCGAAGGCGAACATGGCGAGCAGCACCGGGATCACCGCCGGATCGGCCTTGTCAGCCAGGATGCCGCCGGGTGAAAACTCAGTCGTGCCGGCGATCTGCCACGTCCACAGGATGCCGAAGAGCAGACCGACCACCGACGTCGTCACCAAGATCCCGAGGTAGATCCGACCGGCGCGCACCGCCTCTGGGGTGCCGTGGTGGGTGACCAGAGGATAGGTGCAAAAGGTCAGCACCTCGTAGAAGAAGAACAGCGTGAACAGGTTGGCCGCGAACGCGATGCCCAGCGCCGCCGAGATCGACAGCGCGAAACAGGCGTAGAAGCGCGTCTGGTTCTTCTCGTGATGGCCGCGCATGTAGCCGATGGCGTACAGGCTGGTCAGGATCCACAAGCCCGAAGCGACCGCCGCGTAGAGCATGCCGAGCGGCTCGAGTTCGAACGCCAACTGCACGCCGGGCAGCACCGAGAACAGGCGCAGGGAAGGTACTTCGACGTCGGGGCTCGCGTGGGGCACGAGCTGGAAGACGACCGCCGCCGTCGCCACCGCCGTCGCCAGGGTCACCGTCTCGCGCAGGTTGGGGCGACTGCCCGTGATCAGCACCCCCAGAAAACCAAAAAAGGGCAGCAGAATCGCGATGCCCAAGGCTGTATCGGGAGTCACTGCGCACCTCCCATCAACACCGCTGCGGCTGCATCACTGAGCGAAATCGGAAACTGTGGGAAGAAGCCGAAGAAGATCACCAGCGAGGTGAGCACCCAGGCGGGGATCAGGATCGACGGCGGGTCACCCAGAGGAGCATCGCTCTTGGCGGGCTTGAAGTAGGCGACCTCCACGACCTTCCAGACGTAGGCGACGGCCAACAGGGAGCTGAGTAGGATCATCAAAGCAATCCACGTGTGCCCCCCGTCCAGCGCGGCCACGACGAGCTGCCACTTGCTGATGAAACCGGAGGTACCCGGCACGCCGATCAGCCCAAAGCCACCGACGACGATGGCGGCCATCGTCAGGGGCATCTTCTTTGCCAGTCCGCCGAAGTCGTCGATCTTGGCGGAGCCGATGCGCGCGACGATCGCGGCGACGGCCAAGAACAGGCCGGACTTCATCGCGGCGTGGTTGATGACGTGCAGCAACCCGGCGGACAGCCCCTTTTCCGTGCCCAGGCTCAAGGCCAACGTCATGTAGCCCAGCTGCGAAACGCTGGAGTACGCCAGCAGACGTTTGAAGTCGCGCTGGTAGATGGCTGCGACCGCACCGGCGAACATGGCGACCAGGCTCAGGGGCATGAGCAGCGAACCCAGGCCCAATGCCTGGAACGCGAGCGCCGCGCCGAGCACGGTGTAGGTGAAACGAATCAGCAGGTAGAAGCTGACCTTCGTCGCCGTGCCGGCCAAGAATGCCGAGACCGAGGAGGGGCCGAAGGCATACGCGTTCGGCAGCCACTGGTGCAGCGGGAAGATCGCGACCTTCAAACCGATGCCCGTGAACAAGAACCCGACCGCAACCAGCAGGGTGCGACTCTCGCCGAAGGGCGGCAACCGCGCGGCCAGATCGAGCATGTTGAGGGTACCCGTCAGCTGGTAGAGGAGCCCCACACCCAAGAGGAAGAAGGTGCCGCCCACCGTGCCGATCATCAGGTAGGAGAGCGCCGCGGTGAGCGCGCGCCGCGTGGCGCCGAGAGCCACCATCGTGTAGGTCGACAGCGACGCGATCTCCAAGAAGACGAACGAGTTGAACGCATCCCCCGTCATCGTCATGCCGATCAACCCGGTCAGACACAACAGATAGGCCGCGTAGAAGAACGCCTCCTGGCTCTGAGGCACGTTGTGACTGCGCGGCCCGAGTCCGATGCTGGCCACCACCATCGCCACCGAAGTGACCACCAACAGGATGAGCACCGTCAACGCGTCGGCGCGCAGTTCGATGCCCCAGGGGGGCTCCCAGCCGCCGACGTGATAGGAAATCGTGCCCTCGGCCATGACTCGCTGGGTCAGCATCACGCTGAAAGCGAAGGCCACCAAGGTGATCAGCGTCGCGAACCAACGCACCAGCAGGCGCTGTCGGAGGATCACGCAGCTGGGTGCCGCCAGCAGCGGCACGATGATCTGAAGAGCGGGGAGGTGATTCACGGATCCTCCACATCAGCGCGAGCGATCTCGTCTTCTTCCACGCTGCCGTACGCTTCTTTGATGCGCACGATCAGCGCCAAGCCGAGCGCCGTGGTCGCGATACCGACGACGATCGCCGTCAGCATCAGAACGTGGGGCAGGGGGTTACTGTAGTCGCTGGGTTTGGCGCCCTCGAAGATGATGGGCGCCGTACCACCTTCCACCTTGCCCATCAGGACGTAGAACATGATCACGGCGGTCTGGAACAGGTTCAATCCCATCATCTTCTTGATCAGGTTGCGCCGCGAAACGAGCGCGTACAGCCCGAGCATGAATAGAACGACGGAGAACCAGTAGTGCCAGTGTGTCGCTAGCGTCATCGTTGGTCTCTATCGGTAAACGCGTAGAAGATGGCGATCATCACCGAAGTGACCGTCACCCCGACGCCGAGTTCCACCGCGAAAATCCCCCAATGTTGCCCGTGCTCCGGGTGGTGGGGCGAGAGCGCCCCGTAGTCGAGAAAGTTCATGCCTTGCAGCAGGCTGTAAACCCCGGTGCCGCCGTAGATGATGACGCCGAGCGCGATACCGATTTCGATCACGCGCGGCGGCAGGACGCGCTTGAGTTCAGCGGGGCCGAAGATGAGCGCGTAGAGCACCATGCCGGCAGCGAAGATGACCCCTGCCTGGAAGCCGCCGCCCGGTCCGAAATCGCCGTGGAACTGAACGTAGAGCGCGAACAGCAGGATGAAGGGGATGACGAACTTCGCGACGGTGCGAACGACGGAAAGCTCGCGGACGGGGGTGTACACCGACCTCATGCTTGACCCTCCGGGGCCTGCTCGCTCACTGTGACGGACTCACTGGGCAGCTCGGCGGCGGTGGCCTCATCGGGCTTGGTCTCGGGCTGCTTCTTCTGCGTGGGGAGCTTGGAGCGCAGCAGAATGAGCACGCCCACAGCTGCGGTGAAAACCACCGTCGTCTCGCCGAAGGTGTCGAAGCCGCGGTAGCTCGCCAGCACACTCGTCACGATGTTCGGCATGCCCACCTCGTGCGGCGAGTCCACGACGTAGCGCGGCACGACGTGGTGGTTGATCGGCGCCGCAAAGTCGCCATAGGCGGGCATGTCCGCGGTGCCGTAGAGCAGAGCGCAGCCGGCGAGGGCGACGACGAGGATGGCCAGGCCCGAACGATGACGGCGGGGTGCTTCGTCATCGCCCGTGAGCGCCAAGGTCGCCAAGAACAACACCGTCGAAACACCCGCGCCGACGGAGGCTTCGGTGAACGCCACGTCGACGGCGTCGACCAAGGTGTAGATCCCGGTGCACAGCAGGCTGAAAATCGAGCCCAGCATGACGGCCGTGAACAGGTTGTGCGATCGGATGATGAAGACCGCGATTGTCAGCAGCAGGACGAACAACAGCGCCTCAATCGGTGGCATTCTGACTCCGATCTTCCTTCTCACCCAAGACCTTCAGCCCGCTGGCGTAGGCGGCCTTGGCCAACGCGTGGGTCGCGGCCGGCCCAGTGAGGTAGATGAAGGCCCAAGCCGTCACCAGCTTGACGCTGATCAGGCTCAAGCCTGCCTGCAGCCCGCAGCCCAAGAATATCAGCAGCGCGCCCATCGTATCGGTGACGCCGACCGCGTGTACCCGGGTGTAGAAGTCGGGCAGACGCAACAACCCGATGGCGCCGACCAGGGAAAACCCCGTCCCGAGCAGCAGGCAAGCCCACGACGCATATTCCAACACCAGAGTCACGCCTGAGGCCTTTCGTCCAAAGTCGTTTCGCCGGGATGCCGCTTCGACTTGTCGTCGCTCGCGAGGGACCCGAACTTGGCGTAGCGCAGGATCGCGAACACGCCGATGAAGTTCATCAGCGCGTAAACTAGCGCCAAGTCCAACCACTCGGGGCGGCCAAAGAGGAAACCCGTCAGCGCGATGAGCAACGTCGTCTTGGTGCCGAACATGTTGCCGGCCAGGATGCGATCGAAGACGGTGGGGCCGTACCACACCCGAGTCAGGGCCATCAGCATGACGACGATGACCGCGGCTGTGGGGGCAATGAATTTGATGTCCATCGAACCTCCCTTACTGGCCTTCTAGACGCGACACCTTCCGGTCGAGTGCGCCGCTGGAGTCGGCGTCGGCAGCCTCTTTGGTGAGCGCGTGAATCAAGAAGGTATCGTCCCGCACGTCCAAGGTGACCGTGCCGGGCGTGATGGTGATTGTGTTGGCGTGAATCACCTTGCCCAACGTCGTCTTCTGCGTGACGCGTAACTTGACCAGGTGGGGATGAATCGGCAGCGAGGGCGATAGGATGACGCGGGCCGCATCGATGTTGGTGACGACCACTTGGTAGATCACCCACGGCACGTAGCTGAGCAAGCGCACGGCGAGGTGCCACGGATAGCCCTCTTCATCCAAAATCCCCATGCGTGCGCTGAGCCACACGACCAACACACACGACCCCAAACCCAAGGCGACGAGCTCGAGCTCGGTGTGGCCCGACCACATGAGCCAAGCCACGAACAACAACACGAATGTGAGAGTGGTGCGTAACACGGAGGGTCTATCCACCGGTGCGGTTGAATCGGGCTATACGGCAGGCGACCCCGCGTCAACCCTCCCAACCCCCACGGGTGACCAGCCGCCGGACTGTCGGCCGCCGTCCGACGCGCACGAGCGGGCCCGACTCTTCAGCAGTAGGCTCGGCACTGCGAGCATCAGCAGGCGCTCACAGGCGTGGAGTTCGCCTGTGAGGCTCGTGCCGAGTCGTGTCGGGGTGAAAGGATTTGAACCTTCAACGTCCTGCACCCAAAGCAGGCCCTCTACCAGGTTGAGGTACACCCCGCGGTGTCACATTCGACGATCCGAAGACATATAGAGGGTGTTCGCGCTTCGTTCAATCCGGAATGCGCGTCATGCGCACGTCGAGGTGGATTGGCTTCCGGTCCGACACCACGATCCGATCCCAGGGAAAGTACCCCTCTCGCTCGATCGTGATGCGGTGCTCGCCCGTGGGCAAGCGCACCCCGTGGGCGGCCACGTACGCCAGAACCCCGATGAACTGCTCGTCGATCGTGACCGAAGCGTCCGGCGGAGTGGCGGGATCGACCTCGAAACGCAGGCTGACCGCCGCGCGCAAACCACAGCCCGAAAGCAAGACCCCAGCGCCGACGACGAGGGCGAACAGTGCGCCGCGACGAGAGCTGCGCACCCGGCTCGGTCGCGCACGACTGGAGTTCTTGCGACTCACTCCCATTCGATGGTTGCCGGCGGTTTGGAACTGATGTCGTAGGCCACGCGATTGATGCCCTTGACCTCGTTGATCAGCCGGGAGCTGATGCGTGCCAACAGATCGTAAGGTAGCCGAGCCCAATCGGCCGTCATGGCGTCACTCGACGAAACCGCACGCACCACAGCCGTCTCTTCGTAGGTACGGTCATCGCCCATCACGCCGACGCTGCGGACGGGCAGGAGCACCGCGAAGGCCTGCCACAGATCTTCGTACAGCCCGGCATCCTTGATCTCGCCGTAGACGATGGCGTCGGCCCGGCGCAGAACCGCCAGGCGCTCCTCCGTTACCTCGCCCAAACAACGGATCGCCAGACCGGGCCCGGGAAAGGGCTGACGCCACAGGATGTCGCGCGGCATGCCCATGGTGGCCCCCACCTGACGCACCTCGTCCTTGAACAACTCGCGCAGCGGCTCGATCAGAGACAGCTTCATGCGCTCGGGCAGGCCGCCGACGTTGTGGTGCGTCTTGATGACGGCGCTGGGACCCTTCACGCTGACGCTCTCGATCACGTCGGGGTAGAGCGTGCCCTGCACCAGGTAGTCGACCTGGCCCACCTTGTGACTCTCTTCCTCGAAGATCTCGATGAAGAGGTTGCCGATGATGTGTCGCTTGCGCTCGGGATCGGTCACCCCGGCCAAACGATCGAGGAAGCGCTTGCGGGCGTCGATGGCGATCAGGTGTAGGCCCAAGTCTTCGCGCATCGACTTCTGCACCCGTTCGTATTCGCCCTGGCGGAGCACGCCGTTGTCGACGAAGATGCAGGTCAACCGCTCGCCCAGCGCGCGGTGGGTGAGCATGGCAGCGACCGCGGAGTCCACCCCGCCGCTCAGCGCGCAGATGGCGTGCGCGTCGGGCCCGACTTGCTCCTGAATGCGCGCCACCGTCTCTTCCACGAAGCTGCCCGGCGTCCAATCCTGGCGCAAACCGGCGACGTCGAACAGGAAGGCATCCAGCATCTCGCGGCCGCGCGCCTCGTCGATATTGATGACGGCGGTGCCGTCCTCGGGCAGGACGCGGGCGAACAGTCCGGCCTTCGCCGCGAAATACTCATCGAAGT
>JBNKZR010000369.1:0-7540 GCA_050301735.1 Polyangiaceae bacterium | reverse complement strand
GAGGAGATCGCCGATTTGGCACAGGACAATCGCTCTCCCGCGGATGCCCACGCCGCCGCCGAACGCTTGCGAGCATTCCGCGCGCTGCTCGAGGAGCTCCCCGAGCCCCAGGCGGAAGCGCTCGTGCTGCACTTCGTGCTCGGCTACTCCATTGGTGAAACGGCTTCCGCGCAACGGGTTCCGCTCAACACCGCGCGCAGCCGCTTGAGGAACGGCCTGGCCCGTCTTCGTGAGCGACTGCAGGGCGATCCCAACCTACGTGCCGTTTTGGAGCCCAACCGATGAGCAAGAAGCCCTCGCCGCAAGCGGATCCGCTCGATCTATCCATCCGCGCACGCTCCAACGCGGTGAGTGCGGACGAGGCGCGGACATTCGAGCACGAGCTGACGGCCAGCGCAGCGCTTCGTACGGCGCACGCCTTGGGCCAAGACATCGACCGCTCCTGCCGCGTGCGCTCCGGCGACCAAGCCTTGCTGGATCAAGTGATCCAGCGAACCCTCGCCGTACCAAGTCTGCCGCCCAGGTCGCGACGCGTGCCTCGCGTCGTGGGCACGCTCGCTGCCGTCGTCGGTATTGCGTCTGCGGCTGCGGCTGCGACTCACGTCATCGTCACCGCAACCCATACTCCGAAGCTTCCTGACGACAGCGCGTTGGTGTCGTCTTCGCCGCTGCCGAAACAAGTGAACGAGCGAGTTCGTCCTGCGAAGCCAACGACGCTTCCTGAGCCGGAGCCCGAGTTGTCCGATGAGGCCAACGTGCCTTCTGGGGCTGAACCACCTGCCGCCGTTCCGTTCGAGGGCTCCCCGCCGGCCAAGCCAACCACGACAGAGCCAGCGATAGCCAGCTTCGCGGGCTCGACGCCCACCACGTCGGGTCCATCCGACTCGAACGTCGCGCCATTGAACCCAGTGACATCGGGGCCGGCAGTTGGCGGCTCGGAGTTAGCGAGTCGCCCAACCGCGCAGAGTCTGTTTCAAGTAGCGGGTGAGGCACGGCGCGCGGGCGACGTCGCCAAGGCGCGTGCCTTGTACGGCGAGTTGCAGAGTCGTTTCCCGGGCTCCAACGAGGCCAACGTCTCGCGGGTCTCACTCGGCAAGGTCCTGCTGGGCTCGGGAGACGCTCGAGGTGCGGAGCAGGCATTCCGAAGCTATCTGAACTCGGGCGCCAGCGCTTTGCGTGAAGAGGCGCTCGTTGGGCAGGCGGAGGCGCTCGCTGCCCTGGGGAGCCGACAGGCCGAAAAGGCCGCCTGGGAGCGTCTGCTCCGACTCCATCCTTCCAGCGTCTACGCGCGTCGCGCCCACGAACGCATCCTCGAGCTCGAAGTCGGGCAACCTTCCCAGCAGTAATTTCTTGCGACTAGTCGTGGTCAAGCACTGTTTCTTCGAAAGTGTCGTCGTGTCGATGCTGCTGATGGCGGCAGGCCCGGCCCTTGCAGCTCCCATCGATACACCTAGTGGCGCCGCGCGCCCCATGGGACCCGTTCAACCGGACGCGGCGCGCATCGTTCTCGTGGGCCCGGTGGCGAATGATCGCAGCTTGGCGCTTCTGTTGGAGGAGTTGCTCGGCCATCGGGGTATCCAGGCCGACATCCGGCGTTCGGAGAGCTTCGATCCGGACGCGCTCTTTGGCCATTCGGCGAGTGGCGAAACCCTCGTCTTCATCAGTCTGGTCGACGCCCACAACGCGCGTCTGCACTTTCGGGCGCCGAGCGGTGACCGCTTTCTCCTGCGTAAACTCGAGCTGCCCAATGGGGTCGATCCGGTGGGGCGCGAGTTGCTCGGGCAAGTCGTCGAATCTTCCGTGGTGGCCTTGTTCGACGCATCGCAGGGGTTGAGTCGAGCGGACGTTGCGGCGGCGATTGCCCAGGACGCCGCCGAGACCGCCGCCGTTCGCAAGCAACAGACTGCGCCCAGCAGCCCGCCGCCGACGCCACCCGGCGAGCCAACGAATTGGGACTTCGGAGTCGGTGCCACCTACTCCGGCGAATGGTCGGGGAGTGACCTCGGACTTGCGAACGGTCCTGGCGTCGCGCTGGGTACGCGCCGATACTCGGTACTGACGTTCGGGGTGCGGCTCGATCTGCAGCGCTACTTTCCGCAGCACCTGAGGACGCCCCTGATCCACGCCGACATTCAACGCACGGTCGCGCTGGCCTCGCTCGAAGTGGGCTGGACGCAATCGAAGGAGCACGCCGTGTTCGCCACTCTCGGTCCGGCGCTGGAGATATCACGCCTGAGTCCGTTCCCAGCTTCGCCGGACGTGCAGAGCGTGGCGGCGAAGTTCGACCTGGCGCCTGCCTTGCGAGGACAAGTGTATTACGAGTTGACCCTGGGTCACCTGTGTTTGGGTGCCGCGGCGTGGGTGAACGTTTCGCTTTCTGACACGCACTACGACATCATCGATGAGGGCACGCAACGTGCGATCGCGCGGCTTGACGGCGTGCGGCCCGGGATGACGTTGAGCCTCACGCTGCGTTGAGCCCTCGCGCTACGTCGAGCCCTCACGCTGGGTCGAGGCTGCACCATCCAATGCGCAGAGACTGAGCGCGGTGCACTCGGCCAGGTTGCACTTCCTGTCGACGTAGGAGCAAATGCTGAACTTCCTCGCTTGCCGCACGCTCCGCGGGGTGTTCGTCGTTCGCTGACGCACCGCGACGTGTTCGATGCAGCGTCCCGGGCTCGTGTTTGACGCGGTGTGGCGCTCGGCCCGCTTCGTGAACCGTAGCTCGTGCGAAAGGGGGCGATTTTGTTTCGTTCTCGCCCTTGACGTGTTGCGGCAAGATTGTGCGTGTTGACGTGTTGCGGCAATGGGGTTGGGGTGGTTGCGGTGCTGGGGTGAGGGGTGGTTGTTGGGGCGTGTTGACGTGTTGCGGCAATGGTGCGCCCCCGTGCTGCTGTTGACGTGTTGCGGCGTATGGTTGTTGGTGGTGCAACGGCCGGGTGGGCGAGTTTGGGTGAGAAGTGAAGGTGGTCGAGGTTTTTGTCTGTTCGGCGGCGAGGGTTCCGGTTAGTAAGGCAACGGGGTGTCGTGTTGGCGCCTCCTGGTCGTGTGGGGTTTGTGTTGGGTTAGCGTTCTGGTGTCGTGCGGAACAGGAAGTAGCGGTCGCCTGGTGATGTGAACGGCGAGCCCCGGCCTTTGCGGCTTTGAAATGGTTCACCAGAATAGGAGGGAATGCGATGCATCCGTTCGTATGGAAGAGCCTGCGCATGGCGCAGGCGATCACGGTGGTGGTAGGGACGCTGGCAATGTTGACAGCGCCGCTTGGCTGCTCGAGACAGCCGTCGCCCTCGGGCGCTGGCGAGGAGGCGACCGACGTCGGTCAGCTGAAGCTGGCGCTCACGGCGGTCTCGTCGAGCGGCAAGGTATACCGTCTGCGCGACGGACTCTTCACCATCAGTTCACTCTCGACGGGTGAGCAGGTGGAAGTCTCGACGGAAGACGATCCGGACGCGTCGTCGATCGACGTCGAGCTGGCTGCTGGGGCCTACTCCGTGCTCCTCAATCCTGGCTACTACATCGAACTCATCGGCGGCGGTGCGGATGACGGAGACGACGACGATGGCCCGATCGGTGTGCCGGTTCCCGGTCCCGTCCCTGGTCCCGCGCCGGCAGTGGTGGACGTGAAGGGTCGTGGCTTTCAAGCCACGCCGGTCGGGGCAGACGCTGGCGATGATGAGGAGACGGACGAGGAGTATACGGACGCGACCGACGAGGAATACACCGACGAAACGGACGAAGAAACCGACGTGGGTGATGCGGACGGCGGAACCGGTGGTCCGGTGCTGCTCTCGGAGAACCCGCAGCTCGTCGCGATCAGTGGCGGTGCGGTGACTCCCGTGATCTTCCGCTTTCGTGTTTCCGGTGATGACGTCGTCATGGGAGACGGCGTGCTGTCCATCGGGATCGAAGTCGAAGACGACGCAGCTTGTGAGGCCGACGACTACGAGCCCAACGACGACTTCCTACAGGCCACGCCGATGGCCGTCGATCAGACGCTCGAGGCCACCGCCTGCACCACGGATGATGACTACTACACCTTCGCGAGTCCCGTTGCAGAAGGGGAGAGCTTCGCCGTCGTCGTCGAGTTCACTCACGCATTGGGTGACGTCGATGCGGTGCTCTTCGACCAGTACGGCTACGATGTCGCCTACGGTTCTTCAGTCACGGACGACGAGGTGCTGTTCGCCGTTTCCGACGGTGGGCAGTACACCCTGCTCGTCTACGCCTTCGACGGCTCCAACGACTACTCCGTCTACCTCGACGCGAATGTCGGCGATCTCGTCAGCAATTGCTGCGAGACGAGTCCCCTTCCAACTTGCAGTGTGCCGGAAGTCGACGAGTGCGTCTGCGATCTCGATCCCTACTGCTGCGAGATCGACTTCGATGGCTTGTGCGTGATGGAAGCCGTCGAGTGCGGAGCGGACTGCGGTACCAACGAAGGCAGCTGCTGTGAGACGGCGGAAGAGGGCGGCTGTGGTGACGAGGAAGTGGAGGACTGCATCTGTGCCGTGGACGCCCAGTGCTGTCTCTCCGGCTACGACCAGCTTTGCATCGATCAGGCCGTGGCGTCTTGCTCGCTGCAATGTGAGCAGCCGCTTCCCGATAGTGACTGCTGCGAGGCCTCGGAAGTGGGCCAGTGCACCGACGATGAGGTCAACGCTTGCGTGTGCGCGTTCGACCCCTACTGCTGCAACGTTTCGTATGATGAAAACTGCGTCGCCATGGGGATCACCTACTGTGGCGCGAGCTGTGAGGAGGGTGAGTGATGACGTATCGAGTATGGTTGCGACGCGCAGCGCTGCTGTGCGCCGTGCAGTGGGTGTTCGCTTGCCAAGCCCCGCCTGAGAGCGCGACGAATGAGCAGCAACAGTCCATCATCGGAGGCTTCGCCGCCATCGATGCGGCGTTGAATCACACCGGGTTGCTGGTCGCGCTCGACCCGTCCACTGGTAGCTACGAGGCGGTTTGTACCGCCACACTGCTGACTCCTGAGACGGCGGTCACCGCCAAACACTGTGCCGACATTCTGTACTACATCCCGACAGGTTGGCGCTTCGCCATCGTGCTCGGACCAGACGGCGAGGCGCCCGAGGAAATCCTGGAGGTGGTCGCGTTCGACGTTTCGGCGCCGTACTCCGGTGGTTTTGCGGGCGAGGGCTCGGACGTGGCGGTCATGCACCTCGATACGCCCGCCAGCTCTCCGGACCATTTCCCCGAACCACGCCCGTCATCGGAACTCGAGTTGGACCGATCGATGGTCACGTTGGGTTATGGCGTGTTCGGGGCTAGCGGTGCCAGCGACTTGGCGCGGCGGATCGGACGAGAGACGGTAGAAGCGACGGAAGGGCTAGCGCTGGAGGCCATCTTCGGCGACTTCGAGAGCTTCGTCGAATGGTTCTTCACTGGGCAGGTCACGGACGAAGACATCCTCGAGGAACTCGAGGGAGATCCGTTCTTGGACTACCTGCTCGAGGAGTACGAGTCGATCTACCTCCTGGAAGAGCACGAAGCCGTGACTGGGCTGCAGCCGCGCGATACCCAATCCTGCTACGGAGATTCGGGTAGCCCCTTGTTGCGGCTGACGCACGAGGGCGTGTGGGAGACGTACGGGGTCGTGTCCGGTGGATTCGGTTCGCTCCGATCGGTCTGCGACTTCGGTACCGTGTTCTCCACCTTCGGCCCCGAGGCGTTCACGTTCCTCACGCAAGCGATGGAGTGGGAAGATCCCTGTGGTGACGTGCCAACAGCGGGCGTCTGTGATGGCAACACGGCCGTCACCTGCACGACCGACGTGCTGGAGGGTGTGCGCGAAGTTGTCGAGCAGGACTGCGAAGAGACCGGCGAGTTGTGCTTCAACAGCGCGCTCGGAGCACTTTGCGGGACACCCGGGGTGCCTCAACCAGCCACTGCGCTTGCGGTGCCTCCGATACCTGAGGGGCGCATCGAGGAACTCGTTCGCGAGGCGTATACGCGTGAGTTGAGGGCTCGTCCCGCCTGGCAGCGCTGAGCCAGGCGCTCGGCTGAACTCGGCCGACCACGATACTCGAGTGAAGGCCACGCGAGCACCCGTCCAGTCGACGACGGGTGCTCGCGGCGCTGGGCATGGGTCTGCCGACTTGTGGAGACGGATATGTGAACGCCCAACTGGGCGAAGTCTCCGACGACGGGCTGGCCAACTCGGACACCATGCCTGATGCCCGCCGAAAGGACAGCACACCGCCGCGTTCTGGCGACGGGGTGGTGGCTCCGGCGCAGGGGGAAGAGTGCGACTTCGGTGACGCCAACGGTGCGGGGTCGGAGTGCGGCGCCGACTGTCTGGCGTCCGTTGCCACCCAGTGCAGGTGTGATGCTGTTCGCGTGCCATGTGCGGTCGTCTGGGCCAACTGACGCACAGTACTGAACTTCGTTGGAGGCGGCTGTCATTCGGAGCGTGGCGCCCATCTGACCACACTCGTCCCCGTGACGCGCCGCTGCACGTGTATGTGTTGCTGGTTCTCGAGTGAGCGCCTCAGCGGTGGGACGTTGTCCCATTGCCGCAATGAGACAACGTCCGTAGCGGTGACGATAGGTCGTCCTTGCTCGCACGCGGATGCACGAGTCGGTGAACGATGGTGGCCAACCGGCCCGCACTCGCGGAAGCAGTGTCGCGGTCTTTGGCAATCCTTCATCCGGCGCGTAAGAGCCGCCACCAGTGGCTGTGGCATCTCCCATCCTCGGGGGCTTGAGGTTCTGTTGTTGCGATAAGAATGGCAGCCAGACGACAACTCTCCACCGCAGGTGCGGTGCGTGTTGTCTAGTGACGGACATGGCTAACTCCCGTGAAGCTTGCGCCGTTAGTCGTCACCACACCCGGCCTCATGGGGCCAATAGACAACTGAACAGGGGTAACGAGACGATGGCAATTAATGGACGAAACGAGATGCACGTTGGCAGCCGCAACACTTTTGCTCGGAGAGCACCCGCACTGTTCGCTGCAGCCGCCCTTTCTGCAGCTTGCTCTGCACCGGAGGAGACGACGCCGACCGATCAATTGCAGCAGGCGGTCAAGATCTACGATCTGGACATGCGGCGTTCGCTGGCGGTTACAGAGCAGCCCATCCTCGCGCGTTTTTCCTTCGAAAGAGTGATGAACGAGTTGGTCCAACAGAGTGGGATTGCAGGGCTGACCGCTACACAGCTGTTCAACGACTGGTGGGATACTCAAAATCCATTCATCGATCCGAACGATGCGATCACCCACTGCGACGACCCGGAACTCGCGCCCCGCTTGAACGGCTTTCCGTACGACTGTCGGCCCGCGCCTTCGGAAGGGTTTCAGTCGCAGTGCGACCCGTTCGAAGAAGACAGCGATTGCTCCTACGTTCCCATCGGCCTGTTCAATCGCTTCGATCAGGCGCCCGAAGATGGCTCCCACTGCGGCGAGTACCGCATCATCTTCGCCAAAGAGACGGGCACGAACCCCGATACCCAAAGCCGGAACCGCAATCTGATCATCTTCGAGGCCAACATGCCCAATCCGCTTCCCAATCAGGGCCTCAAG
>JBNKZR010000368.1:0-7549 GCA_050301735.1 Polyangiaceae bacterium | reverse complement strand
ACCTGGAGCTGGCCAGGCAGCCGGGGCCGCTAGATCTGCTGCATCAAGACGGCCCAGCGACGTGCCCGCTTCTTGGCCTGAGGCGTGACGCCACAACCCTGTCCGGAACCATACGCCGCGAACATGCGAGCCATGCCGTTCTGGCTGGCACTACGCACACCGCAGTAGCGAGCTTGCGCCGCGAGCACTCGCATCGTCGCTCGCGCACAACGCCGGGTGGATTCGAGATCCGCACCGACCATGTTCTCCCACTCGTGCTTCGGAACCAAGCCACTGGAGTGAAGCTGACCCAAGCACTTGGCCTTACCCCAATCTTGGTGCCAGCGACTCTTACCTAGAGCGTGAACCTCATACGAGAAGCGCGTCTCACCATACCACACGGACAGAGTAGCCGCAGCAAGTGCACGGCGCCCCAGCGACCAATTCGTCGCCGTCTCCGACTCCAAAGCAACCGCCTCAGCAATGGTAGCCAACCGAAGCTGGTATGCCTCTTGGGTTTCCGGGTTCTCCCCGGGCGAATACCAAGGTGGTGACCATTGAAGGATTGCCGCCAACAAAAGCTCTTTCAAAGCCATAAGCGCCGCTGAGGTAATGCCCGTCTTCCGAAAGATCAAACCACGTCGTGCCACAACGATATGTCGCAGCCGTCCAACTCGGAACGGTCGCTGAACGCTGCGGCATCAAAGCTGCCGTTTTGGTCTCGATTCCAGACCTGACCGGCCAGCACAATTCGCAACGCCAGTTTAAGTGAAGCTGAAACCACCAACACATGACGTCAGAACTCGCACGGCCACCACCCTTTCACATCTGAAAGCGGAACCTTCCGTTTGCGCGACGCGAAACAAGTTAACTACCGGACTCAGTCCGTGACACGAACACCGTCTTCGTTTGCGCGACTTGCACTGCGAGTTCTTCATCGAGGCGGAGCGCGCTCGCCAGGAAGAGCTGCTCCCTACGACAGGCCGCGAGCACCCCTTCCTCGCCGACCTGCAACAGGCCGACGAACTGCCCTTCGTCGAGCTGCCGCAACAAGCCTCCGTCAATCCAAAAGACGAGCTCCTTGCGCTCGCCGAGCGGCGACCGAGCACAAGGAATCTCCCACCGAACTAGCTGCTTCAGGTGCACTGGATGCATCAACCCGTGACTCTGACGCTGACCACGCGTCAGCTGCCGTGTATCCCCGAGGTAACCGAAACACCATCTCGGCGGGACCGCAAACGCCAGCGCCAACTTCCAACGATGGTAGCGATGAAAAATCGACAGCATCCCAAACACGACTAACCAGAATGGCCACGCAAAACCCAGCACCGCCCCTGGCGCACCCAACAGAACCGCAGCAGCTGCCGGAAGCCACCAACCCAAGAGTTGCCGCCGTTGTTTCGCTTCCGCTCGGGCAGCGAGAGCGAGCGCATCGAGCAGGGCTGGGTCGGGGTGAGCAAACTCGGGGGCCAAGCCGTCAGCCTACCGCCGACGCGTGCCCAGGCCACCCGCATCTCGAACGCCTGCAGCGAGCGCATCTGCGCGAGAAGGCCGCGTGGAGTGAGGGCCGAGCCGTCGCCCTCGTCGCGCGCAGGTTTGTCGCTCTGGGGCACGGCCGAGAGGCCCGATCTCCGCGTCGGGCCTTGCGAGACGCGACACGTTGCCCGATCCTTGCTTCATGCGCCCCGCCCGCCCGCCAGAAAAGCTCGCCGAGGAAGTCATCGAGGAGTGGTTCGGTCCGCTCGAAGCCGACGGCAGAGCCAGCGAAGCCAAGCGCCAGCGTTGGTGGAAGAAGGACCCCGAATTCGACGCCCACCTTCGGCAGCAATACGGCGATGACCTCGACGATGCCCTCTCCGGCGGGCTCACGGAACTCGAGGATCAGCATCCCGGTCCGCTAGCACTGATCCTCTTGCTGGACCAATTCACCCGCAACATCTACCGAGACACACCGCAGATGTATGCGGGCGACGAACGCGCCCTCGCGCTCTGCTGCCAGCTGTTGGATACGGCGGCGGTGGAGCGCTATCCCTGGGGGCACCGCGCCTTCATCTACATGCCGCTGATGCACTCCGAGGATCTGGAGCAACAGGTGCGCTGCGTGGAGTGTTTTGCCGAGCTGGCCACGCTCGCACCGGAGCCCCTGAGAGCGACGTTTGCCAACAACCATCAGTTCGCCATCGCCCATCGAGACATCGTGGCGCGCTTTGGTCGCTTTCCACACCGAAACGACGTCTTGGGGCGCGAGTCGACTCCAGAAGAGGTCGAGTTTCTTCAGCAACCGGGGTCGTCATTCTGAACTCGCGCCCCCAAGACCGCCGCGACGACAGCTCGCTCGTCGCACCTCGCCCCCCGGGAGAAGCCCATGTTCATCGTCATCGTCAGCGTCGTCGTCAATGCAGGTGACGTCGACGCGTTCAAACAGGCCACGATCGAAAACGCCACCGAGAGCCGCAAAGAGCCGGGAGTGGCACGATTCGACGTCATCCAAGAGCTCGAAGATCCGACGCGTTTTCGCCTGATTGAGGTCTACCGAGACACCAACGCCCCTGCAGCCCACAAGGAAACGGCCCACTACCAGACCTGGCGGGATACCGTGGCGCCGATGATGGCCGAACCGCGCAGCAGCGTGAAGTTCGCCAACGTCGACCCCGGCGAGGACGGCTGGGCCACGCCCCTGGCCTAGGCCTGCACCACTTCGGAGCCTCGGCCGTGTTTCAATTCGCCACCGCCACGCAGATCGTCTTCGGACGACACCAGAGTCAGTCCCTGGCCAAACACGCCGCCAAATGGGGGCAGCGGGTCATGCTCGTGACAGGAGCCAATCCCCGTCGCCAAGCGAGCCTCGTCGACGCCATCAGCGAAGCACTCGACTGCGTCGACTTCACCGTCTCAGGTGAACCGAGCGTCGAATTGGTCCAGGACGGCGTGGAGCGAGCGCGAGAGCACGGGTCCCAGGTCGTCATCACGGTCGGAGGCGGCAGCGCCATCGACGCCGGCAAAGCCATCGCCGCGTTGGCCACCAACGACGGCGACCCGTTGGAGTACTTGGAGGTCATCGGCAAGGGGCGCCCTTTGAAGGCGGAGCCGCTACCCTTCATCGCCGTGCCGACGACCTCCGGCACTGGCGCGGAAGTCACCAAGAACGCCGTCCTGAGTTCGACAGAACATCGAGTCAAGGTGAGCCTCCGCGACGAGCGCATGCTGCCCAATCTCGCCCTGGTGGACTCGATGCTCACGCACGACGTCCCGCCGGACGTCACGGCAGCAACGGGCTTGGACGCACTGACGCAAGTGCTCGAACCCTTCGTTTCTTGCTTCGCCAATCCGCTCACCGATGGCTTGTGCCGGGAGGGATTGCAGCGCGCCGCCCGCGCCTTGCCTCGCGTCTACGAAGACGGGAGCGACGCGGAGGCGCGAGACGACATGGCCCTGACGAGTCTTTTCGGGGGCCTGGCGCTGGCGAATGCGAAACTGGGAGCCGTGCACGGCTTTGCCGGACCACTGGGCGGGATGTTCGACGCTCCCCACGGCGCACTCTGCGCGCGTCTGCTGCCGTTGGTGATGGGCAAGAACCTCACGGCACTGCGGCAACGCGAACCCCAAAACCCCGCTCTCGCCCGCTATGACGAAGTGGCGCGACTTCTGACGGGGAACGACGCCGCGCGGGCCGAAGACGGTATCGAGTGGGTGCGTGCGTTGTGGACGCGAATGAAGATCCCGGGC
Organism: Polyangiaceae bacterium; assembly: GCA_050301735.1. Lineage (GTDB taxonomy): Bacteria > Myxococcota_A > Polyangia > Polyangiales > Polyangiaceae > SZUA-265. The sequence continues at coordinate 3,844 of JBNKZR010000368.1, read as the reverse complement.
TTGGCCTCCTATGGCGCGCAAACCCGAGACATCCCGCAGATCGTGGAGAAGGCAGCCCGCGCCAGCAGCATGAAGGGCAACCCCCTCCAGCTCACCGGGCGTGAACTCGCCGCCATCGTGGAGGCGGCCCTCTGAACGCGGACTGATGGGAACTCGCACCTCGACGCTTCCGCCCCCTTCCTCGCGCCCACTGCTCAGCGCGCCGCTGTCACTCGCGAATCGACCGTCGGATCCGCGCCAGGCCGACGAACGCAGCGTGATTCATCTCGTCAACTTCCGTTGGCTGACGGCGCTTCGCTGGGCGGCGGTGGTGGGCCAAACCCTCGCGATCGCGTTCGTGCACCTGTGGATGGAAGTGCCCTTGCCGTTGCTGCCACTGGCCTTGGTCATCTTCGCGGAGTTGTGCGTGAACTTCATCGCCATGCGCCTGGGCATGGGACAGCGCACCATCGGAGAAGGCCTGATCGCAGCTTTCGTGGTGTTGGATTTGGTGGCTTTCACGGCCCTGCTCTTCTTCACCGGCGGCCCATCGAACCCCTTCAGCTTCTTCTACATCGTGCACGTATCGATGGCGGCGCTGTTCCTATCCCAACCGTACGCCTGGGCGCTGGTCGGGCTCAGCGTCGCCAGCTACAGCGCACTGTTCGTCTGGCACCTGCCCCTGGTCCGCGTCGTGAGCAGCTGGGACGTCCATTTGCACGGCATTTGGGTGGCGTACGGCTTGGGAGCCACCTGCGTCGTGTACTTCATTCAGCGCGCACGCGCCGAGATCCTGGAACGTGAGGCACTGCTGAAAGAGGAGGCCCAGCTGCGCGAAGAGGCTGAACGTCTGTCGTCGTTGGCAACCTTGGCTGCAGGGGCGGCCCACGAGCTTGCCAGCCCCTTGGGCACCATCGCCGTGATCAGCAAGGAGCTGGAGTACGAGCTCTCTCGCGACGATGGTCAGACCACTGCTCTCGACGACGTGCGCGTGGTCCGCAGCCAGGTCGAACGCTGTCGAAAGATCCTCACGCGCATGGCGCACACGGCCGGCGAGGCACCGGGCGAGAGCGACGCTTGGGTGGCGACCACGAGGCTGGTGCAAGAGACGGTGGACGAACTGCCCGACACTTCGCGTCTGCGGCTGCAGGTCGACGAACGTCTCCAGAATTCCGAACTGAAGTGCCCGCAAGAAGCCCTGGTGCAAGCGCTGCGCGTGTTGCTCGACAACGCCCTCGACGCCTCCAAGGGCAACGTCGAGATGAAGCTCACGCCGCAAGCCGCTGGACTCGAGATCAGCGTCGCCGACACTGGCCCAGGGATCGCCGCACCCGTTCTGAAACGCGTTTTCGACCCGTTTTTCACTACCAAAGCCCCCGGCAAGGGCATGGGCCTGGGTCTGTACTTGGCGCGAAACGTCGTCACGGGTATGGGGGGTTCACTGTCACTCGATTCTCGCCTCGGTTTGGGCACGACTGCCCGAGTCCGCTTGCCGGCGGAGCGCTTGAGACTACACACCCCAACAACGGACGAATGAGCCTCTCCCAATTCCAAGGACAATCCATTCTCGTCGTGGACGACGACGATCTCCTACGCCAACAACTCGCTCGGGCGCTGGAGCGGCGGGGGCTGGAGGTGCGAACGGCAAGCGGCTTCGCCGAAGCTCAGCGAATGATCGAGGAGGAGTCTCCTGAGTTAGCCGTGGTGGACCTCAAGATGCCGGACGGCTCCGGGCTCAAGCTGGTCGAGGTGCTACACCGAATCGACCCCACGACGAAGATCGTGGTGTTGACGGGCTACGGCAGCATCGCCACGGCCATCGACGCCGTGCGCATCGGTGCGACGTACTACCTGCAGAAGCCGGCGGACGCCGACGAAGTGTTGGCGGCATTTCTCAAGGGCGAGGGTCCCCAAGCCGATCCCGAAGACGTGCCACGTGCTCCGAGCTTGGCGCGCGCTGAATGGGAGCACATCAACCGCGTGCTCAACGATTGCTCGGGCAACATCTCGGAGGCCGCGCGCCGCTTGGGCCTGCACCGCCGTTCGCTGCAGCGCAAGCTGCAGAAGTTCCCCCCGCGAGAGTGACCTCACTCGGGACCAGGGAGAGCTAGCCGGTGTCACGAGACACGTTGTTAGTCGAGCTCTGCTACGAGGGCGCGGCTTTTCACGGTGTGCATCCGCAACCAGGATTGCGAACACTGGGCGGCGAGCTTGCCGAGCGAGTCCGAAGTGCTGCAGGCTGTGCACCCAAAGCACTCTGCTTCGCAGCCAGGACGGACGCTGGCGTCAGCGCGCGACGGAACTTCGCCAGCATGTGGTTTCGTGACGTGCCCGAGCTTCGGTCGCGTCTGGCGACGCTCGACGAGCTGAGCGATGCGAGTTGGGCGATCACGGGCGCATGGCTCGTACCTCGTTCGATCCATGCGCGTAACTGCGCGCGCTCGAAACACTATCGCTACTGCTTCGAGCACGGCGCGGATCTGGAAGCAGCCGCCGCCTCCAGGTCCGCGCGAGACCATGCCTGGCACGTGGTACCGGCGCTCGACGCCGAACGCATGCAGCGAGCTGCCGCAGCCTTGGTGGGCAGCCACGATTTTTCGGCCTTTCGCGCGGCGGGCTGCGCGGCGAAGAACACCGTCAAGACGCTTCACCGCGCGGCGGTGAGCGCTGACGGCAAGCGCGTCACGTTCGACGTCGAAGGGGATGCCTTCTTGCGGAAGATGATGCGCATCTTGGCGGGAACGCTCGCAGAGGTCGGGGCTGGCTTGCGCCCCGTCGAATCGATCTCCCGGCTGCTCGAAGCGCCCGACCGTAGTGCCGCCGGTTTGACGGCCCCAGCGCACGGACTCACGCTGCAGAGCGTCGAGCTCGACACGAATGGCGCCAAGCTGGAGCCGCTGCTCGCAAACTCGCACGCGTGAGCTTAGAACTTGATGCTCACCACGCGACGTTGCCCCGGCTTCAGTTGCACGCTGACTGCGCGGCGACCGTGCTTGGGGTGAACGAGCAGAACGTTGTGGCGCCCAGGCTCCACCTTCAATGACGAGCGCGGCGTACGCCCAACCTTCTTGCCGTCGACGAAGACCTCGCTGACCGGGATCGAATTGACGGCCAGCACCGCATGAGTCGCGGCCGGCTTTTCGCGGTCCTCCGACTTGGCTCGGGTAGCCGCTGACGTGCCCGCCTGGGACGCAGAAGCAGCCCGCGCCTTGACCTCGTCTCCGCTCCCGCCAGCGCTGGCAGTGCGCACCGCCTCGCCTTCCGCGGGCAGGTCTTCGAAGCTCACCGCGGATGCGGCAGCTGCCACTCCTGACGAAGCGGACGGAGGCTCGCCGTTCGAAGCTGCTGGCTCAGCGCTCGGGGCAACGGCCGCCGAACCTCGTGGCTCAGAGCTGGCCCCTCGTTCACTCACAGCCGGTAGCTCAATGGGCGCCGCGGAAGCTGGGGAAGAAACGGTCTCCCCTTTGCGCTCGCTTGATTCGAGGCTCGCGTGCTGCTCGACGAGACCACGCTCCAGAGACGAAACCAGGGCCACGGCTCCGACGCACCCGAGCACGAACGCCGCCAAGGCCACCCAAGCGCGGGGGCTCCGGACGAACGACGTCGACTTGTCCGTCGATGTCGTCACCGCCAGCTCCACTGCGCGCCGCTCCTCGACGACCGGAGCGCTCGTGAACGGTGTGGGGGGAGGTTTGGGCGGCTCGACCGCGATCAGCGCCGAGGTCGACGCACGATCCAAAGATGCGGCCAAGGGCTCGACGAGCAACGATTCGGTGGTCTCGTGTCGCGGCCACAGCTCCGCCAAAGCGGTATCCGGCACCGGGTGCTCGTACTCTTTTGCCAAGCGCACCAACTCGGAGAGCTC
>JBNKZR010000367.1:0-7554 GCA_050301735.1 Polyangiaceae bacterium | reverse complement strand
CTCGGGTCCGACGGGCAGCTGCGGTGGCAAATCCGCCGGTGGCAGATGCGCTGGCGGCAGCGCCGCCATGGCAGCGACGACATCGTCACCTTCCTCCGGCTCCACGGGCAGGTCCGTCCCCGTATCCCGTTGTTCCGGCGGCGTTCGACGGCGCTGGCGGCCGGCGTAGATGGAGGGCGCGATCTCGTCGGCATCATCGTGGTGCCAACGAAGGTAGGTGATCGCTCGGCGCACCTCGTCATAGGTGCGCACGAAGAGGGTGAACGCGCGCTGACGGATCAGCGCACTCTCTGCGGGCTCAGGCGGCGTCTGATCGCGCAGGCCCACCGAGATGAGCAGTTGATCTGCCAGCGCCTCCGCGCGGTCCAACTCTTCCAGCCTGATGGCAGAGCGACCGTCGATCTGCGCCCAGTTCTGGCGCATCACACCGGTCAACGCGACGAGGTCGAACCCGACGTTGCGGTAGCCGCGGGTGCCGCGTAGACGCTCCAGGCCTTTGCCGTTGAGCAGGCCGCGCTGCACCAGTGCCTTGGCATCGGCGAGGAGCACTTCCCTCATTTGCACGGCCATCTCCGCGGGCGCGGAGAGGCTCTCCGTGTCTTCGGCGAAGGCGTGCAAGGCCTGGGCGTGTGCCATGGCGAGCAGGTAGCCCTCCAGGTTATCCAGTGCGACGCTATCGAACTGCTCGAGCTCGCGCAGCTGGGGTGCCAGCGCGTAGATCCTCGGGAGGCGGCCCAAGGTGTTGGTGACCACACCGTCGATGTCGACGTTGATGCTCAGGAGGGTCTCCTCCGGCACGGCGAGGATGGCTGGCAGGTGGAGTTCGTACGCGGCCGAATAGCGGGGGGTGCCTGGACCTTCGTACTCTTTGGTGATGATGAATTGGCTCATTGTCCTTGTCCTTTCGAGTGAGTGATCGGAGCGATGTGCTCCTGTTCGTGGTTGACGCCGGGCACTTCGGCCGGGCCCTGAACGAGTTGCCGAGAAAATCGAAAGAAACCCTTCCGCGCTCGCGCTCAGCGGGTTGCCTTGCGCTTTCGGCGGGTTAGCCGTGCTTTGTAGAGAGACGGGAGCACCTCCGCCGCCGTCTTCTCCTTCCAAAGCAGAAAGCTCACGGCACGACGCGTCTCGTCGTGGGCCCGCATGAACAACGTGAACGCTCGGTTCCTCACGTCTGCAGTCTGGGCCCGTTGCTGCGTCCGCCCCCGCTGCTTCGCGCTGCCGAGCAGCGTTAGTATCTCATGCGCCAGCTCTTCAATCGCCAACAGCTCACGCCGAGTGATCAGCGTCTTGCCGTCAATCGCGTCCGAGTTGCTGCGGAACTGTTCGCACAAGAACAAGAGTTCGAGGCACAACCGGCGCTGACCACGCTTGGCGCCGCGCGGTCGCGCTGGCACGGGTGAGATCACGCCATGGTTGCTCAGGAGCTCGAGATGCTGCCGCAATAGGTTTCGCGCTCTTCTCGCAGCCTTGACCTTGTCGGTGCTGGTACTTTCGAGGCCATCCGCTCCGGAATGGAGTCCGTGCGCCCACAGCAGCGCGAAGGTGTAGCGCTCCAGTGAGCCAATCAGCTGCTGGTCGATCTCCGGCAAGCGAGCGATGCGCTCTCGCAGCGGAGCGATCTGCGGCAAGCAGCCAAGCGTCGTGGTGACGCAGAATGGGACGTCCAAGTTGAGATAGGCCACCTCTTCGTCGGCGAGCGCGAGCAACTCGGGCAGTGTCTGCTCGTAGGCGCGACGCGAACGCGCCTGGCTCGGGCTGCCGCCAGCGAGCGGGTTGGCGTGTCGAGGAGCGTTGGAGTCGCCAGACTGAGATGGGTGCTTGTCGCGCACGCTCGGGCGTCGGGCAGCCGTGAGCCACGGTTGCTACTTTTCTGTGATCGAGCGCCGCTCTTTCACCCGGCTGGATCCATTGCTGCGCTGGCTAGGCTCGAGCAAGTGACGACCGCATGGGTCACGACCAACCTGGCAGCTCGGAGAACGAGGTTTCTCCTCGAGAAAAAGCTCCCGTCAGCCTCTAGGCGCCAGGCGCTGAGCGAAAAAAAGCTCCCGCAAGCTCCCGGCGCGGACAACTCGGAACGCGAAGGGCAGGCTAAGTGTTCACGAGACCCGACATCCGTTCTGCCACGGACACTTCGACTGTCCTCGACACGACATTCGAACGCACGGCGGACACTTCGGTTGTCCTCGGCACGAAGATGCGAACGCGTGGCGGACACTTCGACTGTCCTCGACACGACATTCAAACGCACGGCGGACACTTCGACTGTCCTCGGGAATGTTGACGGTCCCTGGGCCGAGCTTCGGAGTGCAAGTCTCGGCTCCGTGCGAAGCGGTGCGCGGCCCCTGCCGCTTGTCGTAGCCAAGCAGCGCGCGAAGTCAGGCGTTGAGCAGCTGCCGTCTGTAGTTTTGAACTAGCGCTCCCACAAGCTGGAGAGGCTCCATGCCATCGCCTCGAACGGCTCGGCTTGAGTTGTGCCATCGCCGCTCCACGAGTTGGTGCGCAACCACTGCCCCGCGCTGAGTTTGAGCACCTCAAGCAGCTGGGCCTCTGGATCGATCAGCCAGACGTGGCTAACACCCTCACGACCGTAGATATCCATCTTCCCAACTCGGTCGAGGGAGCGCGTCGACGGGGAGAGAACTTCGCACGCCCAGTCCGGCGCTAGTTCGAACGCCGGCGTGTCTGGCAGTTCGGGCATGCGCTCCCTGCGCCAACCCGCCAGGTCGGGCACCAGGACATCGCCACCTAGGTGAAGCTCAGGTTCGTCGAGGATAATCCACCCGCCAGGACCTCCCTGTCCGCGATCAGAAGGGTTGCCAACTTCCATCCCGAGCCGCGGGCGGGGCCGGGCGCCACAGAAAACGCCGGGATTGCCACGGGTGCACGCGTACTCCAAACTCCAACAGCAATGTCCCTCGCGACCTACTGGAAGGCGCGGGCAGTTCGCTCCACCGGGGTGTGGTTGTTGCACCCAGGCCACGGCGTCGTCGCCCGCACCAGCGGCGCCGAAGTGGCTGCTCGCTATCCTGGTGTGGACCGCGTTGAGTTGCGCGTTCAACCGGATGACGTGCTTTCACCACGAGCGGGATCCGGAGAAAGCGTGGGAACGGTGTTCGCCAGTGGCACCAACCTAGAAGAAGTCGTTCACTCCCTCCAAACCGCGCGGCGCAGCATCGTGATCGAGATGCGCCCATTGCCGACCAACCAACGCCGCCGCAAGGGGCGAGCCGCATAGCCCCCCCGCACCCGGGCGCGAATCGTTCTGCGCGGGCCCCAACAAGCTTGCTACGGGGATGTGTCCAACGCTCCGGCACCAGCATCGCCTGAACAGTCGTCCTGGACGACGACTCCGCGCAACCTCAACGCGTCGAGGTTCGGTTGCTGCGTGGTGCAGTCGATCGGGTTCTGCGTGACGTCGACGACGTCGCCAATGCCAAGTCCCAAGTTGTCCGCCAACGGCGTCAGGTCTGAGATGGCGTTGGCGGACAGGTCCACGTCCTGCAGGTTTGCCAGCGTACGTAGCGGTACGAGATCGACGATGACGTTGTTGTTCACGTCCAACGTTTCGAGCCGCGACAAGCGGCTGACGAATGCCAAGCTCGACAGTCCGGCGTCCGAAATGCGCAGAGAGAGAAGCTGGTCGAGATCACCCAGATCGGCTGAGGGCGGCAATGGGTTTGCCCCGAGGTCGAGGGACTGCAACTCCGTCAAGGCCGCTATCGGCGAAAGATCGGTGATCTGGTTTCCCGCCAGGTCCAGCGTCCGCAGCGTGGGCAAACTCTGAAGCCCGGAGACGTCCGCGATTCGGTTGTTTCGGAGTTCCAGCGTCTCGAGCAAGTCGAGCCTCGGTGGTCCACTGAGAGAAACCAGGCGATTGTCGCTGAGGTCGAGCCTCCTCAAGCTGGGAATGTCCGGCACGAACTCGAGACTAGTGATCTGATTTTCCGCCAGGTACAGGCTGTTCAGGAACTCGAGCTCGGGGAGCGCCTCGAGCTCGCTGATTTCGCACCCCACCAACCAAAGGTATCTCAGCTTGTCCAAGCCGGCCAATGACCGCAGATCGGCGGTGACGTTCCTGCTGATGTCCAACTGATGAATATCAGTCAACACCCGCCCCAGCGGTGATAGGTCATGGATCGAATTGCCTGCGATGAAGGTCGAGCTCATGTTGGGTAAGCAATGGATGCCATCCAAGGACATGATGCCCAAGTCCTCCGCACTGAACTCAGTCACGGAGGTCAACTGAGCCGAAGTGAGCGACTGTCCTGGTTCCACACCTGTCGCCTGAAGAATTGCCTCACGCAGTGCTGGGTCCGACACAGGTGATAGCAGCAAGCAGCTCGACCCCTTGCCGTTGTCAGCGAAACCGAACTCCTCATTCAGGTCGCGCGCACTGGGACCAGACTTTCCGCACGCGGCGAGGCCCGCCAGCAATATGAATAGAAATATAAACAGCAATGGCATCCCGTTCGAGCGCATCGGCACCCAGCATGCCATGGTTCTCAGACCGGGCGCTCCGATCTCTTCCCACCGCGATAGTTCCGTGTTCCTGCAATCACGACCTCTGACCAGAAAGCCCCGACCGCCCTGCGGTGTCAGCTAATTTATCGGACTGGTTCATCTACTTCGTGCGAAGGGCGGCACCGTGGGTGTACCACCGCGAAAACGGACCATCGCAATAAAGCGCGCAGACACGCCGCGCTGACGTGCACGAGCTGCTATGCTCCACGGCATGTATTGGGGAAGTACGCAGTGGGGGCCAAGAGGGGTAGCGCGTTTCAGCGTCTTGTTGGCGGGTTGGGGGTTGGTCGGATGCATGTCGGGGCCAGAAGACATTCCGGTGGCCTCCAGAACCGAAGACGTCCGCTCCGACCCCGAGTTCGACACGGACCGGGATGCACCGTTGTTGGGCGGCACTCTACTGGTCACTCGTGACGGGCAGCGCGCTGTTGCCGCCGATCCAGACCGCGACAAGGTGTTCATCGTCGACCTGAACACGGAGCAAGTCACTCCCGTGCCGCTGCAGGCGAACGATCTTCCAGGTCGCGTGGTAGAGGGGCCTGACGGTATCGTCTTCGTGATCGCTCGCGGCCCGAACGCTCTCATCCGGATGAACGCGAACGATGGAACGACGACTCGACGCGATCAGGTATGCGCGGCGCCATCCGGAATCGCCTACGACTCGAGGCTGGAACAAGTGGTCCTTGCCTGCCGCTCGGGGCAGCTCGTGCATGTGGATCCGCACACGCTCGAAACCGCCCGCGAGCTGGTGTTGGACGATGATCTGCGAGATGTGGTCGTGCAAGGGGACGAACTTGTCGTCACGCGCTTCGCGACGACCCAGCTGATCGTCGTTGACGCGGCTGGTGTACCGAAACGCTTGGGAACGCTAGCTCCTAAGCGGGGCGATTTTGCCGCCAACAGTGGGTTTCGCGCGGTCGCCATCCCCGACCAGGGCATCGCCATGGTGCATCAGGAGTCCACCACAGCAATGTTGATGGGCGGCAGTTTCGGTGGATTCGTTGGTTACAACGGGGGGTCCAACTGCTTCGGTACGTTGGTGCGGCCGGCAGTGACGTTCGTCGAACCAGCGGAGGCAAACGCTTCCGAGCCGCGCCTGCTCGGCGATTCCACGGTGGCTACGCTGCATCTGACGACGAAATCACTCGGCACGGCAACAGGGCCCTTGGACCTCGCTGTTTCTCCGGACGGCGGGAAAATCGCGCTCGTCGCGATGGGCAACATCTGGTCCCAAGCGGGACAATCACAGCGCCCAACCGTGTACGTGTACGACACTGTACATGCCAAGAGCACCGCTGAACTCGCTACCAACTGCGACGTGGACGAGGATGAGCATCGCGCGTTCGGACAACCCGTCGCGGTGGCCTTCGGCTCTGACGGCCAGTATGTCGTCCAGTCCCGACAGCCCGCGACGCTCGAGTTTCAAGATGGCCGAATCGTTCAGCTGAGTGAGGAGCCACGTGAGAGCAGCGCCCTGCAGTTGTTCTACCGCAACAACGGCCTCGGTGTCTCTTGCGCGTCGTGCCACCCGGAAGGCGAAGAGGACGGCCACGCCTGGCTATTTCAGGCGTTCGGGGTGCGGCGCACTCAATCCTTGGTCGGCGGCCTGAGTCAACGGGCACCGTTTCACTGGGCGGGAGAACTGGATACCTTCGATGACCTCGTCGGCGACGTCATGGTCGGGCGCATGGGATTCCAGCCGCCCAGCCAGGGGGACATCGCACGGCTACAAGCGTGGCTCGACCGCTTGCCAGTGCCGAACATGGCCCCCGCGTTGGAACCACAAGCCGTCGTCCGTGGGCGAGCCTTGTTCAACGACCCGTCGCTCGCCTGTAGCACGTGCCATTCCGGACAGACCTACAGCGATGGGCTTCTTTACGATGTGGACACGGGCGGAAACTTCGTCACCCCGTCGCTGATTGGCGTGGGCTTGCGGGCGCCGTTCATGCACGACGGCTGTGCGGCGACTCTGAAGGACCGATTCAGCAACTGTGGTGGCGCCGACGAACACGGTATCGTATCGACGCTGTCCGAGCCGCAGCTCGAGGACCTCGTAGCGTTTCTACGCTCGTTGTAGGCGTTTCAGCTACGCCCTCGAGCGTCATCCTAGGGCGTGCGCCGAGAGCGGAGGCATAGATCTCATGATGGCCGCCGTGACCTGGAGCGGTGACCCAGAAGCAGACTGGCAGCTGATCGTGGGAGTGGGCAACGCCTTGCAAAGCATCCGCGGCGCCGATTGGGAAGCGCCGCTCGACGTGGCTCCCAAGCGCCCACGAGAACTAGGCGGTCTCCTCACACCGGTCCGGTACAAGTGGAACAGCAAACCCACCACCAAAAGCCTGGCTGGCCAAGATCTCCTGGTCAGACCGGCGAACGTACTCGAACCAAATGGAGGACGCCGTGAAGTATCTTGGCATCGATGTTCATGTGAAGACAAGTGTGTGGTGCTTGCTGGACGAAGCTGGCCAGATCGTGGAGCGCGGCAAGGTAGCCACGACGGCACTGGACCTGACTGCTCTGCTCAAACGGCTGACGGAGGCGGACGACGTCCTCGCCGGACAGGAGGTGGGCAAGTTGTCCTCCTTCGTCCACGATGTTTGCACTGCTGCGGGGGTGAAGCTGCTCTCGTTCAACGCGTATCAGCTGCGAATGATTGCGTCGTCTCGCAAGAAGACCGATACGCGCGATTCGTACTGGTTGGCCAAAGCATTGCAGACCGGCATGACGCGGGAACGGACAATCCAAGGTTCTCGGAGATCCCAAAAACCAGGGTCTCCCATCCTTCCATGCGTGCTCGACTCGATCGAGGCGTGTCGGCACATGTTGTCGTACGAGAAGAGGAACCGGCCAATCTTGCCAACGGCTTCGCCGCGTGCGACGAGCCAAGGACAATTGCGACCTGGTTCCCTTCAACCTTGGAAGTGGCGGCCTCCGGTAGAGACTGCTCTGAGGCGCCTACGCTGCCTCTGAAGCTGGACGCAAACGGTCGGGCTCGTAGACTGAGCCGTCGCGCAGCACGTAGTACGCGAT
>JBNKZR010000366.1:0-7663 GCA_050301735.1 Polyangiaceae bacterium | reverse complement strand
GAGACTTGTGTAGCAATTCGCGCCGCCGGGCCACGGCCAAGCCGTTGCGCACTGCGCCAGCGAGACGCACGAAGGCGTCGTTTGCCGTGAATGGTGCACCGTGGGCTAGGTCAGCCCGCGTCGGGGCTCGCCAGCACCGGAGAAGACGGGGCGCTCACCCCGTCCCGCTGCGGACGGCGATGTCTACCGCTTCTACCGAGTCACTGAAGAAGGGAACTGGCAGAAGATCCGCAGTGATGCGTCGTCAATGACTCCGGAAAAGCGAAATATGAGAGCAAGGGCGAGCTGCAAGATCCCTCACCGTCGCTCTCGAGATGTGCGGGCGGCCGCACTCATCAGCCGCCAGCGCCCGCTCCCCGCGCGACGGGACTGCTCGGCGCGCGACTGGCGCGCCCCACCGCCGCCGTTTCGTCGCCCCTCCCCTCGCCTCCGCATGCACCCGAGCTGGCCGTCGCTGCCTGTTGGGCTTTGCTGCATGCCGGCGCCACGCGCCGGGCTTCGGTGCTGCACATGGGTACATCGGGGAGTGGCAGCAGCGCCTGCAGGAGTTGATGGACGTCGCCAAAGCGAGCCGGCGCGTCTTCGTGTACTTCGAGGACCGACCCGGGCCGCTGCTCGAAACCCGTCAGCGCCCGCCCAAAAAAACGACACGCGCAGCGAGGCGTCGGAAGTCGAGCTCCAGCCAACGGACTTCATCGACACGTTGGTCAACCGCACGAGCTACCGCGCTGGTTGACCGACAGGAGTCGGCAAGACCGAGATCGCGAAAGCGCTGGCACAGTTTCTCTCCCCGCTCCGAGGAGCATCTCGTCCGAGATTAGACAGGGCGCTCACGAGCAGGCACTGCTCGACGAGATGCGGCAGACCGGCTTCTGGGAGCAGTCGGAGCGCCGTCACAACTGCGACGAGTTCACTGCAGGGTGATCTCTTCGACCTGATGGGGCCGACGAGGAAGTGACTTCGACTTGATGGTTGGTTTGCCTTCCTTGACCAGTTGTCACACCGACTCCGAAAACCAGGAGATTGGCATGCCGTGTTTCGAATGGCTTTGACCAGCCTGACCAGCAGCATGCTATGAGCCAAGGATGGGAGCATGGCGCGGAGCAGTCGTAGTCAGTGGGGTCCTTCTTCTGGCGTGCGCCGGTGGCGATGAGGACTCCGACACGAGCACGACCGGGACCAGTGATGGGCCGGGTCGTGGTGCGAGTGGCGGGTCTGGAGGCGGAGGCGACAGCGGAGAGGTGACGCCAGCCTGGGACGGCTACTGCGTCGCGACCTTCACCGAAGACCACGACGTACTCGACGCCTTCGACGACCCAGAGTTCACAGCCCACGAGGGCGAGCGCTATCTGATGGCGGACTACAGCGAGTTCTTCGGCGAAGACACGGCTGAGCTCTTGTTCTTGACGCCAGCAGGCCCGAGCTCATTCACCTTGACCGCGCCCGCGGGTAGCCAGGATTTCCCCTTCACGACGCCCTGCACCTTTGGCGGCGGGGTCCAATACTACGCCGTATTCGCTGACGTCACGGTGTTCGAGACGGAGGCGCTCGAAAGTGTGCTGTGTGAACTCTCGGCGGGCACGGTACTGCCGAGGGATACCAGTTCACAGGCAGGCTACGCCGCTCTATCGTTCAACTTCACGGGACCGACGACGTACTCGGTGGAGCTGAACGCGTTCAGCGAGCAGTGTGGCGGGCAGAGCACTGGCTTCATCAGCGTCCCCGAGACCCAGGTGCACGCCAACGTCACGACCTGGCTCGTGCCCATCGTGACCATCCTCGGTCCCGAGTGATCCAAGGAACGGCTTGGCCGTCGCCTCGCCCGCGGGGCCACTTCGGCCCGCTTGCCCAGCACGCAGCTGCGCACCAGCAGTGAGGCCGCTCCTCGCCTGCGTCGGGAGGCGATTTTTCCGCCAACGGTTCGGGGAAGGTGACGCTCCGACCGGCACTCGGGTCACTTCCAGAAAACAGGAGATCCCTTTTCGCCCGCCAAGTACACGGCACCAGCCGCGGTTCACGCTCGCAAACGCTTTGCTATAAGGCGTGCCATGCGATCTCCGACTTCAGCTTGTCGTTCAACGTCTCGCACGCGGCCCTCGTCGAAGTGGGGCCGAAGCCTGAGCCTGCTCGCAGCCGCCGCTCTGGCAACCTCGTGCTTGAGGCCACCCGATCCGCACAGCGCCGCAAGTCAAAGCCAGGCGTCCTCCTCGTCCTCTTCGGGCGGAGGCTCGGTGGCGAGCGAAGCCTACGACTGGAAGAGCGTCGTCATCATGGGCGGCGGGTTCGTCACTGGGCTCGCGTACAGTCCGGTGGAGGCGGGCATTCTCTACGCGCGCACGGACATCGGCGGCGCGTACCGCTACGAGCCGAAGACGGGCAGCTGGATCCCAATCACGGACTTCATCAGCCACGGTGACGCCAACTACCTGGGCATCGAGAGCTTCGCCGTCGATCCAGTGCGCGCGGACCGGGTGTACATGGCTGTCGGCATGTACACGCAGGAGTGGGCGGGCACTGGCGCGTTCATGCGCTCGGACGATCGCGGCGCGACGTGGAAGCTGATCCCGTGGCACCTGAAGATGGGCGGCAACGAACTGAGCCGTTCCAACGGCGAGCGCCTGGCGGTCGATCCCAAGCAACCGAAGGTGCTCTACTTCGGCACTCGGCGCGATGGCTTGTGGAAGAGCACGGACGAAGCCGAGAATTGGAAGAAGGTCGACAGCTTCCCGATTGCCGACGACAAGAACAAGGGGCTCGGTCTCATCTTCGTGCTCTTCGACCCCACGAGTGGCAAACAGGGCGAAGAGACGCCGGCAGTCTACGTCGGGAGTCAGACCGACGGACGGCTGTACCGCAGCACGGACGGCGGCAAGAGCTGGGCAGCTGTCCCCAATCAGCCGTCGACGGGTTTCCTCCCGCGACGCGCCGTGTTCGACAAGGACGGCACGCTCTACGTCACCTACGCGCTTGGCGACAGTCCGTACGCCCTCAAAGATGGCGCTGTCTACCGCTACGAGCCGAGCCATGGCGATACGTGGACGGACATCACTCCGCTGAAGCCGACGGAAGAAGACACCTTCGGATATGGCGGCATTGCGGTCGACCCGCAGAACCCAGGCACGCTGCTGACCACGACCATGGACCGCTGGAGCAAAGGCGCAGAAATCTTCCGCAGCAAAGACCGCGGGCAGACCTGGAAGCCGCTGATGGCGACGGCCGTGATCGACGGCGGCGGTGCTCAGCACGTCCAACACCATCGAGACAAGATCGATCCGCCCCAGTGGATGGGCGACATCAAGATCGATCCCTTCAACCCGAGCCGTGCCATGATCGTCGAAGGTGGTGGCATTTGGGCGACGGACGACCTGGAAGCTACCGATGGGGGCACTCCCAGCCACTGGTCGTTCCATTCGAAGAACTTGGAAGAGACCGTGAGCCGCGACCTGATCAGCCCTCCCGAGGGGGCTCCCTTGCTCTCGGTCATGCTCGATACCTGCGGCTTCCGTCACGATGACATCAACGTCTCGCCGCAGCGGGGCAAGTTCCAGAACCCGACCTGCGCCAGCGCCGAGGACATCGACTTCGCCGAAAAGAAGCCGAGCTTCATGGCCCGCGTCGGGGCGTATCCGTGGGACGGCTCCAAGTCTCCCCGTGGTGCCGTCTCCAATGATGGCGGCGCGACCTGGACGCAGTTCGCTTCGGAGCCCGACGGGGCGGGCGGCATGGGGAGTGTCGCGGTGACCGCAGATGGCGCCGTCATCCTGTGGGCCGCACGTGATGCGGTTCCCGCGTACTCTCGGGATGGCGGCAAGACTTGGAGCAAGAGTGAGGGCTTTTCCGCACCGGTGAAGTCCCCCGACTGGGCGCCATGGTACATGCGCCTCGCCTCCGACCGCGTCAATCCGCAGAAGTTTTACGCCTACGACGCACTCGCGGGCACTTTCTTCGTCAGTCAAGACGGGGGCGCGCACTTCGAAGAAAGCGACGCCATCCTGCGTTCCGTGCCCGACTACGAGCTTCACTTCACGTCGATCCGAGCGGTGCCGGGTCACGAGGGCGACGTCTGGGTCACCACCAAGACGTCGCTCGCGCGTTCAACCGACTCGGGGGAGAGCTTCTCCAACCTCGACAACGTCGAGGAAGCCCACGGTCTCGGCTTCGGTCACCCCGCACCCGGTCAGAGCTATCCCGCCGTGTACCTATCGGGTGTGATCAACGGCGTGACCGGGTTCTACCGCTCGGATGACGAGGGCGAGGACTTCGTGCGCATCAACGACGACATGCACCAATACGGCGGGGCAACGGTGATCATCGGCGATCCGCGGGTGTACGGGCGCGCCTACGTCGCTCCCGGCGGCAGAGGTATCGTCTACGGCGAGCCGAAGGCGAAGTGACCACATCGAACCCATGTTGGTACTGCTCCTCGTCGGCCCGAAGGGCTCTGGGACGCCGAGCTCGACAACGACGTTGCTCTGCCACGAGAAGCAGCCGTTACCATCGTGCGTGAGCTGCTCGAGCAACGACCACGACGGGCGCGCGTGGACGTCTAGCACACCGCCGAGTAGCCGAACGAAAGCTCGAAGCACAGCTACAGGCTGTCGAGGAACGCGATCAGGTCGTCCAATTCCGACTCGCTGAGCTGTTCGACCGTGCCGTGCTTGTCCCCGCCGCACGTCGGATCGAAACGGGCTCGCATGTCTTGGGCGCAGCCGTCGTGCATCAGAGGACTGCGCAAACCGATACCACGCAGTGTTGGAGCCTTGAGCAAGAAGTCCGTATTGGTGCCCACGTCGTACAACTCCGAGCTACTCAGATCCTCGCCTCGATGGCAGTCCGCACAGCCCACCTCGGAAGACGCAAAGAGCACGGCCCCACGTGATGCGGCTTCAGCATCGACCATCGCCAGATGTTCACTCGGCAGACCATCGATCCAACTCGCCAACGTGTCCTGCACGTCCGCCTCGGGCACGGTGGCGAGCATGCGGTTGCGCACGATCTCCACCATCAGGTCATTGAAACCTGGAAGCTCGCCATTCCAGTGGAAAGGCGCTCGTTGTAGTACGCCCCCCTGCAGCGTCTGAGTGCGACGAGCGCCCAGCTCGGAGAATTGCCAAACGTGTCCGTCGTCAGCGCCTTCGGGGTGGCAGCTGGCGCAGCTGACGCCACCTGTGGGCGCCTGGTGGAAGAGCAGATGACCCGAGTCCGTAACGTGACTGGGGTCGAGGTCTACGATCCGCAGAAGCTCCGCGAGACCCGTCGCCGGGTCGAAGTCCATCACGTGCAGCTGCGCAGGCTCACGCACCAGGGCGAGCAGCCGCGTCTCGCTGCTGAACAACACCGAAGTGAGCTCTCCGGGAAAGACGTGCTCCATTTGGGGCGTGCCGACGCAGTTGGGCGTCGTAGTTTCCGACCGACCGACACTGGCTTCGAGTTCCGCGATGGAGACGAACAGCAACTGCCGCCGCCCAGACGACTGCGCCATGTAGCTGCCCGGCGAGGCCACCGCCAGCCAACGGTTGTCCGGGTTCACGCTGACGTCCACCGAGAGACTGGCGTCGTTGAGCGCCGCCCGGGCCACGGGCTCGCCCTGGGCGCTGAACGTCGTGATCGTCGCTTGCACGATACCCGTGGCGCAATCCGAGCCGTAGTAGGCGACGCTGAGCGGGGTGTCCTGCGCCCTCTGGTGCAGCATCATCGTCTGCCCCGCCACGGGCGTCGAGAGCGTGCGCCACGCCAATTCGGGGGACATCGTCTGCAGCCCCGTGGCCGTGGAGAAGAAGCGAGCACTCTGTTGGGGCGCCAACCGCCGTTGGAGGGCCAGCTCGCCGTCGAGAGCGAGCAGCTCCGCAGTGCGGAAGGTACTGACTCCCACCCCCTCCGACGTCACCACGACATCCTTGAGATCCCGGTCGAGCTGCACGCGACGAAGCTCGATGGAACCACTGCCGTCCAGTTCGACGAGCTCACCTCCCGCACACGCAACGTAGAGACGATCCTGCTTGCCGTCGTGGGCAAGCCCGCGCGGCAGTCCGCAGGGCTCTCCGAGTGTGAGCAGTTGCGCCGTGGCCGCGTCCAGCGTGGCGACCTGGTGAGTTCCACGAAGAACGACGTGCAGCCGCTGGTTGGACCCAGAGACGATGCGGGTCGGTTGTGAACCTTGTGGCAACCCCACCGTTCGCACCGCATCGCCAGTCGCGTCGAGATCGACGAGGTAGACGCTATCCCGCGCAGGGTCGCTGATAGCGACCTCGGACTCGGAAAGAGCGATCAATGTGCCTCCATGAATGGGTGGGGGACGCCGCTCGGCCACGATGGCCTGCGTCCCGGGAACAGGGATCGCTTCAGGCGCGGCGTCCGGCAGTTCGAGCAGGGTCGGCGACTGGTCTTCGGAAATAGCGGACTCCGAGAGCGCCTCCGGTGAGGACGGCTGGGGCTCTGCGACAATCCCCTCGGCAGGCTCACCGGAGCCGTTCGCACTGGGTGAATTGGGCGCACAGCTCGCGACCGCCAACAGAACCGTCCAACACCAAGATTTCACGTGCGCTTCTCCAGACTCTTCAGGACGCGGGAGCGAGGCTACGGGTGCCGAGACAACGCTCCCAACCATCCTGCGGTGCACGCGGCGTGCCAGAAAGGGAATCGCTCCGCGCGCGCGATTCGGCGCTGCCGCCCTCGCTCCGACCCCTGTCCTACCGTCTGTTTGGCGCAACACGGCACAGTCTGGCGATATCTTTGCCAGCCCTTCAGAGCTCTACGACGGGATCCAAGGCCCGCAGTCGGCCCTCATCGTGGCACACAAGGTGCATCACGGTCTCGGATGCACGGCGTGAACCCGCACAGCCAAGATTCGACCTGTCTTTTCCTCAGCGAGCTCTTCGTTCGGTCCAGCCGACGTGTCCTGGCAGCCTCCATGCTTTCGACGTTCGCTTGCGACTACGCCCCGCTCCCGACGAACCAAGCGCTGGAAAGCGATGCACTCGAGCCTGCGACGGCAAGTCCAGTGGGCGTGGCGCAGGTGATCGAGCCGAGGACCGTGGAGGCCAGCGGTTACACGCAGCTGTCGGTCGAGCCCAGCTGTGAGTCGGGCCGCTGGCGTGCTTTCGGCGCCATCGCGCCCACCATCTCGCCTAACTATCTATCCTGGCGCTATGGCCCCACCCTCTACGACGCGGTTGGAGTGCGTTGCGAAGGCGCTGAGGACCCTCGCGTGTGCGAGGCCGAAGTGCGACGAGTAGAAGTTCACGAAGCGTCCAACGCGTGGCACGTGCTATCGACGACCGGCAACCGGGTAGAGCTCTGGCAAGGCGAGGGCCTGCTCGAATTGTTGGGAGACATCGATACGGCTGACGAAGCCCTGATGGTCGCAGTGGCCAATGGCTACTCGGTATCCTGCTATGGCCCTCCCGACGAATCAGATCGAAGCGTACCCCAGCTCAACACCCTCCGGCACAGCGACGGATACGAGATATGGCTCAGCCCGCCCCCCTCGACGGCCAACTGTAGTTCCGTCACCAGGTACCAGCTATTCGTGAGCCGAACCGGCGAGGTGACTGAGCTCTCCCAAGAGACGATAGCAGCGCCCTGTACAGCACCCGTCGCTACCCCGGGGCGCCGCCCTCCGGGCCTCATCGAGCGAAAGAGGAACGAGGGCGCGCTCGACGCC
>JBNKZR010000365.1:0-7672 GCA_050301735.1 Polyangiaceae bacterium | reverse complement strand
GAGCGCTCGTGCTGGCGCGGTCGGCAACCGCATTTCAAGCGCTGCTGGCGCCCGCCTTCTGCATGTCTCTGTTTCATGCCACACGTCGGGGACGAACCGTGGCCTGGTCGACGGTAGTGATGGTGATCTGCTTGGTGCTGGTCGTCAGTCGTCTGCCGCAGCCGTGGCGCGGCATCATCGACGGCGGCGTGGTGCTGGCCCTGGCTTGGGGAGCAGCGGCGATCGTCGTGTTCTTCTTCCGCGCGCTCGCCTCAGGGACACCGCCAGAGGTAGATCCGGCGTTACCTTCGGCGAGCACCCCGGCACACTGACCAACACACGCCGTTCACCGGCGACAGCCCGCCGTGACGTGGCGGCAGCCTGCACGCCTGACACGACGGCGAAACGGCTCAGGCATCGACACCGCACCCTTGACGGGTGCAGCGTCGCGCCTAGATGTGAATCGTGCGTGAATCTACCGCGAGCGCCGCTTCCTTCACGGCCTCGGCGAGCGTCGGGTGGGCGTGACATGCCCGCGCGATGTCTTCGGCGCTGGCTCCAAACTCGATCGAAACCGCCGCTTCAGCAATCAGATCGCCAGCACGTGGACCCAAGATGTGGACGCCGAGAACGCGATCCGTCTCCGCGTGGGCGAGTACTTTGACCCGCCCATCCGTAGCATTCAACGCCTTGGCACGACCGTTCGCAACAAAGGGGAACACGCCTTTCTTGTAGGGAATCCCGGCCTCGGTCAGCTGCTCCTCGGTCTTGCCGACGCTGGCCAGCTCCGGATGCGTGTACACCACGGATGGGATCGCGTCGTAGTTGACGTGCCCATAGCCCGTCGCCATGAACTCGACACAAGCGATGCCCTCTTCCTCCGCCTTGTGCGCCAGCATCGGGCCAGGTGTGACGTCACCGATGGCATAGATCCCCTCCGCGCTGCTGCGGAAATGCTCGTCGACCTCAATCACGCCACGCTTGCCGGTAGCAATACCCACCGACTCCAGACCGAGGTTGTCGGTATTGGGAACACGCCCCACCGCCAACAAGACCCGATCACAGGTGATGGGCTCCTTGCCATCGACCTCCACCACGGCTCCATCTCCCTGCCGACGGGCACCCGTGACGCGAGTGGAAAGGGCAAACTCGAAGCCCTGCTTCTTGAACAAGCGCTGGGCCTCTTTGGCCAGATCCGTGTCCATTCCCGGTAGGATTCGGTCGAGGTACTCGAGCACGGTGACCTTTGCACCCAGGCGCGACCAGACCGAGCCCAGCTCGAGGCCGATCACACCAGCACCGATGACGACGAGATGCTTCGGGACGGCCGGAAACGACAGCGCCTCCGTACTGGTACCGATCACATCCCCATCGACTTCCACGCCGGGTAGCGGTGCGGACTTGCTGCCCGTAGCGATCAGGATCCTATCCGCTGACAGCTCCTCCGTGCCAGACGTCGACTCGACTTGGACCCTGCCCACGCCCGCGATGCGGCCGTGGCCGTGAAAGCGGGCGATCTTGTTCTTCTTGAACAGAAAGCCGACGCCTTCGGTGAGGGATTTGACGACCCCATCCTTCTTGGCCAGCATCTTGGGCAAGTCCAAGTCGAGTCCGCTCACGACGATACCCAAGTCGGCGAAGCCGTGCTTGGCCTCCGCAAAGCGTTCACTCGCCTCCAGCAACGCCTTGCTCGGGATGCAACCGACACGTAGACAAGTCCCGCCAAGCGCGGCCTCTGATTCGATACAGGCGACCCGCATGCCCAATTGCGCCGCGCGAATCGCAGCCACGTAGCCGCCGGGGCCAGCCCCGATGACGATCAAGTCGAAGCGTTCAGACATGACAGCCTCATACCTCAATCAACATGCGGGTCGGGTCCTCGATGGCCTCTTTGACCCGACGCAAGAAGGTCACCGCTTCACGGCCATCCACGACCCGGTGGTCGTAGGTCAACGCGACGTACATCATGGGGCGGATCACGACTTGGCCATCGATCGCCACTGGACGTTCTTGAATGCCGTGTAGACCCAGAATCCCGCTTTGAGGCGGGTTCAAGATCGGCGTCGAGAGCAGGGAGCCGTACACACCACCGTTCGTGATGGTGAAGGTGCCGCCCGTCAGCTCTTCCAACTTGATGGTGTTCTTCTTCGCGCGAGCGCCGAAATCCCGAATCGTCTTTTCGATGTCGGAGAAACTGAGTCGCTCCGCATCACGAATCACCGGGACGACCAGACCTTTGCCACCGCCGACCGCAACACCGACATCGCAGTAATTCTTGTAGACGATGTTCTTTTCTCGAACTTCCGCGTTGACGGCAGGAAACTGCTTCAACGCGTCGACACAAGCTTTGACGAAGAACGACATGAAGCCGAGCTTGATCTCGTACTTCGCGACGAAATCATCCTGGTACCGCTTGCGCAAGTCCATGACCGCGCCCATGTCGATCTCGTTGAAGGTCGTCAGCATGGCAGCGGTGTGCTGAGCTTCCACAAGACGTTCGGCGATGCGCCGCCGTAAGGTCGTCATGGGCACGACCTCTTCCTCGCGATAGCCGGCAGCCGGTGCCGGCGCAGAGGAATGCGCGCCCGCGCTTTCGGCGGGCTGTTGCTGCGCGCGAAGCACGTCCTCCTTGAGCACGCGGCCCCCAGGACCAGTGCCTTGTACCTGCTCCGAACTGAGGCCTGCTTGAGCCATCGCCCGTGCGGCAGCGGGCATCACGTGGCCGGAAGCCTGAGCCGGCGGACTACTCGGGCGAGGCGCTGCTCGTTCCGCCGCCTGCTTCGGGGCGGACTCCTCCACGGCCCCCTCCTCCATGTAGCCCACGACGTCCCCGACAGCGGCGGTAGCGCCCTCTTGCAGGACGATCTTCGTGATCTTTCCGGAAACCGGCGCGGGCAACTCCACCGTGACCTTGTCCGTTTCGATCATCAGCACGGGTTCGTCTTGCTTGGCAGACTCGCCTTCCGCCTTCAACCATTCGCCGATCTGCACCTCGGTGATCGACTCACCGACTGTTGGTACTTTCAATTCGACTGCCAATGCTCTGCTCCTTGAACCAACGCCGCTCAAGCGACGCCAAAAGCGGTATCAATCAGTTCTTCTTGTTCGATGCGATGACTGCTTGCGGAACCCGTTGCCGGACTCGCTGAGACTTCGCGACACACTCTCGAAAGCGGGAAACGTCCGAAGACGCGCTCGCCCAACTTCATGCGCATGAACCACCATGCGCCCATGTTCTCTGGCTCGTCCTGAACCCACACCACCGGAGTCCCCGGATTGTACTTCTCCAAAGCCAGAGCCAAGCCCTTCTTCGGAAACGGGTAGAGCTGTTCCACGCGAATGATGGCGACGTCCTGACGTCCGAGTTCTTCACGGTGACGGACCAGCTCGTAGTAGACTTTGCCGGAGCATAGCAGCACGCGACTGGTCTCCGCTGCCCCGGGAGCCTGGTCGTCCGCGAGCACGCGCTCGAAACGCCCCTCCGTGAATTCGTCCATCGTGCTGACGGCGCGAGGGTGGCGCAGCAAGCTCTTGGGCGAGAACACGACGAGCGGCTTGCGCCATTTGCGCAGCACCTGCCGGCGCAGCAGGTGGAATATCTGGGCCGGCGTCGTGGGCTGAGCGATCTGCATGTTGTCTTCAGCCGCCAACATCAAGAAACGTTCGATGCGGGCGCTGGAGTGCTCCGGGCCCATCCCCTCGAAACCATGCGGCAAGAGCAACACCAGTCCGCTCAGTCGCCGCCATTTGTCCTCTCCACTGATGATAAACTGATCGATAATGACCTGCGCTACATTGGCGAAGTCCCCGAACTGCGCCTCCCAGATGACCAGGCCCTCCGGGCAGTCCAAGCTGTAGCCCCACTCGAAACCGAGCACGCCAGCCTCGCTCAGCGGACTGTTGGATATCTCGACGCGCGCCTGATCCGGCGATAGGTGCTGGATCGGCATGTACGCGTCGCCCGTCTTGACGTCGTGAATCATGGCGTGGCGATGGCTGAAGGTGCCGCGCTCGACGTCCTGGCCCGTGATGCGGACCGGCGCACCCTCGAGCAGCAGCGTGGCCATCGCCGCAAGCTCCGCCGCGCCCAATCGAGCGGCACCTCTCCGGCTGCCATCTGCCGCCGGGTAGTGAACAGCCGCAGCAGCTTGCGATGAGGGGAGAAGCCCTCGGGAACCCGACACAGTGCCTCCAGGGCGTTGACCACCTGCTCCTGTGCAACGGACGTCTCGACGTCGTCGACATCCGCCTCCGGACCGCCCACGAAGCCGTTCCAATAGCCCATCAGCCAATCTTCCCCTACCTGGAAGCCAGATTGGCGTGCGGCGTTCAGCTCGTGTTCGAGATGCTCACGGCGCTCGACGGCAATGCGGTCGGCCTCGTCTCGGGTGAACCCACCCAACTCCAACAGGTGGTCGAGATAGCTGTCTCGCACACTGGGCCGCTTGGCGATCGCTCGGTATAGCGTCGGCTGGGTGAACGCCGGTTCATCGGTCTCATTGTGACCATGGCGGCGGTAACCGTACATATCGATCACCACGTCACGCTTGAAGCGAGCGCGGAAGTCCAACGCCATGTTGACGACCTGTGCCACGGCTTCCGGGTCCTCACCATTGACGTGAAAGACAGGCGCCTGAAGCATCTTGGCCACCGCGGTACAGTAGGTGGTGGAGCGGGACTGATTCGGCGACGTCGTGAAACCGATCTGGTTGTTGACGATGACGTGCACCGTTCCGCCGACGTGATAGGCGGTGAGCTCACTCAGGTTGAGTGTCTCTTGCACGATGCCTTCGCCAGCGAATGCGGCATCACCGTGAATCAAGATGCCCATCTTGTTGCTGCGCGGGGCATCCCCGAAACGGTCTTGCTTGGCCCGCACGCGCCCCATGACGACCGTGTTGACGTACTCGAGGTGACTCGGGTTGAAGCACAGCGACAGGTGTACCTTCTTCCCCGTCAGCGTTTCGAAGTCGGAGCTGTAGCCGAGGTGATACTTGACGTCGCCACGGCCGCGGTAAAGCTGCGGGTCCCGATCTTCGAACTCGCGGAAAATCTCGCGAGGGCTCTTGCCCATGATGTTGGCCAGCACGTTGAGGCGACCTCGATGCGCCATGCCGAGCGTGATCTCATCTACGCCGTGCTCGGCGGCGCGCTCGATGGCCCAGTGCAACAGGGGGATCAGACTCTCGGAGCCCTCCAGCGAGAAGCTCTTGGCGCCGAGGAACTTCTTCTGAATGAACTCCTCGAGAATCGTCGCATCGGTGAGCAGCGTGAATATTTGACGCTGGCGTTCCGGCGGGATCCTCAGGCGATTCTCGGTACCCTCCATGCGATCCTGCAGCCAGTTCTTGGAGTCGATGTCATGGATGTGCATGAACTCGACACCGATACTACGACAGTAGGTGTTGCGGAGGCGTTCGAGGATCTGCCGCAACGTGAGCGTCTCCGTGCCGAAGATGGTTCGACTGGAGAACGAACGATCCATGTCCGCGTCCGTGAGCTTGTAGTAGTCAGGATCGAGCTCTCGGTGCTCTGGACGCGGGATCCCCAAAGGGTCGATCTTTGCGATCATGTGACCGCGCACGCGATAGGCACGTATCAACTGGTCGACACGGTCTTGACGCACGGCATGGTCCATCGACCCTCCGCCGGGGCGGATGGAACCGATGGGCGGCTGCCTCAACTCGGGCTGGCTCGACAAGTCCACCGCGGGCGGAGGTACGGTATCGAATGGCAGCTCCGCGTACGGGTCGTGTGTGACAGCCGCCGACGCACCGTTGCCGTTACTGGCGGGCGGCACATGAAAGATGCTCCGCGGGGTGAAGCCGGGCCCGACCTGGAAGGTGTTGCCCCCCATTTCCCGCTCGAAGAAGCTGCGCCATTGCTCGGGCACCGATGAAGGATCTGCCGAGTACTGTTCGTAGAGGTCTTCGACGAAGGCGAGATTGGCGGGGTTGACGCTGACGTTGGCCATACGGTGCCTATTGAGTTTGGGAGGAGGATGGCAAGCGCCGTCTCGCGGAGGCCATCGCGACGGGGCTCACGGCTCGATCGCACAAACGGCGCCGTGCGGCACCAAAAAAGGGCCCGAAAGGCATGCCCCATAACGCCCCCGAGATGGTCGAAAGTGCAAGGACAATTCGGCCGGTTGGGTGCAACGTGTTCGAAACCTGATGCCCAGTCGCTGAGCGTTACAGGACTGTTCAGTTCGGTTCGACGCGATGCACGCTGCCTTCACTCCAATTGACGAAGTACAGCTTGTCGTCGGGCCCGATGGCGAGGCCCGCGAGCGACCAGGCAGGAAGCTCCGTATCCAGCACCGCGAGAGTCTCCCCCTGCAAGTCGAAGACGTGAATGAGGCTGGTCGCCGCATCACTCACGAATAGCAGCTCGCCAGCGACCGCAAGTCCCGTCGGTGCTTCCAGCCTACCCTTCGGCACAACCTCTTCCAGCGTGGCGTCCTCGACGGTGCGCGGATCCGCCAGCTGAGGATCGGGGGTAACGATGGGCTCACCCAGGCGGCCCGACTTCGTGTCGAGACGCACGATGCGCTGATTGCCGGTATCCGCGACGTAGAGCCACCAGTCCGGCATCGTGCCCTCGTCGTCCGTGAGAGAGGGCCCGAACAGACCTTCACGTTCGGGCACACGACCCAGACTCGCGAATTCCATGTGACTAGGGATGCCCGGTGCCATCTTCAACTGGCCCGTGACATAGCGGTGAAGCGTGCCGTCCGAGTGGTCCTCACCGCCGGGCTGGTGGGGCTGCTTGAAGTCGTAGCGGTCGATCGCGCCGACATCGCCGTTGAAAGCCCAGAACACCGGCCCGGTTTCGAAGCCGTCACCAACCGCCCACGATGTGGGATCATGAGCGATGCCCATGCCGAACGGAGTGGCATGCAGCATGTCGAGATGGGAGCCGTTCAGGCCGAAGTCGACAGCGAATACGTTCGGATCAGCGGACCACCAGGTGGGGCCCATGAAGTCCACGTCGTTGTCCATCCAATTGCCGGTGCGGGCCTCGCCCACCGTCGCAAACGTATCGTCGTCGGCAAACGCCAACGCGGTTGCAACACGCATGAAGTGCCAAGAGTTACCGTCTTCCTCGATGTCCACGTCCGGACTGTCCGTGTCGGCATCCGAGATGATGGCGACCTTGCTACCGAGCAGCTCACACGCTGCGGTGCGATTGCGCTCTTCGCACGGGGCGCCGTCGTAGGGTTGGCGGTAAAGTACCCAGAGCTCTCCGGGGCGAGCCGGGTTGAACTCCAGGTCGACAGCGAGTCCAATGCGGCACCCAGTGGGACTGCAAAAGAACTGATCGGGAGCGTCGTAGACCAAGCCGAGCTCGACTGTATCGAGGGTTCCGTCTCCCACCCAGGCAGCCGCCGCACCGTCCTGGGCGTCAGTCTCCGGGGATGGCTCGTCGCCCACTTCGCTCGAGTCCCCTTGGCCAGCACCGTCGTCGCCCTTACCGACGGCTGACTCGGAGCTGGAGCACGAAAGCCCCCCGAGCAGCGCGGAAGCGAGCAGCAGGAGGCGCACCAAACGGGACGAATTACGCACCAACATGTTCTCCTAGTGTTAGACCATCCGTGCCCGAACGGCACCCGGTTGGGAGCAGGAGCCAGCGATTGAGCCATCTTTCCACGGAACCCAAGAAGAAGCTGCCACTGGTCGAGCCTCGCCACGAG
>JBNKZR010000364.1:0-7674 GCA_050301735.1 Polyangiaceae bacterium | reverse complement strand
ACGCCGTCATGTCGGTTCGTGCCGCGTTTCGCGGGGGTACCGTTCCGGGCGGAGGCGTCGCTCTGGTGCGCTGCCTGCCTGCCGTGGTCGCCCTGCACGTTCCCCGTGACCAGGAAGTTGGCGTGCACGTCATGAGCAGAGCGCTGTGTGAACCTCTGCGCCAGATCGCTCGTAACGCGGGCGCCAACAACGCCATCGTCGATTCGGTGCGCAACGCCTCGGGCGCGTACGGCTACAACACCACGACAGGTCGGTGTGAGGACTTGGTGGCAGCAGGTGTCGTCGATCCGACGATGGTCGTGCGCGCAGCCGTGCAGAGTGCAACCACGGTGGCGGCATCGTTCCTCATCGGCGGCAGCGGCTGAGGCCCCGACGCGGGCGCGTCTCGGTTCGACAATTCGAGTGTTGCACCGATGAACGCGACGCACGCGCGTAGCCCTGCATACGCCTCCTACTGCGTGTGACTTTTCAGCCAGTGTGTAGCCGCGGGGGGCTTATTTGGGGCTGGATGCACTTCCCATCGCAGGGCTTGGTCGGCAGTCCCATGACTAGAAGACGGAGGGATCCCATGCAGCGGGCACCGATGATTCGGAACAGAAACAACCAGCTCCCAGCAGTCGTGCTCCTCGGGATCACGTGTGCAGCGGGCTGCGGCAGCGCCGCGGAAAGCGACGCCACACGTCCACGAGAAGACAGCTCGCTGTCGAACGCTGAGGTGTTGGAAGAGAACGGCAACTCGGAGTCCACCGCAAGCGCACAGGCCGCCGACGAAAGCGCCGGGCCCGACGCCACCGAGGGCGGCGAGCCATCGACGGCTGCCGACGAAGCGCCCGTCTTTCCCGAAAACGTCGCAGCCGAGGCTCCCGTTGACGAAGAGATGGAGCCGGCGGAGCCGAGCGTGCCCATGCAGCCCGTCCGAGTCCGCTTCGAAAGTCTGGCGGACGGCGAGACAATCGAGTGTGGCGACATTCTCGAAGACGTCGGCGAACTCGAGCTGACGCGGCGCTTGACCGAACTGCGCTTCTTCGTGGCGGGGCTCTCGTTGATCGCAGCGGACGGTACGACCGTTCCCGTCACCCTCACGGAAGACGACCAGTGGCAACAAGCCTCCCTCGGCCTGATCGATCTGGACGAAAATGAGGGAGAGTGCCGAGGCAGCCCCGGCATGAACGACGTCTTGCTGGGCGAGGTACCGGAGGGCGAGTACACGGGGCTCACGTTCAGCGTGGGCGTGCCCTCAGCCATGTACGGCGAAGATCTCGCGAGCGGTGGCGCGCCCCTCGATCGCAGCGACATGCAATGGCCATGGGCTCCGATCTACAACTACTTCTTCCTCGCCGTGACGACGGAAGATCCCGACGGCATCCTTCCGTCGAGTGGCCCGCCGCAAACCGATGTCTACTCCTCGTTCGTCGTCGGGGGTCTCCCCGCGCCGGATGAAGACGGCAACGACGTCTGGCTTCCGCTGGTCACCCTCGACGGCTTCAGCCCCAAAGAGAACCTGGTGGGCGTCGAAGTAGCGGAACTCGTCCGGGCCTTGGACTTGACGACGAACGGCTCGTGCATCGGTTCGAATTTGCCGCCCCCACCAATCGTCGAGGGTTGTTCGGACGCTATTGCGGTCCTCGGGGTCGACCCCGTGTCGGGTTCGATGGTCACCGAGCAACGGGTCTTCAGCGCACGCTGAGCGAGCACGCGCCGATGCCGCGCCGTACCAATGAGCGAGCTACCCTGGCGCTGTGCCTGACCACGCTGCTCGGCTGCGACCCGAGCGCAAACACGCCCCCCGACGCCAAAGCGACCACCGTCACCGACGCCAGCGCGACCACAGACAGCAATGCCTTCTCGTGGTCCGCGTGGGGACTGCCCGAACATTTCCCGGAACCCCCGGTCCCGAGCGACAACCCCATGTCTGAC
Organism: Polyangiaceae bacterium; assembly: GCA_050301735.1. GTDB lineage: Bacteria > Myxococcota_A > Polyangia > Polyangiales > Polyangiaceae > SZUA-265. Next base: position 5,757 of record JBNKZR010000364.1, on the reverse strand, counting down.
GCCAAGGTCGAACTCGGGCGGCACCTGTTCTACGACCCGCGCTTGAGCCTGAACGAGACGCAATCCTGCTCCAGCTGTCACCTGCAGGAGTTGGCGTTCACCGATGGCCTGGCGCACGCCGTGGGCTCGACCGGCCTCGAACACCCGCGCAGCGCCATGAGCCTCGCCAACGTCGGCTATGCGTCCTCTCTCACTTGGGCGCAGCCACGCTTGACGACCCTCGAGGGTCAGTCGTTGGTTCCACTCTTCGGCACGGAGCCGGTCGAGCTGGGCTTCCGCTACCAAGAGGAGACGCTGTTCGAACGTTTCCGTTCCGACGAACGTTATCCAGAGCTCTTCCGCGCGGCCTTTCCCGACTTCGACCGCCACCGCATGGGCCACGTCACCGACGCTTTGGCGGCATTCGAACGCGTATTGATCTCCGGTAGCTCTGCCTACGACGCCTACCTCGCGGGGGACGAGGAGGCGCTGTCGGAAGAAGCACGAGAAGGAGAACGCCTATTTCACTCCGAGCGCCTCGGTTGCGCCAACTGCCATTCGGGATTCAACCTGAGTGACGCCGTGAGAACCGTCGAAGCGTCCGACGCCGGGCAGAGCACCCCAGCCTTTCACAACACCGGGCTCTACAACTTGGACGACGCGGGCGCCTATCCCGTAGGGGGCCAAGGATTGATCACTATCACCGGCAATCCCGACGACATGGGCAAGTTCAAGGTTCCAACGCTGCGTAACGTCGCGCTGACGGCCCCCTACATGCACGACGGCAGCGTCGAAACGCTGGACGAGGTGATCGACCACTACGCTGCGGGCGGTCGCACGATCGAGTCAGGACCGTTCCGCGGCGTGGGCGCCGATAGCCCATTCAAAGACATGGCGGTGGCGGGCTTCGAGATCAGCGCGTCCGAGAGACGAGCGTTGCTCGCCTTCTTGGACGCACTGACCGACGAGGTGTTCATCGAAAACCCTCGCCTGGCAAACCCGTGGGAGCCCCGAGACTGAACCGCCAAGACCCCCCTTTGCGGCGACGGTCCAGAACTGCTCGCCGCCGCTGACGTTGGTGCGGCGACCGTTCAGAACTTCTCGACGCCGCTGACGTTCATTTCTACCGTGACCACCCTATCGGACGGCCCAGTGATGAACAGCGTCGTGCCGCTAGCGCCCGCGAACACGTTGTTCGTGGCGCCACTACCGCCATCGGCGTCCGTGGGGATGGTCAGGATGTTGGCCCCTGACGGGTCGTAGACCTCCACGCCGAAGTTGTTGCTGATGTAGATGTCGCCCTGCGCGTCGATGGACATGCCATCGCCACCCGCTTCCACGAATTCCTGCAGGTTCGTGAGCATGCCGTCGCTGCCGATGTCGAACGCCAGTGTGCCTCCACGGCTGTCGGGGCTCCAGCGATTGACGTACAACTTCGTGCCATCCGCCGTACCAACGACACCGTTGGGCCACACGTCAGCATCCCACTCCGCCATGGTCGTGACCCGCACCAGCTCACTGGCTCCTGGCGCCAAGTAGTAGACGTGGCCCCCTTTGCCTTCGTCGGCTTGCTCGGAATGCGTGGGCGGCCACTCTTGTTGACGGGGATCGCCCTCGTCCCAGTAATCTCGTGGAAAGATCGGATCGGTGATGTAGATGCCGCCGGTGTTCGGATTGATCCAAACGTCGTTCGGACCGTTGAGCAACTTGCCACCGTAGTTGTCGACCAGAACCTCATGCGAGCCGTCCGGCGCGATCTTCCAGAGCTCGCCGTACATATCAGCGCACGCGATCAGGTTGCCGCTGGCATCGAAGGCCATGCCGTTGGCGCGCCCCGTACCTTCGAGGAAGGTCGATATCTCGCCGGTCGCCGCTGTCCACTTGAAGATGGTGTCGTTGGGTTGATCAGTGAAGAACACGTTGCCGTCCTTGTCTACGGCAGGTCCTTCCGTGAAGCCAAAGCCCGTCTGGATGGTCTCCAGGGTGCCGACCATCTCTGGAGTGACGGGGCCGTTAGCCTCAGCGCCGGGCTCGGGCTCCATCATGCTGTCGTCGCTGGCATCGTCCGACGAATCATCGGACGAGCACCCGAGCCCGAACGTGGGAGCAATGGCGATAGCTGCTACGAGCAACTGAAGTGAGTTGGTTCTTCTACACATGTGAATTCTCCAGAGAAGCTAGTATTTGACTTCATCAATCGCTCTGCCGGCATCAAGAAGCCCTGAACCACACCGAGCAAACCCCATGACTTCGCGACGACCACCCCAGCGGCGGCGCCGGGCTCGCTTGCTACACTGAGTGTTGCGCTACATCTACGGAACAAGACATCACCGTGTGTAAATTCTTAGAGGACGTCATTTTTCACAGCCACTGGGACGGACCGTGATGCAGTGCAGCGCTTTGCTGTGTCGCGTCAGAAGAACGCCGAAGTAGCACCGGCAACGCAAAGAACAACGCGTCGCTTGTTCTGTCGCGCTACGACGCACAGCGGCGAATCTGACGCAAGCGAGCCGTCAGGCCCATGCATTCAGGCGGCAACGACGGCACCGACAGCGAGCAAGTCGTCGAGCAGCGCTTCCGTCGACGCGGAACTCACTTCGAGCTCCGTCATGCAGTGACCGATTTCGGCTAGGGAGCGCGGCTCGACCAGATAGCGAAGCAGTGACGCTGTCGCCGAATCGATCTCGAAGTTCTGCACGCTCTCCACGTTCTTGCTGGGGCGAACTGCCAACTGGCAGCTGGTGCGTTCGGTCAACTCCGGCGGCAACGGGGCGCGCGGGACCTGCTGAATGCGTCGCACGATCTCGCCGCAGTCGTGAAGACGATCGAAAACCAGAGCGTAGTCACTGAGACAGAGCATCCCGGTCCCCGTCGGCGCCCTTCTGCCGATGTTCACGGAATCGAGCAGCTTGCCAACCTGCAGCAGATACTCCGCCAGCGAACGCAGGTAGCGCTCTTCAGGGTGGCGCTCGCTCAAAAAGTCGACGAGACACTCGTCTTTCAAAGGCAGAGCTCGCTCGCTGGCGAGCGCCCAATCGACGAGCTGCTCGATCAACTCGCTCAGGCTCGTCTGCAGAACGAACACGAAATGACTGAGCGCGGACCAACCCAGGCGATGTAGCAGATGATAGCTGGAGACGACCGCAAGATGACGCTGGCGCGGCTCCACACCGTCGTAGTGCCAGTGGTTCGGGAAGATGTCCCGATGCTCCCGCACCAAAGCTTCGTCGGCTGGATCGAGCAGCGGGAAGTTGAAGTCCGTGACGAACCCATCGAACGCTAGCTTGTCCTCGAACTCTCGCAGCATGGGCGTGCCCGGCTCGGGGGTGAGCAAGTGCAACTGAATCGCTTGGCGTGGCCGCGCCCTTTCAGCAGCGCGCCCGATCATGTCGAGGGTGGCACGCTGGTCTTCCTTCGTCTCTTGCGGAAAACCCGTGATGAACGACAACGTCGGTTCGATATCCAAGCGACGACAAAGCGCCACGGTGGGTTCCACTAGATCGAGATTGAGACGTTTGTCCACGACACGCTGCAGGCGGGCAGAGCCCGTCTCGATTCCGAAGAAGATCCCGCGGCAGCCCGAGCGACTCATCGCGCGCAGCAACTCCTCGTCGACACAATCCACGCGAGCAGAGCACGTCCATTCGAAGCCCAGGTCCTCAACCTCCTCGCAAAACTCTCGCACCTTGTGCTTGTTCACGGTGAACAAGTCGTGCTGCAGGGAGAAATGCTGAACGCCATAGGCTTCATTGAGCTGCTCCATCTCGCTGCGCAATCGAGCGGCGGACTTGACGCGAAACCTGCGACCGAAGAACTCCGCCGTGGAACAGAAACGACAGCCAAAAGGACAGCCCCGTCCAGCTTCCACCCGCAAGCTCTCCAGTTCGAGCTCCACCACGGGGAAGGCGTCGTAGGCCGGCATCGGCAACTCATCGACGTCTCCGACAATCGGACCGTCGGGCGTCGAGAAGACCTGACCGATGCGGCGATAGAAGATGCCGGGCACACGATCCAGCCCACCATGTTCGAGCGCATACAGCAGGGGCTCGATGGTCGGCTCGCACTCGTGGCGCGCGACCACGCAGAACTCCGGAAACACCGAAAGGATCTGTCGCCCCAACACGGTCGCGTGAGGTCCGCCGAGGATGAGCGGCAGCTCCGGCTCCAGCGCGCGCAACCGTCGCGCCACGCCGACCACCAGCGGAAAGTTGCAGCCGAGGGTCGTGAAACCCACCACGTCTGGCGAACGCTCCAGGATCCTCTGCGCCAGGTGATCGGCGATCTCCGGACCCAGCTGCAGCTCTCCGCGGTACGCCGGAACGGCCGGGTCGAAAAGGTCTGCGGTGACACCAGCCTCACGCAGCACCGCCAGCAACGACAAGAGCCCCAACGGCGGCTGCGGCGCCTCGGAAGCAACCAGCCCTTGTTGGTCCATCAGCAGGTTGGCAACCAAGACCAGTCGCACGCCGCCTCCGCTCGTCAGTAGCGAACGCCGATTCAGTTCGGCGGGTCCATCACGGGATAGGCGCGCAAGATGCGACCCAGCTGGATCTCCCCCGTAGCTTCCAGCCGCAGGTTCACGGCACCCTCCTTCTTCATGGCGGCACGCAGTTCTTTGCGCATGGCCGGCGTGAGCGATACGAGCACGGACTCACCGGTCATGATGCCCGACGCTGCCTTGGCCTTGGACGGCTTTTTGACTCGGGGCTTCTTGCGTGGCTTCTTCGCGCTCAAGGCACCCTTCACGGTCAACGCGCCCTTCACCGTCACGGCCGCCTTCGCGCCCTTCGTGTTGCTCTTGGATGGACGCTTGTTCGTCTTCTTTGCGGGCTTGTCGTTCATGTCTCTCGCCTCCGCGAGTGACAATATGCTCGCTGGTGAAACGGGTCAAGCTCCGTGACCGGAAGCACCTCCCTCGTGAAACGGAAGTGACGTCGAATAGCCATGCGGATATCGGCGTTGACACTGCGAGGTCACGAATACGCAGAGGGCGGCCAGCCACACGTCGCAGAAGCGCCGAGCCTTGACAGAACTCCAAGCACGAAGCTGCCCACACAGTACTATGACCTGTTGCAGGAGGAGTTCGACGGCGCTCAGCTGTCCATCGAGGTCGATGCTGGCATGCTGCCCATCAACGTCGACAACCTCCGCTTCACCAACGAATACCCCCCGCCCCCTCCCGTCAGCAGCTTCGCCTGTGAAGACGCCTGCCTCTCCGCAATACCCATCGTCAAAGACGAACAGTCCGGCAACTTCGACGACACGGGCGAGCGCTGGTACGTGGTCACGGACGAGGTCTTGGGATGGCAAGCGTCGGAGGTAGGCACGCGCACCATCTCGGTCAACGGCGTGCCCGTGACGCCGGGAGAAATGCCGTTGCCGCCACGAAGCGGCGGCGCCTACTACTTCCAGTTCAGCGCCGGTGATCCCTCTTGGACGAGCTGGAGCTTCTGGTGAGTCGAAGCGTGCGCGTTCGCCAGGCGGAGACGCAACTCCCCCGCTGACACGGGTCATTCCTTCGCGTTTACGCGAGAGCCATCGAGTAGCGGCTCTCGCGTAAACGCTAGAACCATCGAGGCGTCTCTCGCGTCTACGCCTGAACCATCGAGTGGCGGCCCTCGCACATGCGCTAGAATGGTCACGTGGCGTCCCTGTCTTCGTCCGAACTCGCGCTCGCCCTTCGAGCCATCGCCGAAGCACACGGGCCCACGCTCCGTCCCGAGGGCGTGGGCGACAGCTGGAGCGCCCCATCGCCCACGGGGCGACAACTCTTCGTCG
>JBNKZR010000363.1:0-7751 GCA_050301735.1 Polyangiaceae bacterium | reverse complement strand
CTGATCTCGTCGGGGCGGCACCGCGGCCTGGACTGCAGCGACTGTCATCCCAATCCCGCCACCCCGCGGCGGGTACTGTGCACCGGTTGCCACGCCCACAACGCGACGCGTCTGACTCAGACTCATCGGCGCATCGGCGCGGTGGGCACGCGCTGCGTCGACTGTCACCTCGGAGGGCGGCTTCGATGACGCACCTCGGGCACGTCACGACGGCGTTGGGGGTGGCCCCGACGAGGAGGGCGCACGCCACCACGACGGGCAGCTCGACCGCGACGAGGCAACTCGCACCCCTCATGCATCCAGCACCGGAGACGAGCATGCGGTGCCTATTTCGCCTAGCCGTCAAGACACTGCTGATAGTGAACATCCTATCGTTCACCACCCCCGCTGCCGCTCGAAAGGACAAACCAGCCAAAACGAGCGCCGACGACGAAGCGCAAGAAGCGATCCGCGTCCCCGTTCGCGTCGTGGATGTCGCCGGGGGACGCGCCTACATCGAACCCGGTGCCGCCAAGCATCTGCGTGTCGGAGACACCGTCACATTTCGAAAAGCCGAGTTTTCGATCGTCTCGGTCAGCACGTCATCTGCTGCCATCGAGCTCGGCGACCGGCGACTCGAGGTGGGGGCGCGCGGCAGCTCTCAGTCCGTGAAGAACCGACCCATCGAAGCTGCCAAGAAGCTCCCCGAGCCGACCCCAGTGGCGAGCTTCCGCGATGATTGGAAACCCGCTACCCGCCCAGCTACAACGCAGAGCCCGAAGGCCGTCCCGCTCGGTGTCAGTGACGACGCCCGTCGCAATCGCGTGCAGTTCAGCGCTGCTGCCTACGCGGTCTTGCCGCAGGATGCCGCACAGCGCGGCTTCGTCAGCGCGGAACTCAGAGGCCGCTTGCACGTCGAACCCATCTCTTCGATGCCGCTGGCACTCGATGCGGATGTGGGGGCTTTCTACGTCGGGCCAAACGACCGTGTGGGGTCCCGACAACTGCTTCGGCTACGTGAACTGGCCGCTACCTACGGCACCGACGTCAGCTGGAGGAGCTCACTCGGGCGCCTGCGCTATGCCTCCTCGATGCTCGGCAATCTCGATGGCGTGCGCGTCGACGCCCCCTTGGGTTCGAACTTCCGGCTGGGCGCCTTCGGCGGGCTGATGCCGAACCCGGAAACGGGCACCTTCTCTGCGGACGTCGCGCGCTTCGGCAGTGAACTCGTGTGGCAGAACGACGAGGCCGCGTGGCATCCTCGGATGGTCTTGGGCGCGCACGCCTCTCAATTCGACGGTGCTGTGGACGAACGCAAGACCTACGCACTGGTGGATTTCTTGCCGTCGTTCGGGCAGCTCGGCGCCCGGGCGGAGCTGTCCTTCTTCGACGACAACAACGTCTGGAACGCCCCGACCACGGATTTGACCGGGGCAAGCGCCTACGCCAGCGCGCAGCACGGTGCGTTCTTCGCCAGAGGGCACGCCGATTTCTCTCGACCGGAGCGCTCGCGCTTCCTGGCGAGTCTGTTTCCGCCAGAGTGGCTATGCCGAGGGACGGCAAGTCTGGTCCCACCCGAGCCGTGCATCGGCGGCGACGCCACTTATGGCGGCGGCGTCGCTGCCGGCCTGCGAGGAACGACGTCGAGTGTGACGCTGGGGGCTGAGGCCAGCGCCATGACGAACACCGACGTCGAAAACTCCGGCGTCTTCGCCGTCGCACGCTGGCTCGACATTTACGAGAGCCTGCGACTCGACCTCGGCGCCTCTCAATCCAGCGGCTCACTGATACGCGCAACGACGTTCACCCTCGCCCCTGGGTACACGTTCGAAACGACGAACCTCGACATCACTCTGCGCTACCAGCCAGCGTTCATGCGCTACACGACCGACAGCGCACCCTTCGTGCAGCACGCTCTGGGAACCACTCTTTGGTTCTCGCCACTGCGTTCCTTCGACCTAACACTCAGCGCGGAGTTGAACCGCGGACGAGACTTCAACGCCACCATCGTACAGAGCGTCGCCGTGTGGCGACCAGGATTGTGAGGATGAACATGCACTACGGAAAGTTGACGACGACCTTGTTGTGCGCTGGCGTGCTCGGCGCAGCAGCCATCGGCTGGGATAGCAATGCGACGAAGCCAACCGGCGCGATCGCTGCGCCCGAACCTACGCCGGCAGCAGCCATCGATCCCCACGGGGTCGACCCTCATGCCGTAACCCCCAACGTCGTGGCACCGAGCGTCGCCGACCCCCACTCGAACGCACCACCCGTGGGCGTTCACCCCGGAGCCGACGCGGAAGGGTGCCCCTACGCCGGCGCCGAAGGCGCGGCCTACGATCCCAGCGTCCACCCGATGCCGCCCGACGCGGTCGTCTATCACGACGATCCCTCCCATCCTGGCATCATCGCCGTTCACGAGAGTTGGACCGCTGGGTCCGGTGGGTCCGCCAACGTCGAAGCGGTCGCCATGCACGGGTCCCAGCGTCCCCAAGTGGCCGCCCCGGCAGCCGGGGAGATAGAGCCCGCGGAGGGCCCCCATGCCGCCACGATCCAAGCACTGCACACCGGCACTTGGCACGGAGGAACGGCGCGCGTGCGCGGTCGCGTGGTGCGCGTCGTCGAGGGTGTGATGGGAACGAACTTCGTGCACCTGCGTGATGGAACGGGGTCCGACGCGAACGGCAACGCCGATCTGACGGTGACCATGCACACGCCCCCAGAGCTGGGCGAAACGTTGACGGTGGAGGGCTCGTTGGTTGCCGACCACGAAGTGGGCACCGGCTATGTCTACCGCGTACTGCTGAAGGACGCCGCACGCGTGCGGTAGTCCGCGGTCCTTGTCTCCGTGGGGCAACCGCCGACACGCGCCTGCTCCGCTAACAGTCACCCTCGCCGACCAAGCAGCTCAGGTATTCTTCGACGTTGGTGTAGCCGTCGGCATCCTCGTCCCCGGCATCATCGGCGACATTGGGATCGAGACCTCGCGCCGTTTCCCACTCATCCGGCATGCCGTCACGGTCGCTGTCCACGGGAGCTGTGCCACCAGCGACCTGGCCGACGTTGCCGGCGATCCCATTGTCTGCCTCGGTGTCGATGATCTGCCCCTGAGTGCCGAAAGAGCGGACCTGATTGATGAGCAACTCGTCGACGGCATCTCGGACGATGGACGCACCGGCGTTGTCGAGCACGTAGTCGAGGGCGTCTTTGGCGGCGAGCTTGTTGTCGACTCCGGCAGGATAGTCGAAGGGCGCATCGACGCGGGTGGCCGTCTTGTAGTCGGTCATCAGGCTACCATCGAGGGACCCATTCTTGTTCGAATCCACCCAGTTGTCGTCGCCGTATACGTAGAACGTCGGCGTCGTGTTGGTGATGTGTGAATCGGAGCTGCTCTCCGGGCCATAGATGAAGTAGTTGCCGACCAGATTGCACTCCGAGACGCCGCTCGTGTCCCCCATGATGTAGCCATTGGAGGCCCAATTGTAGAGCACGCTGTTGATGAACTCGTGAGTGCCGCGAGCCTTCGGGTTGCGCGTCTTGTTGTCGACGTAGAGCGAACGGATCACGGACCACTTCCCGCTCTGCATCAGGCCACCCGTGGAGTGGTTGTCGCTGTTGATGCCTTGGGCCACGATGGTATCCTGAAACGTCAAGTTGTCGACACCCGTACCGTTGACGTCCAGCGTACCGTCGCGGCCCCAGGAAATGGAGACGTGATCGAAGATGTAGTCCTGCCCCTCGGAGATGGCGACCGCGTCCTTCTTGCTGTCCCCGCTCTGTCCCATCCGGACACGGATGTAGCGGATGATGTCGTTACCCGAGTCGCCGTTGAAAGCGATGCCGTTGCCGTAGATGGTGATGCCGCCACCCGGCGCGGTTTGCCCGGCAACGGTGACACTCTCGTGCACCACGATGCGCTCACCGATGTTGATCACCCCGCCCACGTCGAAGACGACGATTCGATTCGACTGACTCACCGCATCTCGCAGCGAGCCGGGCCCGGAGTCGTCTAGATTGGTGACATGATAGACCTCGCCACCGCGACCCCCAGTGGTGTTGCGGCCGAATCCCTCGGCGCCGGGAAACGCGAGCACGTCGCCCGGATTTCCGACAGGGGGGCTCAGCGGCACCTCCGCCGGTTCTGCCGGATCTTGCATCGGCTCCGCAGGCATTTCCGCGGCAGGCTCCCTCGCTTCGGCGTCCGGCTGCGCGGGCTCGGGGTCAGTGGGCATCTCCACGGTTGGCGCAGGCGTTTCCGTGACAGGTTCATCCGTCGGCGTCATGGGCTCGCTCGTCGGCTGCTCACCCGCAGCGGGCACCGGCGCCTGCATCGCCGTCGGCGTCCCCATGGCAGCAGCCTGCTCTGCCGTGGGCGTTTGCCCTCCCGCGACTGACGTCTGATCGACTGACGACGGGTTTTCGCCCCCCACCGCCCCACCGCTCGCTGCCGGCACCGCGGGGGTCTGTGTCCCTGCTCCTGCCAAGATGTCCGCCGACTCTTCTTCGGCGGAACTGGCGGAGCAGCCCGCACCCCCCCAAACGAGACTCAGCACCAAGACGCTGGTGCCCAGGTACTGGGGACGCGGGCTTCGTCGCGCAAGGGCGCGACGGCGGACAGTGAGGAGCATCGGACGGACTATCGCAGGCGCAGGCGACGAGCGCATGCGCAATGTCTGGCAAGTCCAGAGGAAACGTTCCTTGCTGACTAGCAGACGGCTGCAAACTTCTTTCATCGCCGGGATGTGTGCCTCTCTGCGCAAAGGGCTGGCCTTCATGCACGACGGCCCCGTTTTGATCACGCGAGCGCGCTCTTTTCGAGAGCGCTCCCACGCGTAGTTTTCCGCCCCAAGCACAGACGCGCCAGCTTTCGAGTTCGTGACTGCCTGTTCGGACCGACCGCGTTCGTCCACCCCTTCGCCCATGGGGGATGTACATCTGAAACACTTACTCATTCCGTCGTCGTGTGCGACGACGAGATCCGATAGGATATGAGCACGATGAAATTGCCCGGTCGCTCCTTCCCCCTCTTTGTCGCCGCGAGCCTCAGTGGCTGCGCTGGCTCGAGCACGGCAGACGACACGACCGAAGCCGGCACGGACAACGCGCCAACCGCGACCAGTCCCACGAGCACGGCAGGGTCGAGCGCGGGCTCAGGCACGAGCAGCGCCGAGTCCACGGCCAGCGAGGCCCCCAACGACCCAACCCCAGCCATCAGCACCGACGCGGTAGGCGATCCCAGCAGCGACGAACCGGGCACGGTGACGGATGGCGTGAGTCCCGATCTGGGCACTACGGACGGCGACGACGGCAGCGGTGGCAGCTCCGAAGGCAGCGGCGGCGTGACGTCGGTTGAAGAACCAGGTGCGGGCGGCACCCTGGGCAGCGGCGCCATGCCGGGTCGAGTCGACGGCGGAGCCGGCGGCGGGAGCTTCGTCGGTGGAACGCCCGTCGACGAGCCGCTCTTCCCAGCGCTCGACTGCGGACAAAACGGCACCGCGCTCGAAGACCACGGACCGAGCAGCAATCGACTCAACTACGTCATCGTCGGCGACGGCTACAGCGCTGAGGAGCTCGAGCCCGGGGGCACGCTGGATCAACACCTCGAAGCCGCGATGGCGAAGCGCTTCAGCGATCCCGTCGGGCAGCCCTTTCTTCGCTACCGTCGTTTCATCAACATCTGCGTGCTCCGGATCCCCTCGGGGCCGATCTGCGGCCAGAGCGAGTTCGGCTGCTGCGGCGACGACACGAGTCGCCTCGCCAATTGCGACAACGCAGCGGTGAACAGCGCCATCAGCGCCAACCTGCCGCCCGAGCTCGAAGTCGATTGGCGCGCCGTGGTGCTCAATGGGTCGAGCTGGTGGAACTCGGGCGGCACCTTGATGATGTGGTCGGGAGGCAATCAGGACGCCGGGGGCGCGGCGTTGCACGAGGGTGGCCACGGCCACAACTTCATCTCCGACGAGTACGGCAACTGCGAGTTGAGCCGAGTCTCGCGAGAGGCGACCTACGGCGTCAACGTGAGCCTCACCGATCAGATGACCGATGGTCGCTGGGACGACTGGCTCGGCTACGACCAGAACCCGGGGACGGGTGAACAGGGGCTCTTTGCCTGCGAGGGAGGCCAAACCTGGCGACCGAGCGAAAACTCGATGATGAACAGCCTCTTCGGCGACGACCCCAATACCTCCTACAATCCCGTCTCCCGCGAGAAGATCGTGTTGGACATCTGGCGTGTCGTCGAGAGCCCCTACGACGCCACGAGCCCCGAACCCGGTGAGGTGACGGATCCAGAGACGCTCACCGTGCATGTCATCGATCCCGACGTCATCAGCGTCGATTGGACGTTGGACGGAGAGCTAATCGCCACCGACGGCGGCCCCAGCTACGACGTCGCCGCCGCCGATCTCGCTGCCGGCACCCACACGGTAACCGCACGCGCGTACGACAATGCCGACACGGATCTCGTGCGGCAGGTCCCCGGCACGACCTTCAATCGGCAGTACTGGGGCTCCGGCGACATGGGGCACTCCGACAAGACGGTGACCTGGACCGTCACCATCGAGTGAGCTCCGTGTCCTTCGATGCCAAGGGCCGCTACGGGCTCATCACGCTGGCGCTGTTGGCGGTCTTGGGCCTCGCGCTCTGGCTGCGATCGTCGCCAGAGGAGAGCGCGCCCCCGGGCCCCTCGCCCCAAAGCAGCCGAGAGCCTCGACCAGAGCAGCCGCGCAGCGAGCCGGCGGCCGCGACGCTCCCCGAAGCCCCCCTCCCCCCAACCCCCAATCGCCCACCAGGCGTTCCCCCAGAACACTCCACGCTGACGGAGCGCGGCTCGCCGCCCGCACCGGAGACAACCCTGCCGGAGCTCCGCATCGTGGGCCCCGGCCCCGACGATGCCCACGAACCGGGCATGGTGCCACACCCTTTGGACGAAAAGCGCGAACGCATGCAGGCCGAAAACCGTTTACTCCAGGCCCTAAACGACGCGATGTCCCATCGACAGGTCGACGCCATGCGAGAGATGCTCATCGAGTACCGCAAGCTCGACCCCGACGACGTGGATGCCTACCAGTACGGGTACGAGGTGATCGCCGACTGTATCGAGTTTCCGGGGCAGGCGTCGCTGGCTGCTGCGCGGAAGTTCTACGAGACCCAGCGCCACTCTTCGCTGCGGCGTTTCGTGCGTCGGCTCTGCTTCGAGAAGCAAGGCGGCTGAAGCGGCGCGTGACGACCGGCCAAAAGTCGAACGCTCCAGTGCGACCCAGCTCCGGTCCCGCGTGCTATGAACAGCACATGCTCGACAGGTGTTTGGTTTTTGGGGGGGTCGCGTGTGGGCTGCTGCTGACCGTCGCGTGCGACGGCAAGTCGCGCGACTCGGAGCTGGGCCAATCCGCAGACACCCCCAGCGCCACGACGGACGACGAAGCAACCGCCGCAACCGACGATGGCAACGGCACTCAAAGCCCGATCAACATCGAAACCGATGCGTCGAACGCGAGCGATCCGGTAGCAAGCACAGGGACCGACGACCCGAGCCCGTCGGGGCCAGATGAGGTCGACGGCGAGCCAGCCGCGAACGCTGGCGACTCGAACACCGACTCCGCTACGCAGCCAGACGCTGCGCCCGACACGGGGCAAGCAACGGGTGCTGGGGCGGCGAACGCGGGCGTGCCCTGGCCACCCCCGACGGAAAGCTCAGACGCGAGTGTGGGCGAAGCGCGAACGAGGTTCGAAGCATTGCAAGAGTGCACCGTGTCGTCATCGCCGTGTGGTGT
>JBNKZR010000362.1:0-7811 GCA_050301735.1 Polyangiaceae bacterium | reverse complement strand
GACCTCGTCGCCCAGTAATAGCGCGCCGCTCAGGCGTGGTTCATCCGCTGTGATGTGAACCAGCTCCACGAGGTGGTGGTGTATGAGCTGGGAATCAGCCCCAAAAAGCGCCCTGTGGGTTGCCAAGCGCTGCGCTATGGAGGTCCTGCCCAACAGGAACATGACGGTCTCGCCCGTCGGAATGAAGAGGCGCGACTCCTTTCCCCTGCGCCCTCCAATGCGGGGTAAGTCGGTTGCCTGTTCCAAGGCACCCAAGATCGTTTCGTCGAAGAGGTGCGGGCTGAGATCTGGCGCTAAGGCCGCGAGGAGCGCGACGCCCTCGTCAGTCGACAGATGGGTCAGCGCGAGTCGACGCGTGAGAAACTCGAAAGGATTTTCTCCCAAGATTGCCGCGGTGGACTTCGGGGTGCCCCCACCAAGCAAGGTGGAGACGCGTTCTCGAAGCAAACCGCTGAGGGACGTGAATGCGCGTTCTAGCTGGCTGGACAACAGGTCCGGCATCGGGCGCATGATAGGCGAAGAGCCGGGCCGCCACCAGCGTCGTCCGGTGCGGTCGTGATTTGTCGCCCTGGCGGAAGTTGGGTTGAGGGGTGTGGGGCAGCTCGACGAGCCCGACGAGATGATTGGCTCGCTGGAGCGCCGTCCTGCGGGGTGGTTGGGGAGCCGCGTCGTCGTATGGTGCCCGCAAATCTGGCGTGCACGACACGGGCTGAGCTCGAGACCCGCGAGCAGGGCTCGTGAGAGTTCGCAGAGTTGTCGCGGAAGCGGGCGCGGTTTTGGTGGTCCTGATAACAAAAAGTGTGCAGCTGATAGTGCGCTCGGCATCGCTGATAACTCGATGCGTGCAGCTGATAGAGCACGGCCCCGGTCGCTTGCGTTGCCGGCACTCGTTTACATTGCAGCTCCCTGTGCTCGTGGCCGAGCGGGACCGAGTTGCATGCGCTGCGTCGAGGTGGAGTTGACGACGCGATCGGCCATACCCATGCCGACTTACCTGTGCTACGCGACTACCGGGTGCGGGGTCTGGGTAGCCGAACTGGCCCCGAGTGTGTGAACGCGCGTGCTAGCAGCGCACAGCGAAGATGGGAGAGAAAGATGAATCGCAAGAACATGACGAGTGAAACGAGAACCGTCCGCAGCGCCGGATTGCTCTGGTCCTTGGTCTGCGCGACGGCATGGTCCGCAACTGCATGGTCGGTAACGGCCTGTTCGACCGCGACGGCTCAGACGCCAGCGGCGACACCAGAGCAGCCCGCGCAACCGGCAGCGGCGCCTGAAGAGGCAGCCGCGCCAGCACCGGCCAAGGCCACGCCAGCGGCGGAAGCGCCCTACACCAACGACGACTGGTGGCCCAACCGCTTGGATCTGCGGGTGCTCAAACAGAACGCTCCGCAAGGCGATCCGGTCGAAGAAGACTACGACTACGCTGCGGAGTTCGCCAAGCTCGATCTCAAGGCCGTGAAGAAGGACATCGAGCAAGTCCTGACGACGTCTCAGGACTGGTGGCCAGCGGATTACGGTCACTACGGCGGGCTCATGATTCGACTGGCTTGGCACAGCGCGGGTACCTACCGCGTCACTGATGGTCGCGGTGGCTCCGCCGACGGCACCATTCGGTTCGCGCCCCTCAATAGTTGGCCCGACAACGCCAACTTGGACAAGGCGCGTCGCCTGTTGTGGCCCGTTAAGAAGAAGTACGGTCGCAGTCTGTCTTGGGCGGACTTGATGGTGCTCAGTGGCAACGTGGCGCTGGAGTCCATGGGCTTCACGACCTTGGGTTTTGGTGGCGGTCGTGTGGACGTCTACGAACCGACAGACATCAACTGGGGTCCAGAGACGACGTGGCTGGCGGATGAACGTTTCTCGAAGGATGGTGCGCAGCTGAAGCGGCCTCTCGGTGCCAGCCAAATGGGCCTCATCTACGTCAACCCGGAGGGGCCCAATGGTAGGCCCGATCCGCTCGCAGCCGCGAAGCACATCCGCATCACCTTCGGGCGCATGGCGATGAACGACGAAGAAACGGTCGCGCTCATCGCCGGTGGTCACACCCTCGGCAAGGCGCACGGCGCCCACAAGCCGAGTGATTGCGTGGGGCCCGAGCCCGAGGCCGCGCCGATCGAAGAGCAAGGCCTGGGGTGGAAGAACCGTTGCGGCAGCGGCAAGGGTGCGGACACGGTGACGAGCGGCCTCGAAGGTGCGTGGACGTACTCGCCAGTGAAGTGGTCCCACGACTTCTTCAGCAACATGTTCGAATACGAGTGGGAGCTCGGCAAGGGCCCCGGTGGCGCCTACCAGTGGTCGCCCAAGGGAGAGACGACCCGACGTGTGCCCGATGCCCACGATCCGAACAAGACCCACAAGCCGATGATGCTCACGACCGATCTCGCACTGAAAGCCGATCCTGAGTACCGCAAGATCTCCGAGCGCTTCTACAAGAACCCGAAGGAGTTCGAAGCGGCGTTCGCCCGCGCCTGGTTCAAGTTGACGCACCGAGACATGGGTCCCCACGCTCGTCTGCTGGGCTCCGAGGTGCCGCCGCCACAGCTGTGGCAGGATCCCGTTCCGACGGTGGACCACAAGCTGGTCGATCAGCGCGACATCGCGGCGCTCAAGGGCAAGATCCTCGCGTCCGGCTTGTCGACCCCGCAGTTGGTCCGTGTGGCTTGGGCGGCGGCTTCCAGCTATCGCGATACGGACATGCGCGGCGGGGCGAACGGTGCTCGTTTGCGCCTCGCTCCCCAGAGTCAGTGGGCCGTCAACCAACCCGCCGAGTTGGCGCAAGTGTTGCCCGTCCTCGAACGCATTCAAAGCGAGTTCAACGCCGCTAAGTCCGGCAAGAAGGTTTCACTGGCCGATCTGATCGTGTTGGGTGGGGCGGCAGCGATCGAGCAAGCGGCGAAAAAGGCGGGTCATGCCGTGACGGTGCCGTTCACGCCGGGCCGCACGGATGCCACCGCGGAGATGACCGACGTACAGTCCTTCTCGGTGTTGGAACCCACTGCCGACGGCTTTCGCAACTACGTCGGCGCGGCCGGCGAGCGCACGCCCCCCGAACAGCTCATCGACCGCGCGGACATGCTGACGCTCACCGCGCCGGAGATGACCGTGTTGATCGGGGGCATGCGCGCGCTGGGTGCGAACTACGGCGACTCCAAGCTCGGCGTCTTCACTACCCGACCCGGAACGCTCAGCAACGACTTCTTCGCCAACTTGCTCGACCCGAACGTGCAGTGGGACAAAGTCGAAGGGGGCGTCTACCAGGGCAAGGATGTCGAGTCCGGTCAGGTGAAGTGGACGGGCACGTCGGTGGATCTCGTCTTTGGTTCGAACTCGCAGCTGCGTGCACTGGCTGAGGTGTACGCGGCTGATGATGCTCGGGCGAAGTTCGTCAACGACTTCGTTGCGGCGTGGCACAAGGTGATGACCCTCGACCGCTTCGACCTTGCCGCGCACCCGAAGGCGGCAGCGTCGAAAAAGACCGCGGCACGCTGAGGCGGACGAGCGCGAAACGCACGAACGCCCCGCTGGTTTCAGTGGGGCGTTCGTCGTTGGGGCGCCGGAGGGCGCGGGCGGTTGGCGCTACAGCTGTTGCACGCGTCCGTCGTCGATCAACCAGCGTGTTCGTTCGCGGCCAACGGTAACCGGCGCTTCCATCTGGCTTTTGTCCCTCGCAACCCTTGGCGCGTGCGCCAGTACAGACCGAACGAGCCCCCGCCGAGTCGCTGCAGGATTCGTTCTGGCTCGGGGGGCTTGGAGTGTTCCAGGTCATAGCCGTGCGCTAAGAGTTCATCTCCCGCGACGCGCTCGAATTTGCGGACTTGGGCGGGCGTCAGCTGCTGCTTCCAACGGCCGATCGAGCTGGTGTCTACCGGGAGAAGCGTCTTGCGCTTCCAGTTCATGTGGCGTTCCGGCTCGAGTCGGTTTGCTGCATTGTTGGCGTGGAAGTCGCGCATGCTTTCGCTGTAGTCCTCGCCGAGAAAGGTGCACAGTCGTCGTAGTTCGCTTTCGGGTTCGCGGGTCAGCCGTTCATAGGAAAGCTCCAGGAGGCGGTCGCGACCGAGTCGCTTGCCTGCGCGCTTCGCTGTTTGCAGGTTCGTCCGCCACTCATACGCTATGCGGGGGATGCTGTGGCTGAGATGCGTGGTGTTCAGGTAGGAGCAAGCGACGTCACGTCCATCTCGGAACAGGTGCACGAACTGTGCAGACGGAAAGAGTTCCGAGAGCATGGGAATGAAGTCGATGTACCACGTCGTCTTGTCTCCCCAGCGGCGCTTGCCGGCGAATTTCTTCGATAGATACTGCCGATAGACGGTGTCGACGAATTGCGCGAAGTTGTCGGGCCGTCGCGCTTCGAGTGCTCGGCAGAGCTCAGTGCGGGTCAGTTGCCAGTCCTGGGTGTTCTCTTCGGCGAGGAAGTCGCGGACCAGGTTGGGGTAGTCGCTCTGCGTCAGTTGACGTTGCCTCCAGTGCCAACCCATCGTGACGACGAAGCCCCCTTCTGGTGGCACGCCAATGTGTGGATGTGAGGCAACCATCAGCCGGAGCATGGTGGTGCCTGAACGTCGATTGCCGACGATGAATAGGGGAGAGGGGCTTTGGCTCATCTATCTGCTCGTGGATTCGGCCGCTGGATGTACGTCGGCCACAACGCCATGCTAGCAACTGGCTGTTGCCCACGGCTACCATCCGTCGGCCGATTACCAACGTACGCGACCATCTGCTCGGTATACCTGCGCTCCTCTTTCTTCCTGTCTTCGTGGCCATGTTGGGGGCTCGCTCGCAAGTTGGCGTGGTTTTTCGCCGCTACGTGCTGCCGCTGTTCGTCATGGTGCTGAGTTGCGCTCTGCTTTGCGCGCTATTGGCTGTCGCGGAACAGCCCCACATACAGAGCGCGATTGGCTCGAGGGGTCGCGAGGGACAGGAGAGCCGCCAGCGATGCCGGCCAAACCGATGCTGGTGGGCAGACGTCCGGCTTGTCGTAGAAGGTCACGAGATCCAGGTCGGCGAAGCCGATCCCTGCCTCTCGCACGCAGTACTCCGCCGCTTGACGAGGAAAGCGATAGTCATGCTTTTTTCGTGAAAAGCGCTCCTCCTGCGCCGCTGCGATGAGCTCGCCGTCGCGCACGAGGCAGGCGGCACTATCGTGATAAAAAGCAGATATCCCGAGGATGTCCATGGGTCCCTCGCCGCCCGTTATAGCGATGGGCGGCGCGAGGAGCAAATGTCGCGCTGAGCGCTCGGGCCGTGGAGGCTCAGGGGTCGTTGCCGCACTGTCCGTACTGCATCGAGGCGGGAATGCGCGAAGTCTTCTGGATGCTGTTCGGATCGAGCACCGCGACGTCGAGTCCCCAGTCTTTCAGCGAGTCGAACTTGCCGTTGGTCGTCATGTCCATCTCGCCGCAATCCTTGTTTCCTGGGCCCCAGGACCACGCGAGCCAACCGATGCCGTGGCGCTGCGTCTCGGCGAGGATTGTCTTGTAGTCGATCGAGCGTGAGCAACCGACCCCCGCGTGGGCGAACTCGCCCACCACCAGAGGCAGCCCCATCTCGGCGGACTCTGCGAGCTCTTTCTTGATGCGCTGGGTCGAGCCTGGGTCGTTGGTCTTGTCGTCCTTGGGCCACCAGAAGTGGGCAGAGAACAGGAGGTTCTTCTTGGGGTCGGAGGTGAGCAGGTCCGAGGCGGTCGCCTGCAGCAAGTCGATGTTCTGACCCCACTGCGGGGCATCGATCATCAGCGGCATCTCCAGGCCCGCTGCGCGCAGGCGAGAGATGGCTTGCCGGTACACCTCGAGGAAGCGATGTTTGGGCACCCCACTGCCACCCGCTTCGTTGCCGATGTTCAACAGCAGGTGCGCTTGATGGCGCTTCAGCACCGCGACGATTTCGGGTCGCACCCAAAAATCGACCAATGCCGGCACTTGCTCCAGAATGCCCGTGGCATCGTGCAGTTCGATGATGGGGATGAGTTTCTCGTCGACCGCTCGCTGAATGATCGCGTCCAGCGCCTCTTCACCCGGGTGATCTTTGATCGTCCACACGATGCGAACGGTGTTGGCGCCGGTCTTCGCGATCTCGGGGAAGTCGTTGCCCGAAGCATCCGTCCAGATGCTCATCTTGTTGACGCCCCTCAGGATCACCTCTTCGCCACAGCGGTCGTAGAGCTTGGCTCCTTGGACGTAGAAGTGGTCCTTCGACGCCGGCTGATCCACCTCGACCAAGTGCGGCAGCTTGTACTCCCCGCCCCCCGGCGTCGTCGGTAGCGGATAGCTGCGGTCGCCGCAAGCCGACAGCCCGAGAACCACCCACGTCGCGAGCGAACCCAGCACGTAGATTCCGATTCGAGAGCGCAAAGCCATGCGCTCCTGTTAGTCGAGGCCCTGGGCTGGCGGCAAGGGGCTTGGGGTGCGGCACAGCTGGGGGTGGGGCGGGCGCCCGACGGCATTGGGCAGAAACCGGGCCTCGGTGACATCCGCAACGAGGTGAGCATTTCGATGGTGAGCTCCGGTTGCCACGACGCGGCGAGAGATTCGGCAACTGAGTCGTCTGAGGGGGCGACAGGGGCAATGAACGACAGAATGGTCAGATTGGTGGCTGTGTGTTGGCTCTCGTGGCTGACGTCTGGCTGTGGGAACGGGTTGGCGAGTGCACCGGACGACGGTTCCGACGCACGGCGCGAACGGCGGGAAGCCAACGCCGGCGGACGTGCGACGACCGACGATGCGGCCCGGGACGACAACGACTCCGCGGAGAGTGACGTGGCCGCGACCGATGTCCAGCCTGCCGACAATGGCGACCAGTCTCCAACGGTGCCCGCTGAGGGTGACCCGCTGCCCGCCCTCGACTCTTGCGTTGGGCAGTTCGACTGTAGGGGGACCGAGCCTGCTTGGCGCCAGCGAAGAGGTCCTGGCGCTGGGCACGTTCTCGCTGCATGGCTTGGCGGACGGCTGTCACCTCGGCGACGTTCGCTTGAATGCAGATGGCAGCATCGATGATGGGGGGCATCGCACGCAGTGGGTCAACGAAGCAGACACCCTGCGATTCTGTGCCGATTCGACGTGTGCCGTGTGCGAGCGCATTCCGGAGCCCACGTACCCAGCGTGCACGGGTTCGCCGCAATCGTGTTCGTCATTGTCCGCTGGTAGTTGCGTGAGTGATAGAGGTCGTCAAATAGCGGCTTCGGGGTGCGGTACACGCGGCCGGTCGCAGCCGCGCTCAGGCCCGTCGCGATGAACGTCGCCTGCGCCCCAGCAACACGAGCCCGGTGACGAGCGTCAACGTGGACGGGGCGCTCCAGGAGCCCTCGTCGTTGAAGGCACAACTGGTGCCCTCGTCCGAGGCAGGGGGCATCTGGGTAGGACCGGGCTGGACGACTCCGGGCATCGTCGTGGCCGCCGTTGGCGTCGAGGCGACGGGGGCTGGCATCGCGCTGGGGGTCGGCGCTGTCGTGCCGCTTCCTGCCGGGGCGGGTGGCAGCGTCGCGGGGCCGCCGCCAGTACCCTCGGGGGTCACGCCCGTCTCGGGTGTGGCTTCTGGCGCAGCGGCTTCGTCGATCATGCCGTTGCAGTTGTCGTCGATGCCGTTGGGGATCTCGATGGCGCTGGGGTTCACGTCGGCGGACTCGTCGTCACAGTCGTCGAACGAGGGGGCGAAACCAGCGGGCTCTGCGCAGCTGATCTGGCTTTCACCCGAGGGAGAGCCGTGCCCATCGCCGTCCATGTCGGCGACCGCAATCGCGTACGGCCCATCCAGCTGGGCGGACATGGAGCGAGCGACCCACACGGAGCCATCGCCGACGACGTTCTCGTGCCACC
>JBNKZR010000361.1:0-7901 GCA_050301735.1 Polyangiaceae bacterium | reverse complement strand
CGACTGATGGCGCCGAGGGGGCGCCCCCCAAACCCAGCTGCCATTAGCACCGATGCCCCTCGAACCAATAGCCCCGGACCGCAGGCGTCCCCCTGGGCCCGAGCAGCCGGCACGGTCGAGGGACGAGGCGAAGCTGCGTCTGGGAGAGGATGCGCCGGAGGTCGATTGCACCCACTGCGGGTTGCCCGTGCCGGCCGCGCTGCGACGCTTCGACACGAACGAGCAGTTCTGTTGCGCTGGCTGTCGTGTCGTCTATGGAGCGCTGAAAGACAACGGGCTGTTGTCCTACTACACCAAGCGAGCCGCATTCGACGACGAGGAGACCGAGCGCGCGCCCGCTCTGGCCACAGGTGCCGACTACCTGCACTACGACGAAGAACAATTTCGACAGCTGTACACCGACCGTCGGGGCGAGTTGTGCGAGGTCGAGTTCTACCTCGAGGGTCTGCATTGCCCGGCGTGCATCTGGCTGGTGGAGAAGCTACCCAGCTTGGTCGATGGTGTGGTAGAGGCCCGCTCGTCCTTTGCCGAGGGACGATTGCGCGTGCTGTGGGACCCGCGCCGCGCGACCCTGTCGCGCATCGCGCAGACGTTGGATTCGCTGGGGTACCCGCCGCACCCTGCCGGTCAAGGGCGCAGCCGCGAGCTGCAGAAGCGTCTGGACCGCGCGCTGCTGGTGCGCATCGGTGTCGCGGCGGCGGCCTTCGGCAACGTCATGTTGCTGAGCTTCGCGCTCTACAGCGGGCATGGGACGTTCTTGGCGTCGACGACGAGCAGCGGTGGGTCGATGAGCGCGCAGACCACTCACTTCTTTCGTTGGCTCAGTCTCGCCATCGCAGTGCCCTCGGTGCTGTGGACGGGTACGACCTTCTTCCGCGGCGCGTGGGCGGCCCTCAAGACCCGCACACCGCACATGGATCTGCCGGTCAGCATCGGCATCTTGGCGGCTCTCGGCTGGGGCAGCTACGCGACGTTCACCGATCGCGGCGAGATCTACTTCGATACCGTCACGATGCTCGTCTTCTTGCTGCTCGTGGGGCGCTGGCTTTCGGCGCGGCAACAGCGCGCCGCCAGTGAGGCGACGGACTTGATGTTCGCCTTGGCACCCTCGACATCGCGCTTGGTCGAAGGCAGTACCACACGACAAGTCCCGACGGAGAGCGTGCCCGAACACGCCGTGGTCGAGATCCTCAGCGGCGACCGCGTCGGCGTCGACGGAGTCGTGATCGAGGGTTGCTCCAAGTTGGACGAGTCGCTGCTCAGTGGCGAGTCCGCCGCAGTCGACGTCGGTCCTGGGTCGAAGGTTCACGCCGGCACGGTCAATCTCAGCTCCCGCTTGTTAGTGCGAGCAACGCGGACGGGTCGCGATACGCGCCTGTCCCAGCTGGTCGCGGAGGTCGAAGCCGCGGCAGCTCGCAAGGCCCCGATCGTGATGTTCGCCGATCGCATGTCGGGCTATTTCGTGGCTGCCGTATTGACTCTGGCGGTGGTGACGGTGGCGCTTTGGGGCCTTTCCGAAGGGTTGCCCCACGCCATCGCTTTGCTGATCGTGACGTGCCCTTGCGCCCTGGGATTGGCGACCCCGTTGGCAGCCAGCGTCGCGCTGAGCCGCGCCGCGAAGCGCGGTATCCTGGTCAAGGGCATGCAGTACATCGAGGCCCTAGCGCAGCCGGCGCTGATCGTCTTCGACAAGACGGGCACGCTGACCCAGGGAAAGCTCAGCCTGGTTCACTTCGAAGGCAGCCAGCGAGCCGGGGCGCTGCTCAAGTCCTTGGAGCAACGGTCGGCGCACCCCATCGCGCAAGCGCTGTGCCGTGACCTACCGCTCGCTCCTGCTCTGAGTGTGGAGGCCTTCGAGGAAGTGCGAGGAGACGAAGCGGGCGGCAGCGGTGTGCGCGGGCGCGTGGACGGACACGAGGTACGTGCGGGGAACGCCGCCTTCGTCGCTCACTCGGACGACGAGAGTGCGATGGCTGCGGCCGCAGCGCGAGTGCTCGCGGAAGGGCTCTCCCCGGTGTACGTCGCCGTCGATGGCAAGCTGGCCGCCGTCGCCGCGCTCGGGGATGCCTTGCGGCCTGAGGCAGCGTCGTGCCTGACGCAGTTGCGCGCGCGGGGGCATCGCTTGGTGCTGCTGTCGGGTGACCGTCAAGAGGTCGTCGACCACGTCGTGGCTCAACTCGACGTTCCCTTCGAAGTCGCGCTCGGAGGGCAGAGCCCAGAGCACAAGCTACGTTACGTCGAGGAGGCACGACGCGACGGAACGGTCTACATGGTCGGCGATGGCGTCAACGATGCCGCGGCGCTGGCAGCAGCGAGCGTCGGCATCGCCGTACACGGTGGCGCGGAAGCTAGCCTCGCCGCGGCAGACGTGTTCGCGACCAAGGGTGGGCTGCAACCCCTCACCCTGCTGGTAGACGGGGCGCAGAGGACCTTGGTCGTGATCCGCAGGAATCTCCTGTTCTCACTGGTGTACAATCTGACAGCCGCGGGGCTGGCCGTAGCTGGACTGATCACGCCCCTGGCTGCGGCGGTCTTGATGCCATTGTCCTCACTCACCGTGCTCAGCAACTCACTGCGCCAAAAGACGTTCGAATCGCCAGCGCGGACGGAAGAATCGTAATCATGTCGATTGTCTACATTCTCGTGCCGTTGGCCATGCTGCTGGCGGGGTTGGCCGTCGGGGCTTTCGTGTGGAGCGCTCGGCGCGGACAGCTCGACGACTTGGTCACGCCTGCCTTGCGCATGCTCCACGACGAGGACCAGGAACCAGGCACCCAATCCGCGAACAGGACACCAGCAGACGAGCCCGATCGGTGATATGCAAGGGCAGATGAAGCTTCCCGTCGCTGCGCGAATTCTGATCGTCGACGATCACGAGGAGCTGGCCGAGAACATCGTCGAGATCCTCGACGCCGCTTTGGACGGCACGGAGCACCGTTGCGAGTGCACACGTAGTGCAGAGGAGGCGATCGCCAAAGCGCAGGTGACGGACTTCGACCTCGCGTTGCTCGACTTGCACCTGCCCGATGGCCACGGCCTATCACTGTTACGCGAGCTACGCGAGCTACGCCCTCACGTCCAGATCGTCATCATCACCGGGGATGCGACGGTGGAGAGCGCCATCGGAGCACTGCACGAAGGGGCATTCGGCTACGTGCTCAAGCCATTTCGAGCACAGCAACTCGTGGAGACCGCCGTCAACGCGGTCGAGCGCTCCCGCCTGCTGCGAGAGCGCGAAGTCTTGCGACGGCAACTGGAAGCCTCCGAGAGACGTCACCGCGACGTGATCGACCAAGCTCCGGCGCTGATCCTCGCCTTGGACTCGGTGGGCAAGATCGTGATCTGGAATCGCCAGCTCGAAACCGTGACGGGGTTCACGCGCGAGGAGATGCTGGGCAAGGACGGCCTCCGCATCATCGACCATCACAAGCCGGTGCGTTTGGAGCAAAAGGGCGGCGGGCATCGCTCCGTTCGCTGGAACACGTCGATGGTGGCGCAACCAGGGGGTGCTCCGCCGCTGTGTTACGCGGTGGGGGAAGACATCACGGAAGAGCGGGCCATGCACCTACGGGCAATGCGTGCCGAGCGCTTGGCCGCGGTGGGAACCCTCGCCGCCGGCTTGGCCCACGAGGTCCGCAATCCCCTCAACTCCGCGACGCTGCAACTCCAGATGCTGGAACGTAAGATTGCGCGCGGAACGTTGGACGAGCAATCCCTGCAAGGGACGGTGGAGGTGGTCAAGAGCGAGATCGAGCGCCTCGACGCCCTAGTCAGGGACTTTCTCGCTTTCGCCAAACCGACTCCCATCAGCACCAAACTCGACGACATCAACGAGCTGGTCAGCAACGTCGTTCACCTGGTGGACGTGGAAGCCGCCAACTGCCGCGTGGAATTGAACGCGGACTTGGACGCGAGCCTGGGCCGAGTCGAGCTCGATCCTCAAGCCATCAAGCAGGTGCTCCTCAATCTGATCCGCAACGCGATCCAGGCCATCGGAAACGGCGGGCGGGTGTGCATCCGTACCCGCCCCTCCGAAGCGCGAGCCTCCGTCGTGTTGGAAGTCGAAGACGATGGGCCGGGGTTCCCCGAAGATGCGCCCGTTTTCGACGCCTTCTACACGACCAAGGACGAAGGCACGGGCATGGGGCTCGCGATCGTGCACAAGCTCGTCAGCGACCACGGGGGCAGCATTGCCGTCGACAGCGAGCCGGGCAGGACTTGCTTCCGCATCGAGTTGCCACAGCCCGAATTGAAGCAGGAAGACGCAGGCAATGCGTCAAAGCGGGCGACTTTCGCAAAATCTGCGGCAGATTAGCACAAAGCGTCGTGAGGGCGGATGGCACGCGTCCTGCACAGCAGGGGCCAGCGGAAATCTGGGCGAGTGCTGGCCGCCCCCACTCGAGAGGCTGACGATGGCAAAAGGAAGAGTTCTGGTCGTTGACGACGAAGCGAACGCCCGCAACGCGCTCGCGGAAATTTTGCGCGATGAGGGCTACGCCGTCGAAACCGCTGCGGATGGCTTCAAGGCCCTGCCCAAACTGCGCGACTTCAGCCCTGAGGTGGTGCTGACGGATCTGAAGATGCCCGGAATGGACGGCGTCGAGCTCATGGGCAAGGTTCGCGAACACGACCAGGAGGTGGGCGTCATCATCATGACCGCCTTCGGTGCCGTCGACACCGCTGTGCAGGCGATGCGAGAGGGAGCCGCGGACTACCTAACCAAACCCCTGAATGCCGATGAGCTGCTGGTGGTGCTCAGTCGCACCCTGGAGCGCTTTCGCCTCCGACAGGAAACCCGGCAACTCCGGGAGCGCCTGGAAGAGCGCTACAGCTTCGACAACATCGTGGGCAACTCGCCCGAGATCCAGACCGTCTTCAAGACCGTGCAGCAAGTCTCAGCGAGTCGCGCGACCGTTCTGGTGACGGGTGAATCGGGCACCGGCAAAGAGCTGATCGCGGCCGCTATTCACCAGAGCTCGCCTAGGAAGAGCGGCCCATTCGTGAAACTGCACTGCGCGGCGCTGGCAGAAAGTCTTCTGGAGAGCGAGTTGTTCGGCCATGAGCGCGGCGCCTTCACAGGTGCCGATCGGCGGCGAGAAGGACGCTTCGAGCAGGCCAACGGCGGCACTCTGTTCCTGGACGAGATCGGCGAGATCACTCCCGCGGTTCAGGTCAAGTTGCTCCGAGTGCTTCAAGAGCGCGAGTTCGAACGGGTCGGTGGCAACCAGACGGTTCAGATCGACGTACGGGTCATCGCCGCGACGAACCGCGACTTGAAGGAAATGGTCGACAAGG
Organism: Polyangiaceae bacterium; assembly: GCA_050301735.1. Classification (GTDB taxonomy): domain Bacteria; phylum Myxococcota_A; class Polyangia; order Polyangiales; family Polyangiaceae; genus SZUA-265. Next base: position 2,606 of record JBNKZR010000361.1, on the reverse strand, counting down.
GGTTGTTCCGTGAAGACCTCTTCTATCGACTCAACGTGGTCAATCTGCACATGCCCGCCCTGCGGCATCGCAGCTCGGACATCGCTCCTTTGGCGGACCACTTCATGCGCAAGTACGCACGGGACAACGCCAAGCAAGTGACGAAGTTCAGCGACGCGGCGTTGGCCCGCCTACTGAGCTACGACTGGCCCGGCAACATCCGCGAGCTGGAAAACGTGATCGAGCGAGCCGTGGTGATGACCCACTCCGACATGATCGACACCACCGAACTGCCGCCGGAGATGAAAGCTGCAGACCGGGAAGCGCCGGGCCCGCAAATCCCTGGCTGGAAGCTTGCGGACATCGAACGCTACGCGATCCTCAAGACCCTCGAAGCCCAAGGCGGTTCGACCAGCAAGGCCGCGGACGTGCTCGGCATCAGCGTGCGCAAGATCCAGTACAAGCTGCAGGAGTACGGCTCGTCCCCCAAGAGCGACCAACCCGCCGTCGAGCGGGTTGGCGCTTGAGTCAGCAACGACTCGACGCTCAGAAGTCGTAGCCGAACTGAGCTTCGACGTAGTGGATGGGGTCGTTTCGGCCCCAGTAGCCGTTGGCAGGCACGAACACGCCGTACATTCCGCGCAGCAGAGCTCCGTTGCCGATGGGGTGGATGACGTGTGTGTCCACCTCGGTACCCGTGTACTTCTCACCGGAAGCGTTGTCTGCCTCCATGCGCATCAGTGCGTGGCCTTGAAGCTTGAGGATGAGCGCGTCCGTTGGCTGGTACTTGACGTCGAGGTTGCCGCTCAAGGCGTTGGTGCGGTCACCAAAGACGTCCGTCAAACCGAGGAACTTGTGGCCCGTCGGGAATAGTGGATCCCAGGCCTTGCTCGTCGAGTCGTTCGGATCGTCGTCACCGGAGGCGACGAGCCCGCCCAAACCGATGCGGAACTGACGCACCGGCGTGAACCCAGCACCGACATCCACCTGATACGCGAACTTGTCGAGCGCGTCGTCACCGGGGACACGCGTCGTGCCCAGCTGGACGCCAGCCTCGGCTCGGTAGTCGAACTTGTCGATCTGCTGTTTGGCGCGCGCGCCAAGGGTGAAGAAGCTCGCACCCTCTTGGTCCGTGGCGGGCCCAGCAACGGGATCGGCGGCCACGCTGCCCCACGTTTGGCTCAGGATGTAGGCATCGAGTTCCATGTCGCCAATCAGAGGGCCCATCGCCGTGTAGATGCCGTAGAAGTAGCGGTCACCTTCGAAGATGGCGTTCGTGCTGTCAGCGCCTTCGGTGATCAGCGTCGCGAACACGTCGGTGTAGTAACCGGAGCGACCCTTGAAGCGAATGCGGCCGCCCTGGAACGCGCGTCCGGCTTCGTTCCAGTCGAGATCGCCGATCAGCGCGGCATCACCGTAGTTCATCCGGAACCGTCCCACATCGAGGTCGATTTCGCGACTGGTCAAGCGTACGTACGCCTCGTAGACGCCAAGATCGTAGCCGTCGTTGATGGTCGGCGGCTGTCCCCCGGTCGAATGGGTGCCGTATGCCTGCGGCGCGAAACGCACGAGCACAGCCTGACCATGCCCGACCCCGACGGGGTTCGTGGTCAAGCCCAGCCTCGCGCGATACACGAAACGATCGCCCTCGCGATGCAGCCTCGGGTTAGTGAGGGTAGCGTAGCGCTCGTAATTTTCTCGCGCCTCGAGGCGTGTCCAGAAGGAGCCGTCGACGCTGAGCGGTGTGACGCTCGGTCCCTTCGGCTCGGGCTTCTCCTCTTCGAGAACCACGGGAATGAGAGGAGATGGACCGGGACGCGGGCGGGCATCGGCCTTGGGGGCGGTCACCGGCGCGGTCGCATCGCCGGCCGCGCCGACGCCACCGCTCACGGACGTCGTGTCAGCTGGTGGAGGTTCGGCGGGGGGCGGAGTCGTTGGTGGCGCCGCAACTGGCGGGGGCGCCGTCGGCGACGTGGCTGGTGGATTCGTGCCAGGCGCACCTTCAGCGGCAGGCGGCGGTGCCGGAGCGTCGGGCGGGGGTTGCGCCGGGGCCGTGGGTGCAGGTGCAGGTGCAGTCGACGGCGCCGTCGGCGCGGGTTTCGGCTCCGCTGCAGGTGGAGCCGGCGGAGGCTGGGCGGGCGCCGCAGCTGGCGGTTTCGCGGGCGCCGGTGGTGGCTGGGCCGGCGGCTGAGCGGTAGCTGGGGGCTTGGCAGGTGCGGGTTGCGCCTGAGCATTCGCGGCGCCGAACGCGCCTGCCAGCAGGGCGGGTACCAAAGAGTACTTGTGGAACGTCATGAGAAACCTTTTGCTGATTGGCGGCGAACGCCACTCCGTGCCCTCGCCTGCGCGTTCTGCGAAACACTCGTACAACTCCTAGGACGCACTAGGCAACTCCCGTGACCAGTAAAACCCTCCTTGATTCCGCCGGGTTGGACTCTGAGGCTTTGCACCCTGCAAGCGGCGTGGAATACCTGCGCGCGTGACGCGTCCCACCACAGTGATCATCGGCGGAGGCATCGCCGGGCTGGCGGCCGCTTGGTCGCTGGCGCGTTCGGGTGCCGGGCGCACGATCACCGTGCTGGAACGCGAGGCACTGACGTTCAGTCACAGCTCCGCACGCAACGCGG
>JBNKZR010000360.1:0-7956 GCA_050301735.1 Polyangiaceae bacterium | reverse complement strand
GACACGCACGCCTAGGAAGTTGGTTTTGCCCTCTGCGCCGACGAGCTCGTTTTCGTACAGCTTGCCGCCGTCGGCGTTCATCAAGAACACGTCGACGTCGCCGTCGTAGTCGTAGTCGAAGCAGGTGACCCAGCGTCCCTTGCCTTCGTCCGCGATGCCAGTCTCGAAGGCGGCCTCCACGAAGCCCCGCGGCGAGTTGGCGCTGCCCAGTTGCAGGTGGGCGCGGGCGCTACCGCCGACGTCGGTTGCCGTGACCTGGAAGACGTCGGGGCGGCGGTCGTTGTTGAAGTCGGCGATGCAAGCATTGACGGCGGGGCTCGGCGTTGGACTCAAAACGGGAACGGGGGGGACGCTGGCGTCGCCATCGCTTTCGGGCACGTAGGTCCACGCGTACCACCCCTGCTCCAGCGTTGAGGTCTCGTCGTCGACTTTGACGAGGGGGTTGTTGCGCCTGACGGCTTGACTGAGGCCGCCGTCGTACTCGGCGAAGGTGGCGGGGAAGAGCGCGGCGTCGAGCTTCGTGCTGGCTGCCGAAGCCGCGTCGATCGGCGCGCCGCCGTCGAGGATCACGTCGGACGCTGACTCGGCGTCGGACAGCTCCGAGTCGCTGGGCAGGCCGGCATCGCTCGAGTCCAGGGCTCGCTCTGCATTCCCGCTGACGCTCGCATCTGGCGCTTCGTCCCGCTCGCTGGCGTCGGTTGCTTCTTTCTGCTCGTTGTTTCCAGACGAAGAGTCGTCTCCAGAGGGAGAGTCGTCTCCAGTTCCCGGCGACGAGTCCTCCTCGGGCGTGGTGGTGTCGGCGGCCAGCCACGGTAGCGAAGCGGGGGACTCACAGTCCGTCGGCGTGGCGAGTTTGTCGGCACCGATCAACAGCCAATCGGCCAGAGTGTTGTTGTCGACGTCCGCCACGATCGAAGACAGAGCTCCAGCCTGGGTCGCTGCCCACGCCCGTTCCACCCAGGTGCGCTTGGTGGTGCCTTCCGCGTCGTCCTCGTTCACCTTGCTCCAATCTGGCGGCGGCGATTGATCGACTCTGAGGCGGTACTCTTCGTCGAAGTCGAACAGCTCGAACGAGAGCTCGCCGGTTTGCGGCGTGGTGTTGACGAACAGCTGATTGGGCCCCGGGTGCCGCGCGATCAGCAATTCCGGATGGTGGTCGAAAGTCGGCTCGATGAGGCCGTCCTCCACTTCCGTGCCGAGTACGTCGGCGAAGGTGGGCGACAGCACGCCCCACAAGGAGGTGCTGCAGCTGGACCCTGCGTCGAGCTCGGGGAGGGCATCGCTGCGATCCTCGAATTCGCCGTCTCCGTCGTTGAGCCACAGCACGCCCGCGCTCGGATCGTGGGTGCTGCCCACGCTCCAGCGCGCCACGAACAGATCGAGATCCCCGTCGTTGTCGACGTCCCCCGTGGCCAAGCCGATCGCGGGCGCGAACTCGTCGCTATCCAGCGCCGTGTCCGTCTTCTCGAAGCGCTCGCCGTCGTCGTTCCGCCAGACCTCGACCCGGCCGCTCACGAGCTCGGCGAACACGAGATCCGGATATTGGTCCCCATCGATGTCGGTCAGCAGGGGCCCCGTGGCGAAGCGGGCGACCCCGGTCAGCTCGAAGCCTTCGGCCATTTCTTCGAATTCGCCGTCGTCATTGATGAACAGTTGGGCGCCCTCGTCCCCACCCAGGACCAAAATATCGTCATCCCCGTCGCCTTCGACGTCGTTGACCGCGATGCCGCCGGTGAGATCGAGCAGCGGCGCGAGTGCTCCGAGTTCGCGCAGCGCGTCCTCGTCGAAGTCTCTCTGCGGTGAAAAGCCTCGGCTTTTGGCCTCGGTGAAGGCAGGCTCGGCCGGGACGAAGCCGGCCTCTTCGGCTGGCGCGTCCTCCTTGCAGCCAGCCGCGCTGATGACCGTCAGGGCCAGAGCGATCCAGATCGGATCTGGATTACAGCGCGGGCGCCGCGGGGGGCGGGAACTGGCGGCGGAGTCGGGAGTGGTTGTTTTCGTCATTCTTCGTTCGCAGTTGCGGCGTTGGATTCCGGCGGGTTGGGGCTGCACACGCGACCAGGAATTCGAGACTACCGGAATGGCGCTCGAGGCTGGGTCGTGGCTGCGGCCAAGCGGCTTGCGGAGATTTGGGCGGCGAGCCATACTGCCGCGCTACGAGCCCACGAAGTGGGCCCCCCAAACAGTAACGGAATCGAGCGAGGATGAGCAGCCCAGTAGTTCCAGTAGTGAGTGTCGCGCTCGGGCAAGCTCGTCTCGTCTCCTGAGGCTTACCTGTTTTTGGGTGCTGGCGGAGCAGCCGAGTCCGACCGAGAGGTTGGTAGCAGCTCTATGGGGTTGGTACTCCTGCCGCGAGCCGACTAGATCACGCAGCGCACCGAAGGCTTTCCTGGCGCTGCTCCTCCCGTGCGAGCCATGCGCCCCTCGGCGCAAAAGGAGAAGAAAGTAGGTATGAGCACCATCAAAGTCGTGTCACTTCCCGGAGACGGGATCGGTCCCGAGGTCAACGAGCAAGCGGTGCGAGTTCTCGAACTCGTATGCAAAGCCGCGGGGCGTAGCGTCGAGGTCGTAGAGATGCCGATGGGTGGCGTCGCTCTCGACGCAGGTGACAAGGCCCTGCCCGACAAGACCCGCGACGCCTGCGTCAAAGCCGACGCCGTGCTGTTGGGCGCGGTGGGCCTACCCAAGTACGATGGTGTTCCCGGCGAGCGCCGTCCCGAAAAGGGGCTGCTCGACTTGCGTGCCGCTCTGGGTGTTTACGCCAACCTGCGCCCGGTGCGCTCGGTGCCCGCTCTGATCGACGCTTCTCCGCTCAAGCGCGAGATCGTCGAGGGCACGGACATGCTCGTCGTGCGCGAGTTGCTTTCCGGCGTCTACTTCGGCGAGCCCCGCGGCATCGACGACGACTACGGCTACAACACCATGGGCTACCACCGTCACGAGGTGGAGCGCGTCGCTCGCATCGCCTTCGAGGCGGCCCGTAAGCGTGGCAAGCGCGTCACCAGTGTCGACAAGGCCAACGTGCTGGAAGTCTCTCAGTTGTGGCGTCGCGTGGTGGTGGAGATGCAACAGAAGGAGTTCCCCGACATTGCCCTCGACCACCAATACGTCGACTCGGCAGCGATGGACTTGATCCGCAACCCGAAGAAGTTCGACGTGGTGGTCACCTCCAACATGTTCGGCGACATCCTGACGGATGCGGGTGCGGTTCTGCCGGGCTCCATCGGTTTGCTCGCGAGTGCCAGCTTGGGCGATGGCCCGGGCCTGTTCGAACCCATTCACGGCAGCGCGCCGGACATCGCGGGGCAGGGCATTGCCAACCCGCTCGGTGCCATCGGCTCCGTGGCGTGGATGTTCAACACCTCTCTGAACATGCCCGAGCAGGGCAAGATGGTCGAACAGGCCATCGACAAGGTGCTCGAAGACGGAGCACGAACCAAGGATCTGGGTGGCAACCTGTCCACCTCCGATATGGGGAATTTGATATGTCAAGCCCTCGACCAGCAGTGAACCCCAAGGCTGGCTCCGACGATAAAGAGTCCGCTCGTCCCGCTTCGGCCAAAGGCAACGGCAAGGCCAAGCGCGACAAGGCAAGCAAGCCCAACGGCGAGGTTCAGAAGGGCCCCGTCATGCGCGGCGCTCAAATCGTCGTGGAGAGCCTGCTCAAAGAAGGTGTCGATCTGATCTTCGGCTACCCAGGCGGCGCCATCCTCCATGTCTACGACGAGCTGTTCAAAGCCAAAGACCGCATTCGCCACGTGCTCGTTCGTCACGAGCAGGGCGCGGTGCACGCCGCCGAGGGCGTCGCGCAGTCGACGGGCCGCGTCGGTGTGGCGATGGTGACGTCGGGGCCTGGTGCCACCAACGTGGTGACGGGCCTGCAGAACGCAATGATGGACTCGACGCCGCTGGTCGTCATCAGCGGTCAGGTCGTCTCCAGCCTGATCGGCACCGATGGCTTTCAGGAAGCAGACGTCGTGGGCATCACCCGGCCGTGCACCAAGTACAATTACTTGGTCAAGGACGTGACCAAGCTCGCCGCGACCATCAAAGAGGCGTTCCACTTGGCGCGCAGTGGCCGTCCCGGGCCGGTTCTGGTCGACATCCCCAAGGACATCACCGCGCAGGAGTGCGAGTTCATCTACCCGGACACGGTGGACTTGCCCTCCTACAAGCCGACCATCGTCGGGCACACGCGGCAGATCAAGAAGGCTCTTGAGCTGATCCAACACTACGACAAGGCGATTCTGTACGTCGGTGGTGGCGTGGTCACTTCGGGGGCTGAGCCCGAGTTGATGGAGCTCGCCAAGCGTCTCAACGTGCCGGTCACTCCGACGTTGATGGGGCTCGGTTGTTACCCCCCAGCCGATCCGCAGAACCTGGGCATGCTCGGCATGCACGGCACCTACACCGCCAACATGGCGATGGCGGAAGCGGAGCTCATCATCGCCGTCGGCGCACGCTTCGACGACCGCGTCACCGGGCGCATCGACAAGTTCGCCCTGAAGTCGAAGAAGATACACATCGACATCGACCCCACGAGCCTGAACAAGAACGTCCAGGTGGACGTGCCGATCGTGGGCGACGCCAAGACGGTCTTGCGTCAACTGCTCGACGCGCTCCCCGACGAGCCCCCGAAGGCGCGCGCTGCGTGGTGGGATCAGCTCGACGCGTGGCGCACGAAGTACCCGCTCGCGTACAAGGACGACGCGGAGTGCATCAAGCCTCAGCGCATGTTCGAGGAGCTGGCCCGCATCACCCAGGGCAAATACGTTTGCGCCACCGACGTCGGGCAGCACCAGATGTGGGCGGCGCAGTACTACCCAGCGCAGACGGCACGCAAGTGGCTGACTTCGGGCGGTCTCGGCACGATGGGCTACGGCTTGCCGGCAGCCATGGGCGCGGCGATGTACAGCGACGACCCCGTCGTCTGCATCACCGGCGATGGCTCCTTCCAGATGTGCATTCAGGAGCTCGCGACCTGCGTGCACGAGGGCCTGAACGTCAAGATCGTCGTGATGAACAACAACTTCCTCGGCATGGTGCGCCAGTGGCAGGAGATGTTCTACTCACGCCGCTACAGCGAAGTGGGCATGAAGTACTTCCCGGACTTCGTTCGCATCGCGGAGGCCTACGGCGCCACGGGCCTGCGGGCGGAGACGCCGGAGGAGCTGCCCAAGGTGTTGGAGCAGGGCTTCGCGACCGAGGGCACGGTGGTGATGGACGTCATCGTGCACAAAGAGTCGAACGTCTTCCCGATGTTGCCGGCGGGCGCTGCCCACTACGAGATCACGATGGACCCGGAGGTCTACCCCGAGTTCGGAAAGGGTGAGTCATGAGCGAGCATCGACATTTGCTCAGCATTTTGGTCGACAACAGCCCCGGTGAGCTGGCCCGCATTGTAGGTTTGTTCAGTGGCCGCGGGTTCAACATCGACTCGCTGTCGGTCAACACCACGATGGATCCGGACAGGTCCCGCGTCGTGCTCACCACCCAGGGTGACGACCGCATCATCGAGCAGATCACCAAGCAGCTGAACAAGCTGGTCCGGGTCTACAAAGTCCTGCACTTGAAGGGCTCGGGGCACTTGGAGCGCGAGCTCCTGCTGGCCACGGTGCGTGCCGCAGGTCCCAATGGGCGCGCCGAGTTGGAGCGCCTCGTCAATCTGTGCCAAGGCCGGATCTTGTCGTTTTCTCGGGATTTGTTCACCGTCGAGGTGACGGGAACCGAGGCTGAAATCGATCAGTTTTTGGAAATGGCGCGCCCCATGGGCGTGAGGAATATGGTGCGTTCCGCGCCAATAGCGATTACTAAGCCGGCCGAGGCCGACCAGAGTGGCGCGGAAAACGCCGCCTGAACCAATGAACTTCGAAGGATTAAGGATACGATGAAAGCTCTCTACGACGCCGACGCAAACCCGAGTCTGCTCTCCGACAAGAAGGTTGCCATCATTGGCTACGGCAGCCAGGGGCACGCCCATGCTCTGAACCTGAAGGACAGCGGCATCAACGTACGCGTCGGGTTGCGCGCCGATAGTTCATCCAAGCCCCGCGCCGAGAAGGCAGGCCTCACGGTCGTTTCTCCGAAAGAGGCCGCTGAATGGGGTGACATCGTGATGTTGCTCGTACCCGACGAGCACGCCCCGCGCATCTACGCCGAGGAAATCCAGCCCGGTCTCAAGCCTGGCGACTACCTGGCGGTGGCTCACGGCTTTGGCATTCACTTCAAGAAGATCACGCCGCCCGCAGGCGTCAACGTCTTCCTGGTCGCTCCCAAGGCTCCGGGGCACACCGTGCGTCGTGAGTACGTTGGTGGTCGTGGCGTACCGATGCTGATCGCCGTCAACGAAGATCCCGCCGGCAACAGCCGCGAGGTCGCACTCGCGTACGCTTCTGCCATCGGCGGCGGTCGCGCTGGCGTTCTGGAGACGAGCATCAAAGAAGAGACGGAAACCGATCTCTTCGGCGAGCAGGCGGTGCTCTGCGGCGGCATGAGCGCGCTCATCATGGCTGGCTACGAGACGCTGACCGAAGCAGGTTACGCCCCGGAGATGGCCTACTTCGAGTGTCTGCACGAGCTGAAGCTCATCATCGACCTGATCTACGAAGGTGGCATCGAGAACATGCGTTATAGCGTCTCGAACACCGCCGAGTACGGCGACCTGACCCGCGGCCCGCGCGTGGTGACCGCCGAGACGAAGAAGGCGATGAAAGAGATCCTCACCGAGATCCAGACCGGCAAGTTCGCCGACGAGTTCCTCACCGAGTGCTCCACCGGCCGCAAGAACTTCAACCGTCTGGAAGAAGAGGGCGCCAAGCACCCGATCGAAGAGGTGGGCAAGCGCCTGCGCTCCCTGATGCCCTGGATGAAAGAGAACCAGGCCGTCAAAGAGCGCTGATGGGAGTGCCCCCACCCGGGCGCTGTGCGCCCGCCTCCCCCTCGTCCCGTCCTCGCCTTCGGCTGCGGGCGGTCGGGGGAGGGTTGTAGAGCAGCGTCGAGAGACGAAACGCCCACGCTCCGCCAGGAGGGTGGGCGTTTTTTGCGTCGGGGGACCGGCAATTCAGCGGACGATTTGGCTGATGCGGCGTGCGATTTGTTCTGGAGGCAATTCCTCGTCGCTGAGCCCCGCGTCGACGACCGCTCTGGGCATGCCGTACACGACGCAGGATTCGGCGCTCTGGGTCAGGCATCCTCCACCCTGTTTCTTGATGGCCGAGACACCCGCCGCGCCGTCACTGCCCATGCCGCTCATCACGATCGCAAGAACTCGAGCCTGGTAAGTTGCCGCCAGCGAGCGGAACAGCACGTCTGCCGCGGGTCTGCAGCCAAAGACAGCTGGACCAGAGTTGAGGCCGATGAATACCTTCGACGAGCCTGTGGGCGTGCTCGTGCTGCGCACCACCATGTGCTGGCCCCCGGGGGCGACGTAGACGTGGCTGGGCTCGACGACCTGACCGTCGCGAGCCTCGCACACGGCGATCGGTCCACGGCGGTCTAGACTGCGGGCTAGTGCAGCCGTGAACATCGCTGGCATGTGCTGCACGACGAACACCGGAACCGGCAGATCGGCAGGCAACGCGGGAATGACCGTCATCAGGACCTGCGGACCCCCAGTCGACGCGGCAATACCGATCGCCCGGTACTGCAACTCATCGAGCTGAGCGCGCCGTGAGCGGGAAGGCTTCGCACGAGGAGATGCATCCTCTCTGGTGGGCGGCTGTGCCGCTCGGGAGAGGGAAGGAGGCGTAGCCGTCGCGCTGGTCGTCAAAGGAAACGCGTCACTGTCATTCTTGCGGGTGCGCTCTCGCGACGTCCGGAATGCGTCGAGGACCTCGCCCAGCCCTTTCCTCAGCTGCTCGAAGTTCTCGTCTGCTCTGCCACTGCCCGGCTTGGCAACAAAGTCGATGGCACCGCGGGCAAGCGCCTGGACGGTCAGCTCCGCCAGGCTGTGAGCTTGGC
>JBNKZR010000359.1:0-7956 GCA_050301735.1 Polyangiaceae bacterium | reverse complement strand
AGACCGGTCCTGGTGGCTGCCCCATTTCCCGCGCACGCTACAAGACGGACATCGAGTACTTGAGCGAGGCTGAGCGCTCGATCCTCGCAGAGCGACTCTTGGCTACGCCGCTGGCGACCTACCGCTACAAGACGGCGCCGAGCGACGCTTGGCAGTTGGGCTTCATCATCGAAGACGTGGAACCGAGCCCCAGCGTCGACAGTGATCGAGATCGGGTCAATCTCTACGGTTACACGAGCATGGTGGTTGCGGCGCTGCAAGAGCAACAGCAGCAGCTCGAGCAGCTCCAGGCTGAGGTTGCGCGCCTGCGTGCCGAGTGCGGTCAGTAGTTACCATCCGCTCGCGCCACGCCATGGTGTCGGGTCGTTGGCTCACCGCGCACCGTGCGGCCAGGCGTGAATAGCACGCCTGGCGCGCTCGAGACGCGCGTGGTAGGCCCTTTGCGGTCGAGACGCGCGTAGTAGGAGCGGTGCGCGGCGATGACGGAGCGCCGTGCGGCACCGTCATGTCGTCCGCCAGAGTAGCAGTCCGGTGGACGACTACCAGAAGCGCCGATCGGCGATGAAGGGGGCGACCTCGTCTGTTTGATTGCTCGGGTTGGCGCAGCCAGCTGTCGACTCGTCGTCTTGCGTCGACATCGGCGCTCAGGTTTGGTTTTGGGTTGGCGCCGCGAGGCCCCATCGGTCGGGCATTGCCTGTGGCCACGCTCGCCGTCGCGCCACAAATCGCACGACGCGAAAAAAAGACGGAAACCGAATCACAGCGGGTCCGACACAGGGGACATCAGCCGGCACTCCCGCCCGGCGAACAACCCGAAGGATTTGAAATGACTGACGATATTTCCCGTGCCCTGGAGGCCATCGAGGCCCAGCTGGCGGAGCAGAACACCCGCTTGTCCGCCGTGACCCACGAGCTGGAGAACCTGCCCGAAGGGCTCGCCATCACTCTGGATGAGGAGTGGAAACACGACTTCGAAGACGCCACCGATGTCCGCCCAGCGCCCGCCCCCATTCCGAAAATCCCGTTGCTTCGCGTCTGAACGAAGCACTCCACAGTTCAAAGACCAACCAACTCACAACTCTTCAATCAACGATCGGAAACGAGCCATGACTGCCATCCAAAACAACATCAACGTGGTCGCCAACAGCGACATTCTCTCCACCGGGGTCACCAGCGCCGGACACCTCACGACCGAAGGACTGGTGATGTACCTCGCTGAGCGTTTGAGCGGCGTCGACGACCAGATCAACACCATCATGACCAAGCAGAAGGCGACGGAGAATGCCCGCAAGCATATAGCAGAAATCCAGAACATCTACGCCAAGTACAAGGGTGGTCAGAAGATGTCGGTCGAGGACCGCCAGCGGATCAACTACCACCTACAATTGCTCGGCGACGCGGCGCTTGCGAACAAGCTGTCGAGCAGTCTCGGCTTTCCGATGAACCCCATCAGCGAGACGAAGAACTACAGGCCTGAACTGCCAATGCCGCCGAAGGACGAGGGGCTCAACATCGGCACAGGCACCTACCAGAAGGCAGCAAAGCTCGAGCAAACAGACATCGATGGTGCCGAGACGCTGCTCGGCAACACCATCAAGGAGTTCGAATCGAGTGCCCAACTCGACATGATCCAACTCCAGTCACTGATGAGCGCGCGAAACTCCGCGATCTCCCTCGCCACCAACATGATGTCGGCCATCGGCAAGGGCCTCGAGTCCATCGTCGGCAACATAGGTCGATAACTTGCGATGAGTATCTGAAGGAGGAGCCCCATGCACTATCCAGTAATCGCCAATCGACCCAGTCCGGAGGTCATCGCCGAACGACTCTACGCCAACGCCTACGCAGCTCTGCGCGACGGCCGCACCGCGGAGGCACTGAGCGCCTTCGCCCTGATGACGGGTGTCGTCCCCCGCGACCACCGCGCGTGGACGGGGCTCGGCGCCAGCTTGGAGCAGCACGGCGACACCGAGCGCGCGCTCGCGGCTTACACCGTAGGGGTCAGCGCTTCCCCCGCGTCGGTATTCTGCAAGCTCGGTAAAGCCCGAACCCTGTATCGCCTGGGCAGGGTGCAGGAAGCACAGCGCGTGCTCGACCAGGCCGAGGTCGACGCCAACGAAGTGTCCGAAGTGAAACTCATCGACCAGATGCGAGGTGAACTGTGACCGCTCAAGCAATCTCAGCCGCCCCTGTTGATCCCACACTCGTGGTGGCAGCGGGGCAGGTGCAGGTGCAGCCCAACCCGGTGTTGGTCGGCTTGGCCCCCCCGCTCCTCTCGGAGACAGAGCCCAGCGACGTGCTCGGCATGTTGATGGCGATGATGGAGCGCATGGCCAGTCAGGGAGTCAAAGAGAGCACCCAGTCCATCCAGGCAAACCAAGACAAGCTGGAAAAAGCTCTGGAGAAGTTCCAAGCAAAGCTGGAGGAGATCGCCCGCAAGGCCGAGAAGAAGGAGAAGAACGACGGCTGGGGTTTCCTGGGTGACGTCTGTTCGGCGGTCTGTGACTTCGTTGGCGATGCTTTTGGGGAGTGCTTCGGCAACCTGACCGACTTTGCTGTCGACCTGGTGCGCTGCAACTTCGACATCGTGGTGGGGCTCATCAAGGGTGAGAACTTCGGGGACTTGCTGGCGCAGGAACTCAAGGACATGGGCACCAAAGGGAAGGTCGGCGACACGGTGCACGGAGCGATGCGCGGCATCACCGACTTCTACAGAGACCTCGGCAACGCCCTCACGGGGGCTGCCGAGGCGCTAGCCAACGGAAAGAACGTCGGTGAAGCTTTGAAGGATCTCGGCGGAGACATGTGGAGCAGCTTCGTCAACAACATCATCGAGAACGAGGACGTGATGGAGGTGCTGGGCGCCATCGTCAAGACGGTCGCGGTGGCCGGAGCGGTGGCCAGTGGAGGCGCCTTGGGATTGGTGGCGGCGGGGTTGTTTGCTTTGGCTGCCGTGGATGAACAGACCAACGCCTGTGACTGCCTGTTCGGAGACAAAGCAGGCAAATGGGTTAGCCTCTCTCTGAACGTCGCTGCCGCCACCTGCCTCGGTTTTGCTGCCGCCAACAGCACGGGGTTGCTCAAGTCGCTGCACACGGCCACCACCATCGTCAGTGGCACCCTTTCCGTGGGGCAGGGCATCCACATGATTGAAGTCGCCGCCGAACAGCGGGAAGCCAAGCGGGACAGTGCCGATCTTCAAGAGCTCATGAACTGGATGGCACAACTCCAGCGGGTCATCGACGGTCTGCTCGGTGAGGCGGAGGAGAAGACGGAGAACCGCGATCGCATTCGAGAAGGTGGCGCCGAACTCTACCAGTTGCAGGGGGAGAGCTTCGAGCTCACAACCGCCGGACTTCGCGCTTGACGCACATCAACCCAAGAAAGAAGCAGGAAAATGGACAGCATCAATTCAGCCAATTCGATACCGCAAACCTCACTCATCCCAGATCAGCGACAGATCGCAACACAGTTCGGTGGCGACGCTGCCGCCGAGCTCGCCGCTGTCGTCTTCCTCTTCGCTCGGGAACGCAGTCGAGACGCTTCCGAACAGCGTGACCTCGTGGAGAACCGCATCCAGTCGGCAGAGGCCGATCAAGTCAAAGAAATGCGCAAGCAAGCCGATGACGAATTTTGGTCGGGGGTCCTCTCTGGAGCAGGCAAGGTCGCGGGGGGCGCAATGCAAGTCACTGGTGGGATGGAAGCGTTGGGTCCGACCGGAGAGGTCACTTCGGAAGCCACGGCCAACGCCACGACGAACTTCTGGTCCGGTATGGGGCAGGCGACCGCGGGAGGTGCGGAGATGGGCGCCGCTTTCTTGGACGACTACGCTAGCGAACACGGGATCGAAGCTCAGAAGGCGGGCAACGAGTCCGAAGCCGGCAAACGCGACATGGACCAAGTAAACGACAACAGCGACGAGGCGCGCGACATGAGTGGACGGGTCTTGGACTTCCTCGACCAAATCCAGGAACAGAAGGCCGACGCCGAGAAGTCAATGTGGGTCAAGGCCTAGTCGAACGAGTACGGTTTGAGCAGCGGATGCCCGCGAGAATCGACTGCGTGCCCGTGCGATACCAGAAGTCCCCGTACGGTCCCCGTATGGGGACTTCCCATTTCAGCCGTGGCGCGCCACCCGACGACGCAACGCCAAGGCTCCCAGTAGCAACCAACCGACACCGAGCGCGCTCCTCGACCTTCCGTGCCCGATGATGCGGCAGCCGCAGTCGCCGTCGTCTCCGCTCGAAGTCGTGTTGACGCCAGCGTCGGCGCTCGTCGAGTCCCGGTCATCGTCTTCGTCGGCCGGATCTGAGTCCGCTCCAGTGTCCGTCGAGCCGGTTGCTTCTTCGTCCGTGGTGACCTCTGCCTCCGTTTCGGTGGCGGGCTCAGCGTCGTCACTGGACGCTACGTCGGTCGTTTTTGGCTCGGGTTCAGCGTCGGTCGCAGACGCGACGTCCGTCGCTCCATCGGCGGCAACGTCTGTCTGTGCGGGGGCATCGGGTTCACTCGGGTCAGTAACTGCGACGTCCGTTCCGTCGGGAGTCGTGCCGTCAGGGCCATTTTCGGGCACCTCACCGTAGGGGCCCACTGGGTCACTCATCGTCGTCGACTCGAACGCGCCGCAATCGAGGTCGCTGGTTCGTTCGCGCCACAACATCGCGAGCTCCTCGTCGCGATAGTACTCGCGGTCTGGAGCATCTTCGATGTCGGGTGAGGCCGCCCCGACCGCGTCCCCGGCGCTCGCCAGTGTGTAGTCGGAGCCGTCGATGTCGACGAATCCCGGATCTGCACCGAGTACGCTGGCCGTCAGGGTGTCGGCTGCCTCGATGCCGTCGCTCAGCCAGTTGCCAGCGCCGTCGACGTCCCAATTGTCGCTGCCCGGCTGCTCCACTCCCACCAGGCTGCCGACGTTGTAGATGATGTTGTTCGAGGCGTGCACGTACGCCGAAACGGTGTCGTTTCTGAGGTTGACGAGGTTGTGGTCGCCGCCTCGCGGGGTGCCGATGATGGTGTTGTGCACCAACGACAGATCCATGCGTGCGCTCGTGTCCTCCTCCGCATCACGGAAGAGCGCAAAGAGCTGGCTGCCGTTGGATGGCTCGCCCTGGACGATGACGTTGCCGCGCACGAGCATCGTCTGCTGCTGCGGCTCGTCGCCGCAGAACTGCTCGCAGGTCATGATGTCGCCCACGTAGTTTGCTGGTCGAGTGATCCAGTTGTACTCGATGGTCGATTCGCGGGCACGGATGTGGAACGCTTGCCCCTCGTGACCATCGTGCAGGTAGCTGTACCTCAGGGTGAACACGCCGCCAAAGATGTAGATGTGGTGGGTTGCGTTGCCGTCCGTGAGTGTTTTGCCGTTTTGAAAGAACTCGCTGTGTTCGACGACGAGATCCGTCGACGCTCCGGTTAGACCGTTGGTGTTGTGCTGAAAGACACAGTCGCGCAACGTAACTGGTCCCGAGTTGATCATGCGCATTCCGGCGGAGCTGGGCGCTCGGCAGTTTTGAAACACGATACCGGAGATGTCGTAGTAGGCACCCTCGGCGGCGACCTGCCAGCAACCGCGGTGATTGTCGCCCGCGCCGTAGCTTCCTGGCCAGGTGTTGACGAAGGTCTCCTCACTGTCTCCCACCAAGTCCCAGACTGGACGATTCTCCGGGTCTTGGGCCCGGATGATGATGGGGTTGTCTGCAGTCCCGGCGTTGCTGAGGTAGACGCGGAACTGATAAGTCCCGGGTGCGACTTCCACGATGTCGCCCGCCTGGGCGTTCTCCAGGACCGTCCAGTCGTCATCTGGGGTCATGGTGAACGTCTCCGCGAGCGTTTCACCGCTCCAGGTCGATGCCAGGGCCAGCAGAACTAGCCCGACGAGCTTGGCCCATCCTCCGTTGGTGCTCATGGCCGCCTAGCGTACGCGGGCAGCGGCAGGACGAAAACACCCAATGTTCGTTTCGATGCGGAAGTTGCTGGCAGAGGTATGACGTTCTGCGTGGAAGACGTCCATGCGGTACACACCGTTTGGTGTGATTCCGAGCTCTTGTGCTTGGGCGTCGAAGTCGATGGTGCCTTCCTCCACGTTGTGCATGCTGCCCAAGTCGAGTGCTAGCTTGTCGTTGACGAAGATCCAGAGGTCGTCATCGCCGCGGAAGGTGAATCGCTGACCAGCGAGGTAGGTGAACTCGAGATGGATCTCCGTCGTGAACAGGAAGTTCTCCATCATGTAGTGATTCTTCGGCGAGATCCCGAAGCCTTCCTCGGGCGCCAAGGGAAAGAAGGTGTCATCCTCGAAGACGTACACGCCGGAGCCTGGCGACGTTTCCGAAAGCTCGAGCTGTTTGTTGATCTCGATGTTGACCCCTTCGACCGTGTGGTACCAATCCGCGAACGAAGCCTCGCCGTTGATAGTCACCCCGGTAGGTGTCCAGTCGCCGCAAGCGCGCGGGTTGTCATGGTCTGGTGGACAACCGATGCTATCCAAGAACACCGGTTTGCCTTCGGGCGAGATCGTGGGCTCGATCAATTGGAGGCGGACGACGTCACCAGCGAAGTCCATCTCGAAGTCTTCGTGCTCTTCCGTGAAGTCCCGGTAGGTAACGTCGAGGATGTTGTCGCAGTCCCCTTCTTCACCCATCACGGCGGCAGGTGGCGGTGGTTCGGCAATCAGCACCTGCTCGTCGTCCACGTCGACGCTGGAGCGCCTCGAGACCGAGCCCGAAGCGGAACCGTCGCCCGAGGGGGGCGGCGGCGCGCCCGTGTCCGCGGAGCACGCAGGGAGGAGTAGTAGGGCTAGGAGGAGGGGCCGATGCATCATTGGGTACCGTGAACTGTTCCCAGAACTCTGGGAGTCGAGCAGTCTAACAACCGGCTGATTCGTGTCCACCTGCCCGCCGACACCGTTGCGAGCGCAGGCACCCCTTTTCCAGCAGGGCCGCGCGCTGAGGCAGGTCAGCGCGCGATCTGTGTCCTCGCAGCTTGTCACTGGACGTTGGTAGTTTCGAGCGTCTGCCCCGGGCGTCGAGGGGCCGCGCGGCTGGGTTTTGACTCTTGCAGCGGCACGTCGACGTCCGCATGCTGTCGAGTGACACGGCGACCTCAACCCCCTGATATTTCGTGACGATACGACACGTAACCCAAGCCGGTTGGCAGCGGCCAGCGTCGCCGTGGCTCGAGAGGTGTTCTTGGAGAGCCCGCTGACACTCTACGACTGGGCGAGGTCCGCTGTTCACTCCGTACCTGTGCTCGCGGGTTGGGTGGCGGGCTTGTCGGCGATCGCATTCATCGGAAGCCTGATCGCAGTTCCCCTCCTCATCACCCACATGAGCGCGGACTACTTCGTGCGTCCACCCGGGGCCCCTGGCAGTTGGGCTCGACTGCACCCTGTCGTTCGCATGCTGTTGGTGGGCACGAAGAATCTGCTGGGTGCCGTCCTCGTAGTGGCTGGCATCGCAATGCTCGTTTTGCCTGGCCAGGGATTGCTTTCGATTCTCATCGGCGCCTCCTTGACGGACTTTCCAGGAAAGCGTCGGCTGGAGTTGGCGCTGATCAAACGCGCGCCGGTGTTGCGTGCGGTCAACTGGATCCGCCACAAAGCGCATCGCCCACCGCTCATTCTTCCTTGAGCCAGGCGTTGCTGTGGGGGGCGGGCGAGGCGATGCGACGGATGAACATCTACTCGCGTCGAAAGGTGGCAAGCTCTCGTCGCCAATAAGCGCTCGCGGCCAAAGTGCCCACCGCGCCGCACAGCCAGAACAGCGGCGCCGTCCACGACTGTCCCAACAGGATCGCGACGACGACCACAAACTGAACGACCGTCGCGAGTTTTCCGAGCCAATTCGCTTTTGGAGCTAGGGCTTTGGCGTGACGCTGCGCACGATGAAGGGCCCACCAGAGCACGAGGGGCAGCTCGAGGATTTCACGCGCGGCCAGTGCCACCACGCCGTACCATGAGAGCTC
>JBNKZR010000358.1:0-7970 GCA_050301735.1 Polyangiaceae bacterium | reverse complement strand
GTGCTCGTCCATGCCCGGCGCAGAATCGGGGGCGCTCATCACCAAGCCATGGGGCACGATCAAGCGATCACTGAAGGGCTCCAGCGCCCGGAAGATGTCCGGCAGCCGCAGCGGTTCGAGCCCACTCGGCTTCCAAGCCACGGGAGGAGTACCGCCAGGAGTGAACAGCAACAGGAGACGTTGCGGAAAACGCTGCTCTTGCCCGGAGGCATTGAGCAAGGGAACGAAGGGTGCAGCTGCTACCGTTAGCCCCAGCCCCTGCAAGAATCGCCGCCGACTCATGGATAGCCCTCCTTGCGTGCCCCGACGAACTGCGGAGTATGCACGATGCACTTCAATAATCCGGTGAAGTTGCCGTTCATCTCGAGGAAGCGCCGGCCCAATTCGCGTATGGTGCCCTGGTCGGCAGGCGTATCCTCCCGACCCACCGCAAAGCGGAACCACTGGGTGGCCGCACACGCGTGTGCGGTCGGGCTCTCTGCCAACAGAGAGCTCAACTCGATCGCATTGGTGAACGCGGCATCCTGCCCGTCGAGCCTCCAAACGTACCCGCTGGGATCGATGGCAAGCCCTTGTTCGTCAGTCGTGCGATAGATGCCGATCGGATCGTAGCTCTCGAACGCGAAGCCGATCGGGTCCATCAGCTGGTGGCACCCGAAGCAATTGGGCCTAGCGAGAATCGCTTCGAGGAATTCGCGCTTCGTGTACGGTGCCTCCAGCCCCAGATCCGTCAACGCGGGCACGCTGTCAGGCGGCGGCGGAACCACCTGACACAGGAGCCGATCTTGCACCCATTTGCCGCGTCGGGTGGGGGACGTCTCGTATGCGAACGAGTGCGCCCCCAAAAAGCCCGCGCGAGTCAGCAGACCAGCCCGCTCGTCGCCATCGAGCTCAGTCCAGCCCGAGTCCGCCGCGGAGGTGCCGTAGACCGTTTCGAGCAGGCGAGGCGCAGCGGGTGAACGCGGAGACAGTAGCAACTCGGCGAACGATGAGTCGGGATCGAGGACCGTCCCAGCCACGAAGGCGTTCATTTCGTCCTGCATCTGCTCGACGAGTTCCGTGTCGAGGGGAGAATCACCCTCCGCAGATTCAACTAGACCCGGCAGCACGCCCAACGGGAGCCAGCGCTCCGTGAAGTCAGCGACTCCATCCCGAGCGCGGGGGTCAGCGAGCAGGCGGGCAACCTCCACCGTGAGCTCCGCCGGCAGTACGCCCCACGCCGCCGCGTCGAAGAGTTGGGCGTCAGGCATCGTGCCCCAGAGAAAGTACGAGAGGCGGCTTGCCAGTGAATACCCATCGACCACCTCGAAGTCCTCACTCGCCCCCGACTCGGTCACGTCGACCTGATAAAGAAAATAGGGCGACTGCAACAGGGTTTCGACCACCACCCGCAAGCCCTCGGCAGCAGAGCCGTAATCATCGCGGGCCAGCTCGAAGAGTCCCAGGTAGTCAGCTTCTTGCTCCCTGCTGAGCGGCCGACGATGAGCACGCGCGCCAAGGTCGTGGATGAACTGCTCCGCACAACTTGCCTGCTCAGGATCGCAGTCGATGAAGTCGCTCAGGTGCAGCACGAGCCGACGTGCGAGCAGCTGGGCAATGCGCCGGTACTCACTCGCCTCGGACGACGCGACCGGGAACTCTTGGATGGTGTCCACCAAGCGGTATTCGCCACCGGAAAACACCTCTTCTTCGATGCTCTGACCGAGCAAGTCTCGCAGTGTGCGCTGGTATTGCAACCGCGTCAGACGCCGGAGTTCCGCGCGCCCGACGGTATCTCCGAAACTGGCGCAGTCCTCGAAGGCGGGTGGCGACGTTGCACCGTTCTGCTTGGGACGGGAGTCGGTGACCCTCGGGACTCCCGCCTCGTTCGATGTGTCGTCGAGTTCTGGCGTTCGTGGACCCGACGCCTCCCGCGTGTCGGTATCGTCGGGCGCCAGATCGAAGTCGCTGGCAACACCCGCCTCCGCGGGTGTCCCGGCTTCGATTTGGTTCGGATCTCGGTGATTCGCTGGCTCCGCGCCCTGACCACCACAAGCACTGACGGTCGCGCAGCAGCCGAGCACCCAAACCACATACCGCACGAAAGGCCGCACCCCGGCTGACTGCGCCGCAGTGCCCGGTTCAGCATGTTGCTCCGCCCCAGACCACATCTCCTCATTCATGGGGTGGCCAACCCAATCCTTGGGGAATTCTGTATTTCACCAGAATGGGATGTTCACACCAACCCAACGAGGGGGCCACTGCAGTATTCCTCGAAACCGAAACTCTGTCGCTCGTCTCCAAACAGATTCAGCAGCGCCAGCAACAGGTCGTTGTGGGATTGTCCATCGTAGGCGAGCCAACGCCCTGCTTTCAAACCACCACCGCCTCCGGCAAGCAGGAACGGCATGTCGCTCTTGATGTGCGTGGCGGGGTGCTGCACTTCAGAGCCAAAGAAGACGACGCTCTCGTCCAGCAGCGAGTGCCCTCCCATGTCGACCGCCGCCATCTGCTGCAAGAGGTAGCTGTGCTGCTCGGAATACCAAATGCAGATCTGCGTCAGCTCTTCGGGTCGGTAGCCGCCGCCGTTTTGATAAAACATGTGGGTCTCGGGGAGCTGGAGCCACGGGAAGGTGTAAACGGCCTCCGTATCCGACCACTGCAGCGTGCCCACACTGGTCAAGTCACACGCCATGGCCATCACCAGCATGTCCATCATCCACTTGCCCACCTTGGGGATGGCAGCATCCGTCTCGGGGAACTCGATGTTGCCGTAGAGATCGCCAATCAGTCCCGCCCCGGGGTCGTACCCCGACGTGTCGACGATAGCAGGCGCACTGCAGCGTGCACCTGACGTCGCCATCTCGGCTAGATCCACCTCCAGCTCACGTATTCGTTCGACATGCTGTTCCAGCCGCTGGCGATCTTCGACGCCGAGCCGCTGTGCCGTCGAAGCGTAGCGCTGTACCAAGTAGTCCATTACCGAGCGCTGTCGTTGCAGACCGTCGTCTTCTGGCGGCTCCAGCGCTCCGAACAACGACTCCCAAGTCGCCTGGGGGTCGATGCGCGGAACCACCGGCGTGAAATCCGTGTCGTCCGCGTAGGCCAGGATGTCCGTAGGGAAAGCCTCGCCATAGGCCTTCCCGGTGCCCCAGCGCACGGCCTGATGCAGGCTCGGGTACCGCTGACCCTGGGAAGCGAGGGGCGCGATCACCTGATCGACGGAAGGCCCCTGTGCGAAAAGGCCTTGAGCCATGTGGGGCGTGCCCGTCAACAGGGCAGCCAGCCCCGCCTGACTCTGCTCGCCCACGGCACTCTGCATCTGCAAGCCGCTGAGCACCAGCAGCTGATCTCGAACCGGGGCGAAGGGCGCCAAGATCGGACTGAGTTCGAAGTCAGTCTCCGTTCCGTTGGGCAACCACTCCGCGAGAATGGTTCCGCCCGGCTGATAAACGCTGATGAAACGGCGGGCCGCGTTCGTGCTTTGCGCATGGGCGCGATCTGCTTCCATCGCTTCCAACCACGGCAGCGCGATCGTGACACCGGCTGCGCCGCGGAGCACCGCCCTGCGACTCAAACGCAACGGCTTCACGGCGTGCCCTCCGGCAACGGGAGGTGGAGGAACGCGTCGGTCTGCGTCGTATCCAGCAGTAGCGTCTTCACGTCGTAGTCGGCGTCGGCAAACATCGTCCGTAGGCTTTCGAGGACCTCCATATCCGCGCTGGGGTCGAGCTTGCGGCCATGGGCGAACTCCGCCCAGTTGTCGACGAAGCAAGTGTGGGTGTCTTCATACCACGAGAGGGCTAGCGCCAACTCCGCAGCACCGTCGAAGTCTCCCAGGAAGGGATGCCTTGCACTCGCGTCGATGGCGATACCGTTTTCTTGCTCACGCCAAAGCGCGGCCCCATCGTAGTTCTCGAGGGCAAAGCCCAAAGGGTCGATGAGCTCGTGGCAGGCGCCACAAACCGGATCATTCGTCGAAGCTGCCAGGACTTCGCGCGTGGTGTACGAGGCGGACGGCCCGGGCACCACATCGATCGGGAGGTCAGGTGGGTGGTAGGGCAGTGGGAAACAGAACAGTCGACTCATGACGAACAACCCTCGTGTGATGGGACGCCTGACTCCGGGCAGCGACGTCGGGATCAGTAAGCTTCCTTGGGTCAGCAGACCGACGCGATGGTCGACATCGGGCTCCACCTCCACCACCCGAAACTCGGGTCCACTCACCCCTTCGATCCCGTAGTAGTTCGCCAGCTCTTCGTTCACGTAGACGTAAGGCGCCGTCAACACCGACGGCCAACTGCCATTGCCCTCGAAAACCTCATGCTCCAGAAAACCCAACGTCTCCTCGTGCATCAGCTCGGGTAGCGAGTCGGTGAAGGAGGGAAAGAGATCCGGATCCGGCGCAATCTGCTCAGGTTCCAGACTCAGGTACTCTTCGAAGAAGTGACGCACCACGGCGCGTGAGTGCGAGTCCTGGAGCAGACGCGAGGCTTGGGCAAGAACACCGGGTGCGGAATCGAGTTCACCTGCCGCGGCGGCTTGCTCGAGCGAGGGATCTGGCATGCTGCCCCACAACAAATAGGAGAGCCGCGTCGCCATCTCGTGTCCACTGAGGCGCCGCGCCGTTCCGCACGATGCCGGATCGTCGAGGCCAAACTCCAAGCGATACAAGAAATCCGGCCCCTGAAGCATCGCCTCCAATAGCGACGCGATGCTGTCCTCGAAGGTGCCAGATTGCCGAAGCTCCGACTGCAATTGAACCAGTTCGTCGATCGTCGCAGCGTCGAGCGGGCGGCGGAACGCGCGCTCACCGATGGACTCGATGATGCTGCGAACGCAACTCGCCTCCGTGTCGGTCGTTGCGTTCTCGAGGCAGGGGACGTGCTCCGCGCGCGCGTCGGCGTCGGACAGGACGTTCGCGACCACTTCCTTCGCGACTTCGGCGTACTGCTCGATCAGCGGCCGCGATGGGCTCTGCATGTCCACGTTGTTGCTGTAGCGCGCGGGCTCACTCGGCAAAGTGGCCGACAGAGGGTCGTCCTGCCCGAACAAGTCGCGAACGGTGTTCCCGTACTCGAAATTGGAGAGCCGCCGTAGGGGGGCGCGGCCTGGTGTGACCGGAGTACAGCGCTCAGCACCTGGTCCGTCTGGAACTGTTTCCGGATCCGTTTCGCCCTGGTCCGGACCGGCGTCCTGTGGGTTACCCTCGCCTCCGCTCTCACCGTTCGGCAGGGAGGGCGTCGAGTCCGTGCCCTCCGCAGACATCGTGTCCTCAGGCGAGCGCCCCGCATCGAGGGCCTCGTCGCTTTCTACGGTGTCGGTGGCATCACCGTCCTGGCGTGTTGCTCGGCTCGCTTCGCTACCGGCCCCACACGCACTGACCACGAGAGCGCCCGTGGCGCACACGATGGCACACCCACGCATCACGGCGACCCGATTCATATCTACTAGTGGTCGTGACCGAGCCCCACTGGACGCCACCAATTTCACGAGGAGGTGTTCTCTCAGACGCAGGCATCTGCATTTCCGCCCGTGTCGAAATCGCGCATTGTCAGCCGCATCGTCGATCTCCTTCGACGGAAACGATTTCACGGATGATAACCCTACGCCATTCGTCGCGAGCACGCTGATCATCGTGGCGTTCGTACCGTCAGCTCTCCACCTCAGCGTCCTGATCCCGCGCGACCCGTAGCTTCGAAAAGACGCTACCCTCCACGCAATGAGAGGAAACGACGAGCGTCGCAAGAAGCAATCGCCGAGCACGCGAAGCAATCGGCTGATTGCACTTGGGGTTTCTCTCGCAGGCGCCCTCGTATCGTTGCTCAGCGTGTGGCTGCTGGTAAGCCATGGCGCTCAACATCGCTGGCCAACAGCCAGCGCCCAGATCGAAAAGACGGACCGAGCCGAACGCGACACCGGACGCGGGGGGCCAGGCAACTACCACGAAATGGTCAGGGTCCAATATCGCTACCGGGTCGAGTCCAAAGTCCATACGGGAGAAGTGGTCCGCGACTTCGGTCACGACAGCTCCGCCGCCGACCAAATGGCTGCCCGTTTCGCTCCGGGCTCGGACCACACTGTTCACTTCGACCCGGACGATCCATCGCAGTCTGTCTTGGAGCTGCAGTCTTTGGCGTTCGACGCCTTCCTGGGGGTTGTTGGCTTGACGGCAGCCCTGGGAGGCCTGCTGTACGACCGCCCGCGACGCTGAAACAACGACTCACGCGTTCGCACGCAGGAGCAGCTCACGCGTCCGCATGCAGGAGTAGACGGTGGTTGACCCCTCGAGCCCGTGCGACGCGAGCGCGAGGACCCGCGTGCGAGCAAAGGCGACCGGCATCCGGCAGCACGATGTGCTATGCAGCGTAGGGTTCATCATGCGCGGCTACTCACGTCACTTGAGCATCATCTGTGCGATCACCACCGTGTGGTCGTGCCAGGAGCGAGACAGTGAGGTCGAACAAGTCAATCACGAGGAAACTCCGACGAATGGGCCAGACGCGTCGTCGAGTCCCACCCAAGCGCCCGCCTCAGGCACGCCGCGAGATGCGTCCGTCGACGCAGAGACACAACCGAGCGCGTCGCCGCTCGACGCAAATGTTGCTGCTGTAGCGGATGCCGACGCAACGCTTGGCGCTACGCAGAACGACCCGGCTGCCGGAGATGTCGATGCTCCCCCCACGCCCGATACCGATACGGACGATATCGGGGGCAGCGATGCCGTAGGAGACGCTGCAGCCGGCATCGCGACAGGTCAGGCGTGCACCTCGGGCTGGACGGGATGCGATGGGGGCGCGGCTCTCGTGTGCAACGGTGAGACAGCGGAACAGCGACGCGATTGCGCTGCGACGAGTGGCGCTTCTTGTCTCGATGGGAGATGCGTGTTTCCGGACGATGGCGGAAACGGCGTGAGCCTCTGCGGGGAGCTCTCGTACGAAACAGAGGCAGAAACGTGGGAGCCGTGTGAACTTCCACTTTCGGAGCCCCGCCATGCGGACATCGGTTTCGCCGGCTGGGCAGGCAAAGTCTGGTTTCAACTGACGTCGGACGACGTCGCTCGAGTCCCGCACGTCGTTGACGAGCAAGAGTGTTCCGACGGAGACGGCTGGTACTTCCTGAGCGGACAAGAACAGATCGCTTTATGCCCCGAGTCCTGCGAGCGGCCTCGCGCGAATGCCATCGGCATCAATCTGTATTGCCCCATCATTCCCTAGTCGCGAGCCGCAGGTTGCGATCAGGTGACGACCCGTGCATGGCCACTTGTCACGGCTCACCTGCGACATGCTGCGTCGTAGCGAGAAGATAGAAACACCGCTCTTTCGTTACATCGCTCCGTTGATGCTCGCCGCCCCGGCAATGGTTGCGCTCCGGCCCGTCGCCATCCGTTCGCACTGCAGATGATTGCATCCCGACGCCGCGCTTACTAGCGTGCGCGCCGGTGGGGTACCGATGAAGGCAGGACGCATATCGTTGTTGCGAGGGGGCGTGTGGATTAACACCGTGCTCGTTTGCTCGATCGTCGGCTGTGACGACAGGCACGCGGGCGACAGCCCGAACTCTCTCGAGCAAGCCACGCTCACCTCGACCCAGAGTGCGACCACCAGCGTCGCCCCCCAGCACGTGCGACTCGTGGATCGAGTCACGCTCGAGGATGCGCAGGAGCATCGGCGGCACTTCGTTCGCTCTGGGCGCGGGTGGAGGACCGAAGACACGGACGCTTGTGCAACGCCCGACGCCAAGCTGCGAGCGTTGCTGCACACCGTAGCCACCGCTTCGCCGACAACTGCGCCGCCTGGCACGGCGACAATGGCGAGGGCTTGCACGACCTCGGCGCGCCGAACCTTGCCGATGCCATCTGGCTCTACGGCGACGACATGGATTCGGTGATCGCGACCGTGACCAATTCGCGTGCAGGCGTGATGCCGGCATGGGCCCAGCGGCTGAGCGACAGCCAGGTCAAGCAGGTCGCCGCCTATGTCCACGGCCTC
>JBNKZR010000357.1:0-7978 GCA_050301735.1 Polyangiaceae bacterium | reverse complement strand
ATATACGGCATGATCAGAAATCGGCCAGCCCGGAGCGAAATTCGCCCGACTATTTCGTCGGGTGCGTCTCAGTTCGGGCTGGTGAGAGACCTGCCAGCGAGGTGTGGCGCGTGGCACACATCTGAGGCGCACGGGAACGAGCCGGCGCCAGGTCGAGCTGCCTACCGCTTGCCACACGAGATGAACGCGAACGCTCCGGACGCGACGGCGGCCGGCAGCGGGATCGATGTAGTCAAAAGGGCGCCCGCGCTCTGGCCGAGGGTTCGGGAAACGTCGTTCACAGGCGAGCCTCGGCGATTGCGCATCGGCTGCAAATCGACGACGCTCAACTCCCTGAACTGGGGAACGGACCTCCAGTCGTTTGCGCATGCCTCAGCCCAAAAGCAAGCCACCCCTCCGCCACGGGACGGTCGTCAACGACCGCTACGAACTACGCGAAAGCCTGGGTAAAGGCGGCATGGGGGAAGTGTTCGCGGCCTACGACCGCAGCACCCAGCAGCCCGTCGCATTGAAGGTCGTGCGCGAGGAGTCGCGCATGCCAGGTGACGATGAGGCACTGCGGCAGGAGCTCCTACTCGCACGCTCGGTGAGTCACCCCAACGTGTGCCGCGTGCACGATCTGACGCCCAGTCCCTGGGGCCCGATTCTGGTCATGGAGCACATTCAGGGCCAGACGCTGCATACGCACATCCGACGCAAGAAGAGCCAGGGAGGCTATACCTCGGACGAGTTCCGAAAGGTCGCAGGAGAGACGGCGGCGGGGTTGGCGGCCATCCACGCCCAAGGTTTGGTCCATGGTGATCTCAAGCCTGGCAACGTCATGGTCACACCTGAGCGGGCGGTGATCCTCGACTTCGGTTTTGCTCAAGAGCGCGCGCGACTCAGCGCGAAGCGTCCGGGCGCGCCGCCCGACGGAGGCACCCCGAACTACATGGCGCCTGAGCGCTTGCGTTCCGGCGGCGCCAGCATGGAAGACGACATCTACGCGCTCGGGCTGACGCTGCTCGAGATGTGGACCTGCCGGGTGCCGGAGCCGGGCTATCGTCCTCGCGCAAAGACGATGCGTTCGCAGATCATGTTCGACGTGCCCTCGGGGCTGTCGATCGACGAAGTGAAGCAGATCTACCGGGCGCTGGCGGACGACCCGCGGTTGCGCCCTCGCGCGCGCCGTTTCCGCTTTTTCAACCCGATGGCGCTCACGACGAGTCAGGCCCAGATCCCGCGTGAGCGGATCTCCCCCGGTCCGCCTCTGGGGCGCTCGGTGGCGCAGGCGTTCACGCCTGGTGCACAATCGCTTCTCGTTTCCTTCGCCAGCAATTCCAAAGAGCTTGCCGGTCAGCTCTTCCCGCTCGACAAGCCCGAGATGACGTTGGGCCGTCGTGCCGATCAGGACATTTGTCTGCCCGAGCCCACGGTCTCCGGCAAACACTCGGTTCTGCGTTGGCAGTCGGGCTCGTGGCTCATCACCGATGTCGGCAGCACCAACGGCACTTACGCCGATCACAGCTACGAACGCAAGCAGTCGGTCACGTTGCTGCACGGTGGTGAGGTCCAGCTCGGTGAGTGTCGCGTGAAGCTGGTCAGCTTCGATGCCGACTCGCCCCAGCATGCGCGAGCGATGGACTACCTCGCTGCGCGGGATGGCCTGACGGGCCTGCTATTGCCGGAAGAGTTCCGCGCGGCGACGCGCGAGGAAATCAGTTTCGCCGAGTGGGACGGCGTGCCCGTCCACATGGCGATCTACGAGATCCGTAGCTCGGGCCAGGTGACCTCTGATCGACCCACGATTTTGGAGATGTTGGCGCTGCGTCGTGCGGCTCAACGCGTGATGGAGCTGACGGAAGTGCTGCTCTTGAGCATCATTCCCGTGACCGCGGGACAGACGGGTCCTTTGAGTTTCGGCGTCGTGATGACCGGACCGAGCACGGACGAGGTGCGTCATGTGGTCGAACAAGTGGTCTCTCAGGTACAAGGCTCGATGCCGAGCTCTTTGACATTGGCAGCGCGGATCGCACAAGGTCAGCCTGGCATGTCCGCCGACGCGCTACTCAGCGCGTAGGTGAACCGCGGCGCGGTCGCGTTCGCCCTCACCAACATCCGACCACCGAGTCCACCGCAGCCCGATGGCTTCATCCAAACCTTCATTTCCAGCCCCCAGCGAACCGAACCTGAAGCGACTCGGAGTGGGCGGCGGTGGAGGGGGGGACCGACCGATTCGAGCCCAGCTGGTGGTGGTCGTCGTGGGCCTGCTGATCTTGGTGGCCGTTCCCCTCTACGTCCTGCGCAAGCCCAGCATCGGCGACGAAGAGCAGCCAGCTTCCAGCGGATCCGTTGCAGCGCCGGCTCTGATTCGGACACAGCTCGATGCGGGCAAGCCGGAAACGAAGGTCAAACTCTCGACGCCGCAACGAGAGAAGTGCAGCGCTGCCGCGAGTCGCGAGGGCAACGAAGGCAACCTCTGCGATCGCCTGGTGGTGCTCGAGGAGGCGTTTGCTCGGGCGATCCAAAGCACGACCGATTGCGCTCCCAAGACGGGAAAAGAGGGCACAATCAACTTCGTTCTGACGGTCAACTTCAACCGCAAACGCCTCAATGTCTTTCCTGGCGCGAGCGGTCAATGGAAGGGGCCCCAGGCCAAGGCCGCGGCCAAGTGCGTTCTCGGTGCCATGCCCGAGGTGCAGTGGGACAGCTTGCCCCATCGTTATCGCTATTACATGATCACCATTCTCGCGAAGTATCCGGCGCCCGACCCGCTCGAAGTTCTTCCGGAATTCGAGTGAGCATCACGTCGGTGTGGACGTCTTGGTGGTGAACACGACGGTGCGTTCCGCGTCACCAATGCGTTGCATGAACAGGCCGGTGAAGGTGCTGAACAACGCGCTGCCCGGCGAGGCCGTACCCGTCTGATTCGGGCGACTCACCCAACGTTTGAGCTTGGCCAGTAGCTCCGCTCCCACGGGGTTGATTCGCACGGTCGCGGTCAAGTAGACGGCTATCCCCGGCGTGAGTTGGGCTGAGTCGGCGACGAGCAAGCGATTGACCTCTGCACACCGACGCAAGACCCCGTTGAGGCTGGGGGTCCAATGGCGTTGGACCTTGCGTTGATTGGCACGGCTGATCTCCACTCGGTACATCTCTTCCCACACGTGCCACGTGATCTTGCAGCTTTGGTAGGTGGTCGAGACTGGAGTATTGCGGTCAGCGGCGTGCAGCAGAGCAGTGAAGAGGATCTCCGTGGGTAGCCCGCGGGTCAACTTGCTGCGCGTTTCGCTGTCGATGATGTCGCGGAAGCTCAGGCTGGCATACAGTCCTCGCTGCGCTTCACCCCAGGCAAAGGAGGCCCCACGCGCGCGGTCGATGTTGGTTACCGGTTGTGCATCGGCAGTCGGCGCCAGTCCCAAACCTGCGACCACCAACAGCGCCACCCAAGTACTGTGGAGCGCACGCATGCTGCCGGAAAAGACTCGCACTGACGTTCGCACGCGGCGACTGACTGCCAGTGGGTGAGTGGACCTCTCGACGGGGCTCACCGTTCCCCTCCGGTCGGGATGAAGCCCAGGAGGTTGGAGAAGGAGAACGCGAACCCGCCCAGGCTCGTGTCCATCCGAAAACCGAAACCGGCAGTCAGGTCGACAGGAATGCGTGCTGCGCCTCGGATGTTTTCAGGAGGTCTCCGTAGGTCGCGTTCGCTCGCGAGACTGAACACCCCGAAAGAGCCGAACATGTCGATGCCGAAGACCGAGCGGCTGCCGCGATACAGCGGGATGCGATACTCGGCGTTTATCTTCGAGGAGTAGTCGCCGTAGCGGATCTCCGCGATGCTCGTGTCCAGGAAGTTCGGGGCAGGGCGGTCGTCGAAGGCCAGCCCGAGCACGCGGCCCGGGCGAAAGTCGCTCAAGTCGCCGATGTAGTACTGTTCGAAGAATGGCGCCCGTCCTGAAATGACACCCAAGGAGCCTTCGAGCTTGATGATGTGCGAATTGGGTAGTCGCCACCACCGGGCTGCCTCGAGATCGAACTTTTGATAGCTGTAGTCGCTGCCGAAGATGGTGGCGCTGATGTCTGCTGCGGCGCTCGCCAGCCAGCCCTCGTTCGTCAGCCAAGGCTCGTCGCGCGTGTCGTAAGTGAGGGTCGCTCGGACCGCAGAGAGCACGCTGCGGCCCGGCAACACGTGAAAATCGATCGGCTCGAGCACCCCGCCGTACTCGTGGGCGGCAGCACGCGGCAGTTGTGCATCGACGCCCTCCAGACGGTAGTTGAGCCACAGTTGCGCCGGCACTGAGAGATCGACTCCCGCCCCGAGGGTCGTTCCCAGGCGGTGATAGGTGACCACGGCTTGGCGCGGCACTTCGTCGACCTGCTGCGGGTCGTCCCATTGCACGTTGGAGTTGCCGAAGAACCCTAGACCATCGTTGAAGAGGATCTCGCTCGCCAGCATCCAGCGACTCGACGAGAACGCCGGGTCGAGGAAGCGCACGGAAAGTGCCCACTGATCTTCTGAGAAAGCGGTGGCGGAGCCCAATGTGATGCCCGAGCCAAAAAGGTTCATTTCGGCGGCATCGACTCCAGCGAAGGTCGACAGCAGCTGTTGCTCGCCATTTGTGTCAGCGCTGGCGGACAGGCCCATCCAGAGGTCGTTGAGCACCAACGTGTTTCTCTCCACGACGCTCACGACCAGCACGACGTGGCCGCGATTCGCGCCCCGTTCGAGCGAGAGGGTCACGTCCTTGAAGAAACCGGTTCCGAGCAGGCGGTAGCGGGTGAGTTTGACTCGTGGGTCATCGACGTCGAAGACGTCGTT
This sequence comes from Polyangiaceae bacterium, assembly GCA_050301735.1. Classification (GTDB taxonomy): domain Bacteria; phylum Myxococcota_A; class Polyangia; order Polyangiales; family Polyangiaceae; genus SZUA-265. The sequence continues at coordinate 3,177 of JBNKZR010000357.1, read as the reverse complement.
GGGCTGAAATGGGATGTAGCGCCGGATCACCCGTTCGTTGGTGCGCGTGTTGCCTTCGACCCGAACACCGTCCAGCACGTAGCGGAGCTCCAGATCGTCGTCGGTGTGCTCGGAGTTCAGCTCGCTTTGCGGTTGGCCACTTTCGCTGAGGCTGGGCGTTCGGGGGGTCACCTCCGTGGCGGGAGCAGAGCTTCGAACCGCTGCGGCTGCAGGATTGCCTGGTGGTGCCGAGCCGCCCCGGAGGGCAGCGTTTTGGGCGCTTGCCGTGCCGACGCAGAGCAACGTTGCGATCAAACTTCGTCGGAGCAGCGCACCCCACGCCCGAGGCGGGCGTGGACGGTGCCGGGTTGGAACTCGGGCAGCCACTTGAGCCGGTTATACCGGCAAGTTCGCGCCCTTGACAGTTGCGTGCTCGTCCAGCGCCGGGAGCTCGGAACGGCTCGTTTTTCGGCAAACGCCACTTGTCGGCGCCGCGCGAGTTCTGCACACTGCCAGCGCTATGATGAAACGGTGTATTTCGGGCGTTTTTTCGTTAGCGGCACTGGCCGCCATGGGGCTCAGCGCCTGCAACAAGGACAAGGTGCCAGAGCCGCCGCCAGCGGAGAAGAGCGCCGAAACCCCCGCGCCAGAAAAGCAGAGTGAACCTGCCCCGCCCGCCAAGAGCGCTGCAGCTCAACCCGCATCAGCGCAGCAAGGTAACGAAGTTGCCATCGAGTGGAAGGTGCCAGAGGGCTGGTCGGAATCCCCCAACAAGAGCCCCATGCGTAAGGCGACCTACAAGACTCCCGATGGGGCCGAGCTCGCCGTCTTCTACTTCGGTGCCAGCCAAGGCGGGGACGTCAAAGCCAACATCGATCGCTGGGTGGGCCAGTTCAAGGACGTACCCGACGACGCCGTGAAGCGCGATCAGAAGGAGGCCAACGGCTTGGTGCAGCACGTCGTCGAGGTCAAGTCCGGCACGTATTCGGGCTCCATGATGATGGGTGGTGGCAAAGAGGTGCCGGACCAAGGGTTGCTGGGCGCGGTCGTGGAGTCGCCGAGCGGCAAGTACTTCTTCAAGTTGACTGGGCCGGCAAAAGCAGTCGCAGCCCAGCGCGACGGTTTTTTCGCGCTGCTTGCGAGCATGAAGCCCAAGTCCTGACGGAAAAGAGATGCCCGAGCATCCCGACGTCGAGATCTACGTCGAACGCCTACGGGATCTTTTCGTCGGGCAGGCTCTATCCAGCCTGCGTATCAAGAACCCCTTCTTGCTGCGGAGTGTCGGGGTCGAGCCGGCGCAGCTCGTCGGCAAGCGCCTCAAATCGATGGCACGCCTCGGCAAGCGACTCATTTTCGGCTTTGAAGGAGAACTCTACGCCGTCCTGCATCTGATGATTGCCGGGCGACTTCATCTCCAGGCGTCCGGAGCCAAGCTCGGCAGCAAGACGGCACTCGCAGCTTGGGATTTCGCAAAGCACAGCGTCGTGTTGACTGAGGCGGGTTCCAAACGTCGAGCGAGTCTGCATCTCGTTTCGGGACGCCAGGCATTGACGGAGTTCGACCGTGGGGGACTCGAGCCGTTGCGCATCACCCAAGCGCGCTTCTGTGAGCGCATGCGGCAGGAGAATCGAACCTTGAAACGGGCTCTGACCGACCCGCGGCTACTGAGCGGGATAGGCAACGCCTACTCCGACGAGATACTGCACGAGGCTCGGCTGTCACCCGTCACGCGCACGCAGTCTCTCGACGACGCTGCGCTTCGCCGCTTGTATCGAGCGACGCGCAGCGTGCTGCGCGAGTGGACCAAACGACTGCGGGACGAGGTTGGGGACGGTTTTCCCGAAAAGGTGACCGCATTTCGCCCGGAAATGAGCGTGCACGGCCGTTACGGCAAGCCCTGCCCGCGGTGTGGCACGCCAGTTCAGCGCATCCGCTACGCCAGCAACGAGGTCAACTACTGTCCCCAGTGCCAGACGGGCGGCAAGCTGCTGGCGGATCGGGCACTCTCTCGGTTGTTGAAGGCGGACTGGCCACGCACTTTGGAGGAGCTCGAAGAACACCGAGACGCGCGTCGCTGATTCTTGTACTGCTTTGCCCATGTCCGGAGAGCTATTGCCGAAGATCGCCTGGGTCGCCGTTGGTGGCGCGTTGGGAGCGATTGCGCGCTTCCTGGTGGTGGATTGGGCGTACCGCTCCTTCGACCAGAGTTATCCCTGGGGCACCACCATCGCAAACCTGGTGGGCTCGCTGTTGTTTGGCTTGTTGTGGGCGTTGGCGGAGCAGAGCTCGGGGATGTCGCAGGCGTGGCGTTTGCTGCTGATGACGGGCTTTCTCGGTGCGTTCACCACCTTCTCGACGTTCATGTTCGAAACGACGCGCCTCTTCGGAGGAGAGCGCCCGCTTCTGGGCCTCGTCAATATCGGGGCACAGAATACTCTCGGTTTGGTGTGCGTCTACCTCGGCATGCTCGGGGGACGAGCCGTGAACTTGGTGCGTTGAAGGAGAAACACCGGGCATGTCCAAAGGAGCCTCGACTTGTTTGTTCCTCGTGCGAGTTGCCGAGGCGGATGCTGCTCGGGCCGCCGAACTCCTGTTCCAAGCGGGATATGCCGGGTTGGTTGAGCAGGAGGTGGGCGATGCCGTCGTTCTGACGGCCAATGCTGAAGACGCCGAGACGGAAGCGGCGTTCGTGCGTGCGTGTGCCGCGGCGGGGATTCGATTCGAAGCGAGCTATCAGACCTCGAGCGACGACTGGCGGCTCGCGTGGACGCACCATCTGCGGCCAGTCCAGGTGACGGAGCACTTGCGCTTGGTGCCGAGCGCGGCTCCACCGGAGCCCGAACCAGACGCGCTCTACCTGGAGCCCACACTGGCGTTTGGTTTCGGCGAGCACGCGACGACACGCATGGCGTTGCGCTGGCTCGAGCGCCGCGCTCCCGGTCAGCGTGTGCTCGACTTCGGTTGCGGCACCGGCGTATTGGCTTTGGCGGCGGCCCGTTTTGGAGCAGTGTCGGCCGTCGGTGTCGACATCGACGGCCCCAGTGTGGAAGCGGCGACGGCCAACGCCCGTGCGAACCGCTTGTCCGAGCTGTGCGACTTCTCCTCCGCGAGGCTGAGCGCTTTGGGGCAGGACTTTGGTGTCGTCGTGGCTAACGTGGATGCCATCACACTCGCACACGCTGCTGGCGACCTGTGCGC
>JBNKZR010000356.1:0-8004 GCA_050301735.1 Polyangiaceae bacterium | reverse complement strand
CCTCTGCGGGCGCCGACACGAACTCCGGCGGTAACTCCGAACCGTCACCGAAGAAGTACTTCTCCAGCTCACTCATCCACACACGTTGTCCGTGCTCGCTGACGAGATCGAGGCGGTACTCGTTGATCAGCATCTTCGAATGCTCGAGCCACATACGCCAGGCTTGCTGCGAGACGGTGTCGAACACCTTCTTTCCGAGCTCACCCTTGAACGGCGGCTTCTCCAACCCAGGAAGCTCCTGACCGAGTTTGATGCAGTTGACGGTTCTGGACATGATTTCTTGGCGTCATGCATTGCCGAGGCGACAAACGGAACCCCCAGCGAACAAAAAGACGCCCGCGCCCCCAAGTGCGACCATCCCGGTTCCAGCCCGAGCTTGGTTTCGGCCGCGACGTCAATCGGCGTGCACGAGGTTCAGCGACGTCAGTTGGCACGCGCAGGTTCAGCGACGTCGATTGCTCGAGACCCGGGCGACTGCAGCGTTACTTGCCCCGAACGCCCAACAACGGCACCGTTGGAAACCGCGCCGTTGTTGGATACCGCGCCAGCAGACGCACCGCCGGAGGTAGCGCTGGCTGAAGCGGCCACGGTTCGGGGACCTCGGAGGTAGGGCATCTCCACGATCAGCCGCCAAGGCTCGCCGTTGCGCCAGAAGGTGGCGCTGATGGCCTGAGCTCGCTTGGCCCGAGCAGCCAAGACGGCTGAGACGACCGCAGAACGGCTGTTGGCCGGTGCTCCGGCGACATGAGACAGGATGTCTCCGTCCTGCAAGCCCACTCCCATCGCCGAAACCCCTTGCAGCAGCATGCCACCCGGGTGTTGGTTGGTTGGCGACTGGTAGGCCCCCTGAGGCACGGCGCGCGCATTGGCCAGCCGCAGGACGGTCGCCGCCGACACCCGCAGGCCTTTCTTGGGAACGAGCTGCTTGCTAGTCTTGGGAACGAGCTGCTTGCTAGCGCTCGGCACGAGCGCTCCCTTTTGCGAACCGCCCCGGTTCACGCTGCGGCGCTGCACCGGGCGGGAAGTTGCCCGTCGCTCGTCTCCTCGGATTGTCGGAGTTGCCGCTGAGCTTTCGAGTCGCTCGTCATCGGTGTCCCACCCAGGATCGCCGGGTTGGAGAAGCTGGGGAGCCTCAGGCGCGAATGTACCCTCAGGCACCTGGGGTTCGGCACCCGGCGCCGGGCGCTGCAGCAGGCCGACTCCAAACCCCAGCGCGTGCGCCGCGTCTGCCGCAGGTTGGGCGACAATCCACAGCGCGCTGGGCCAGAACAGGCTCGTCGCTGCCAGAACGATGAAAACACGACGCACGATGGGACGAGTTTACAGCAGCCGCAGGGGCGGAGCTACCGCCGCTAGCGCGCCGTCCCAGGACTGTGGAGGTACTCGAAGATTTCCGACCCAGAAGACATCACGACTTCCGTCTGTTTCGAAATCGCCTTCTCGTACGCCTCGAGGCTCCGCGTGAAGGCGTAGAATTCCGGGTCCTGCCCGTAGGCCTCCGCGTATATCTGGGTGCTCGTGGCGTCGCCTTCGCCGCGCATCTTTTGTCCGGCGGCGTAGGCCTTCGCCAACAGAATGGTCACCTCTTTGTCGGTATCGGCGCGGATCTTGGCCGCCTCCTCTTCGCCTTCCGAGCGATACCGCTTCGCTTCCCGGTCGCGTTCGGCGCGCATGCGAGCAAAGACGCTCTCTTGGACCCCTTGGGGCAGGTCGGCGCGCTTGATGCGAACGTCGACGATGTGGATGCCAAACTCCTTGACCTTCTCACGCACGCGCCCCGCAACGTTGGCCATCAGAGGTTCGCGAGCGTTGCCGATGATGTCGCCGAAGTTGTGACCGGATATCTCGTCGCGCATCTCGCTCTTGACGATGTCATCGAGCCGTCGTCGAGCGCGGAACTCATCTTGCACCGTGATGTAGAACAGCTTGGGGTCGATGATCTTCCAGCGCACGACTGGGTCGGCCACGAGCTTTTTCTTGTCCAAAGTGAGGTAGTCGTCGTGAGGCGTGTCGTTACCGAGAACGCGCGACTCCATGCGATGCACCGTCTGCGCGAACGGCGTCTTGAAGTAGAGCCCAGGCTCCCGGATCTCCTCTTTGACCTCACCGAATTGGGTCACGATCGCCTGCTCCGTCTCATCCATCACGAAGACGGCGGACGTCTCGTCCACGAATAGCAGTAGAGCGATGAGCAAGCCCAAGATGCTCAGCAGTAGTCCTTTGCTCATTTCGCACCTCCCGTGACGCTGGCTGCGACGACGGCTCTTTGCCCCAAAGGTAGTACCGGTAGCGATTTGCCCGCGAGCTCTTCGTCCACCAGGACCTTGTTGGGAACGTTCGCCAAGATGCGCTCCATCGCTTCCAGATACAGGCGCTTCCTCGTCACGTCTTTCGCTTTCTCGTACTCCGCGAGGACTGCAGCGAAGTTGGCAACATCACCCTTGGCGCGCAAGACACGTTGCTCTTTGTAGCCTTCGGCTTCACGCTCGATGCTGCGCGCCTTGCCGCGCGCCCTGGGCACCTTGTCTTCTGCATACCCACGGGCTTGGTTGACGAGTTTTTCTTTTTCTTCTCGCGCTCGAGTCACGGCGTTGAAGGCGTCCTTCACCTCGTCGGGAGCGTCCACGTTGTCGAGCTTCACTTCCGTCACTTCGATGCCGCTCTCGTACTCATCCATCAGGCGCTGCAGCAGCACACGCGTCGCCGCTTGGACGGGGGCGCGACCGGTGGTCATGACATCGTCGATCTTCGACTGCCCCACCACCGTACGGATCGCCACTTCGGCGGCGTTGTGCAACGTGTCCTCGGGAGCCGCAATGCGAAACAAGTACTTGCCGGGGTCACTGACGCGGTACTGGACGACCATACGCACCTCGACGATGTTCTCGTCGCCGGTCAGCATCAGGGCTTCCTGGGGCAGGCCGCGGTCGGAGCGGAAGCCGACCTCGATGCGCCGGATCTCCTCCACGTTGACCACGTCTACGTTCTCGACGATGGGCATCGCGTAGTGCAAGCCGGGCCCGGCACGACGGTGCTCGGCGCCGAAACGGCGCACCACGCCTTGCGCGCCCGGGTCCACCTTGTAGATGCCCACCGCAGCCAGCAGCAGCAGCAGTGCAATGCCAATTGCCGGCCCGAAGCGCTTGAAGTTGCGGCGAAAGACTTCGGAGACCTCTGCAACGACATCACCGACGTCAGGGCCTTGGTTGGGGTCGTTGTACTGCATTCACAGACTCCTATTGGGGCTTCCGGCAGGCGTGACAAGGGTTGTCCTCAGGACCGCACCCGCCAATGTCCTTGGTAGCTTCTTCCGATGGGATCGCACGTTGGGTCCGTAACGACGAGTTCGGGACGCATCTCCCGGCAGTAGATGATGGTGTTCTGACGAAACGCGGTACCGAACGTGACGGCCTCCTCGCGGCCGATGCCGTGGACGAGCCAAGCGGGTTCGCGCCATGCCCCATCCGGTTCTTCGTCGTAGCCAACACAGTGCTCGACTCGAAAGCAACCCAGAACGAGCAGATCCCGCAGAACTTGATGACGCGCTTCGTTGACGCGCCGCGGGAGCAGCATGGAGCGGGGGTTGTATGCCGTGACGATGGCAAAGTCGGTGCGCAGGAGGTCTGGCAGCGCTGACTCGTCCTTGACCAACTCCCCGTCGAGGGAAGCACGAAGAGTCCCGCCGTCAATCGGCAACTCGTAGACGGTCGAGAAGTACGAACGGAGTAGGTTCTGGTCCACGGGCGCGGGTCTATCACGAGGCCCGAGCTCGAATCCATGCTCCGGCTCGCCGTTCAATCCCTGGGCCGATCACGACCACTAGGTGTGCAAGCGGTAGCCGACACCGCGCACCGTCAGCAGGTGACGGGGCTCCTGAGGATCGGCCTCGAGCTTCGCGCGCAGCTGCAAGAGGAAGTTGTCGATGGTGCGGACGGTGCCGTGGTGGCTCGGCCCCCAAACGTGGGCCAGGATCTCCTCCCGGGTCAGCACGCGTCCGCCCGCCCCGACCAGGCACCACAAGACGTCGAACTCGGTCGCCGTCAACTCCACCAACGCACCGGCCCGCAGCACTTGGCGTGTCGCCCGACGCACTTCGACGTCGCCGAAGCGCACGATGTCCGTGTTGGGCTCGGATCGCGACATCGCATCGCGCCGTAGCACCGCTTTGACCCGAGCCAGAAGCTCCGCCAAGCCGAACGGCTTGGTGATGTAGTCCTCCGCTCCCAGCTCCAAGCCGACCACCTTGTCCATCTCGGCACCTCGGGCGCTGAGCATGATGATGGGCAAGGTCTGCCCCTCGTTCCGCAAGGCACGCAGCACCTCCAAGCCATTGAGCTTCGGCAGCATCACGTCGAGAATGATCAAGTCGGCATTGCCTTCGCGAGCCAAGCTCAGCCCCCGTTCGCCGTCTTCTGCGACGTCTACAGCGTAGCCCTCGGCCTCCAGATTCATGCGCAGCCCAAGACTGATGCTCGCGTCGTCCTCCACGACGAGGATGTGCTTGCCGCCGTTCTTGGATTCTTTTGCCGGTTCAACCTCGTTCATCGTCTTTTCGCCTTGGGAACGGTGATCGAAAACGAACTGCCCTGCCCAGGCGCGCTCTGGACTTCGACGCGCCCACCATGGGCTCGTACGACATGTTTGACAATCGCCAGACCAAGTCCGCTCCCCTCTTGTTCCCGAGCCAAGCGATCGTCGACGCGATAGAATTTCTCGAAGATGCGACTGTGCTCGTGGACGGGCAGGCCCTTGCCGTTGTCTGAGACGGTGATGCGCAGTTTGTCGCCCACCGTGTCGGCGACTCGGAGTTGGATCGAGCTGGGTTGACCGCCGTATTTGCAGGCATTCGTCAACAGGTTGAGTAGTGCGTCACTCAAGGCAGCTCGGTCGACCATGATGGGAGGTAGCCCCTTGGGCACCTCCACGTGAATCGTGGCGTTCAGGTGCTCGCGCACGGGCTCGACGGCAGCCACCGCGTCCGCCACGATCGCGTCCACGTCCGACTCGCGAATGTCGAACTCACGATGCCCGCTCTCCATGCGGCCCCAATCCAGGAGGCGGTCGATCAAGGTCTGCAGGCGGGTGGCCTCTCGTTGTAGGCCATCGATGCACTTGCGCTCGGACTCGGCATCCCCTCGCCGCAGGGCCAGCGTCTCCGCGAACAAGCGGATCGACGTCAATGGCGTTCGCAGCTCGTGGGAGACTTTTGACACGAAGTCGTTTTGCAGCTCCGACAGGTTGGCTTCGCGCTTGACGAACACCCAAACCAGGACGATGCCCGTGCCGGCGGCGCCGCTGAACGCGAGCACCAAAATGCCCATCAGCACGTTGACCTTCGCCTCGCCCAAGAACAGGAGCACGGCACCCACGGTCAACAGGAGCGTGGTTGGGACCACCACCAGGGTGACTAGGGCCAAGACGATGCGCCGGTACCCCAGCGCGCTGAGATTGCGGGACTTTCTCACAACGACGGCCCCTATGGTGTCACAAGCTCAATTCGACGCACACCCTGCCTGGCGCCGCGCGATCGCGTTTTCGAGCGCGGGGTCGGCGGAGCGTCAGGAGGCGAGTTCGGTTTTCAGCGTGCGTAGCAGTTCCGCGACGCTCCAGGCCTGGGCGGGACATCCGCCGGGATCGTGAGGGTAGTCGCCGCTCGCAACCTGAGCGATCTGCCCGAGAACCGAACCATTTTTCATCGCCTCTCGGACCCACTCACGAATGTCCATCTGCAGCTCGAAGTCGTTGGGCGATACGCGCACGGCTGCGCGAGCCAACGCGCCGAGCAGGTGGCCCCAGACGACCCCCTGGTGGTAGGCGGCTCGTCGCTCCTCCATGCCGCCCTCGTAGTAGCCGACGTACTCCGGGTGTCCTGGCATGAGGGTGCGCAGCCCTTTGGGCGTGAGCAAACGCTCGCGCGCCTGGCTGACGATCGCGGCTGCTTGCCACGACTCGAAGAGCTCCGGGTCCACGGCGAGTGCGATCACGGCGTTGGGACGGATCGAGTCGTCAGTTCTGCCGTCCAGATCGCTGATCAGATCGAAAGCGTACTTGGTGCTCTCGCACCAGAATCGCTCGGCAAAGGCCTTTCGGGTGGCATCCCGGGCAGCCCGGGCCCGCGCTGCGAGCTCGTCTTCCCCCAACTCCTCCGCGACTTCCGCCAGCGTATCGCAACCCCGCGACCACAGCGCCTGCATCTCCACGGTCATCCCGTGGCGCGGCGTCACCAAGCTACCGCGAGCCCGTGAATCCATCCAGGTGAGCGGGGCTTCGTCACTTCGCAGTACCAGCAACCCCGACTCGTCCAACCACACGAGGTCATGTGGGCTTCGATGCACACGTTCGAACACGTCGCGCATCACGACGAATAGTTCCGAACGGACGAACTCCGGGTCCAGGGCGTGTTTTCGCAACTGGCGAACGGCATCGAAGAACCACAAGCTGGAATCCACGCAGGCGACTTCTTCTTCGGCCCCCAATTCGCCAACGTGCGTCGTCAACAAACCGTCGATTCGATGTTTGATCGTGGTTCGAACGACGTTGATGGCATCAGCCACCAAACCATTGACCAAGTACAGTCCCGGTAACGCGATCAGCGTGTCGCGGCTGCGCATTCCGAGCCAGGGGTAGCCGGCGATCACCCCCGGGCGACGACACTCTGGCACGCGGAACTGCTCCGCTGCCACGCTCAGCGCCCGCACTTCGAGCGGATGTTCGGTTCCGGGATCCAACGCCAGCAACATCTGCCGAGTGTGCGCCATCGCGTCCGCAGGATTGCCGGAAAGCGAGTTTTCCAGAGCCGCGGTCAGGTAGTTCGGCTCCCCCGGGGTGAGCACGACCTCGAACGTTCCGGGCGTCCAGAGGTCCTCTTGGTAGTGAACGTCCCGACGCCGGTCTTCCGGATACTCGAAGCGACGCCACCAATCCGGAGATCCCATGAACATACCCGTGTGGCCGAACACGAGTGGCGGCACGTCGTTGAGCGGCTGCACTGATACTTCGCCGCGCCGCAGTGTGACTTTCTGAGCCACCCCGGCCTGCTCGCTGCACAAGTCGTGAATCGGCCGCATGGGTAGCAGCGGGCGCACACTGAGCTTGACCGGCGACTTGCCGTGCCAGGTATACGAAAGCACCAGGGCGTTGCGCCCACGCACCAGCGCGAGAGTTCTATCCAAGTGCCCGTTGCCGAAGCGATACCTCCAGCGCGGCAGCGGGTCCTGAGCGAACTCCTCGAGCAGTCGGTAGCCGGGTGTCGGAGCGATGTCCGGAAACTGGTGGGTCGACAGACTGTAGACGCGGCGCCCCACTTCCACGGTCGTCTCCGCGTGGCTGAGAATCACGTAGCGATCCAACGGAGGGCTGAGCGCGGCAACAAGCAGGCCATGAAAGCGACGCGTGTGCATCAACGCCAGCGTGCTCATCGAATACGCGCCAGCGCCGTTCGTGTGTAGCCACTCCCCCTCGGCCGGTTCGAGCTCGCCACGAGTGTCGACCGTGGGCCAGACGTCGAGCCTCATTCCTTCATTCCATGCAACATGCGTTCAGCCGCAGCAGTCATCTCCGCTCGGGGTGCAGACACGCCCAGCCAAATCTCGACGGCAGCCGCGGCTTGACCCACCAGCATGGACAGGCCCCCCTCCGACCGGAGCTGGAACGCCCGAGCCCGCTCCAAGAATGGTGTCACTGGGGGATTGTAGACGAGGTCGTAGAGAAACACGTCCGAACGCAACCGCTGCCACGGAATGCGCTCCGCCAGCTCTTCGCCACCACCCTTGCCCAACATCCCAGCGCTCGTAGCTTGCACGATCATCGAGGCATTGGCCAAGGTCTCCTCCAGGTCCGAAGATTCGCCGCCCGCCCAGGCGATGGGTTGTGCACCGAGACGTTCGAACTGTTCGACATGTGGCCATTGCTCGGGGGGCAGGTCGTCCCGAAACGAACGAGCGCTGACCCAGACGCGTGCAGCTCCTGCTCGCTTGCAAGCGGCAACTCCTGCCAGAGCAGCAC
>JBNKZR010000355.1:0-8018 GCA_050301735.1 Polyangiaceae bacterium | reverse complement strand
GGCCAGCGAAGGCGGGTAGACGGCGCAGGTCACCTGGAAGTGCCCGTCCTCCCGCGGCACCACCGGCCGGCCGTCGAAGCGTTCGACCAGCGAGCGGAGCGTTGCCGGCCGCATCCATGGCTGGTCGGCGGCGACGAGCACGACCGGCAGAATTGGCCCAAATAACTTGCGATTGCGAAACTTCATCTCGATTTCTCCCTGGGTTGTTGGAGCTGTTGACCCTTCTGGAAGCGCGCACGAGCTGTGCTGTCGCGATCTTCTTTCGAGGTGTTGAGCTTGCAGATGATGGCCGCACGGCCGTCTTGATACACGAAGCAGACAGCCGCACGCCGACATCGAGTGCCGGTGAAGCCTGGTTTTCTCGATAGTGTCCGTGTTGCGGGTGAGCAGGCGTCGAAGCGCGAGCAAACGAGGTGAGAGCTTGAAAACACAATGCACGAGATCGCATCGTTCCTGTCGCCCTTGATTCGTTCGACCTCGTTCGATCGGGTGCACGGTTGCAGATCGATCGCGATGTCAAAAGATGCGCCCCGAAAATCGGAGCGCGGTTACTAGCTGCTCATGCCGGAATGTCCTGCCCTCCGAGCCTCCTGTCATGGGGACTGAAGCGCAGGCTGTTCAGGAGGTTGGCCACTTCTTGGCTAAAGCGATTCGGGGCTCGGAGAGCGCGCCGAGTGAAGCCGTCCGTGCCCCGTTGCGCGCACGATCGGGGCCGGTATTTTCGTGCCTTCGACATCGCGGCCTGCCGCTGCACCGCGTTTGGACGGAGGAGGCTGATCAATTGGCGAGCTTGGAAGCAGCGGCGACTGAGTTGAAGAAGAAGCTGCCGCCTGCTGCCGACCTCGCCCAATTGACGGTCGAGTTTTCGCTGTGCTCCGACTTCACACCGGTCGACGTGAGCTCCGACCGTGAGTGGCGTTCGCTCAATGCGGATCGGTTTCGCGGAGTGCTGGGCTTCGAGTTTCGTCACGATTCAGTCGTCGAGCGGATCGCGCCGCTGACAGCCGTCACTAGCAACGCGAATGCTGAACACCTGATACTGAGCTTCGCCGAGCGTCACGGTGTGCCGTTCGAGCATGTGCGGGGTGGGATCGCGATTCGCCGCTTTCGAGCGAGCGAGGGCTTGCTGACGTTCGAGCCGCGCCCAGCAGTCTACCCACTGCGGCGGGGAGCTCGGTTGGTGAACCCTGACGAGATCGACGTTCGGCACGTGAAGGAGCTGCACGCATTGCTCCTTCGCTATCTCACTGCGAGTGTCGATGCGACCGGGCGCATGCGCTACCTCTATCTGCCCAGTCGATGCCGAGAACAAGCGTCGGGCAACAACATGATCCGCCAATGGATGGCGACGTGGGCCTTGTGTCGTGCGGCCCGGGCTGCGGCAGACGAGGACCTGTCGAGTCTGGTGGACTGCAACATCCAGTACAATCTGGAACACTACTACCGAGCGGAAAACGGCTTCGGTCTGATCGAATACGACGGCATGGTGAAGTTGGGGGCGGTAGCGCTGGCAGCTCTATCCATCGTCGAGCACGATGACCGAGACAAGTACTCGGAGGTCGAAGCCAGTCTTTGGCGCACGATCGACCATGCGTGGCAGCCGACCGGAGAGTTTCGAACGTTCTTTCGTCCGAGCGATAGGAACGATCAACAGAACTACTATCCGGGCGAAGCCTTGCTGGCGTGGGCCGTTCGCTACGCTGAAAAGGGCGAGCAGGCTGTGCTCGAACGTTTCATGACTTCCTTCCGGTACTACCGAGATTGGCACCGGCAACCAAGAAATCAGAATCCCGCGTTCATTCCTTGGCACACGCAGGCCTACTACCGAGTCTTCCAGCAGACTCGCGATCCGGAGCTCGCGTCGTTCATCCTGGAGATGAACGATTGGCTGCTCCCCATGCAGCAATGGCCAGTGCCCGCGGCGCCAGAGTGCGCCGGTCGCTTCTACGACGTCAATCGCCCGTTTGGTCCGCCTCACGCCTCTTCGACGGGCGTATACCTGGAGGGGCTCGTGGATGCGTATTGCGTGGCGCGAGACACGGGCGACCGCGGGCGTCAGGAGCGGTATCGTCTCGCGATCTGTCGAGGCTTGCGCAGCGTCTCGCAGCTGGTGTACCGAGATCGCGCAGACGACTACTACGTTGCCGATGCGGAGCAGGTGCAGGGTGGTGTCCGAACCACTTGCTACAACAACGTGATTCGCGTGGACAACGTCCAGCACAATCTTCTGGCGCTGGCGAGGGCTCTCTCGGAGTTCCGTCCGGAGGAGTTCTCGTGTTGGTCCTCTCCGCCATCGAAGCCAGAGGGTACTTCTAGAGACCTCGCTCCAATCAAACTGTTCGAAAGGAAGAGTCCTCTGCAGTTGAGCGATCTACTTCGTCGCCGCGGCGCGAACCAGTTCGCACCTCGCAGTGTCTGCGGCATCGAAGCGCGCCTGGCTGCGAGCCCGGGATTGCCCTCGGACTGGACCCGCCGGCTGGCGGCATGTGTCCCGGCTTGGACCGAGGAAGCTCCGCCTACTGCACGGAGCGACGCGCTGACCGTGGCCGAGGTCATCAAAGACCTCGCCTTGCTGCTTCTGGCTGAAGTTGGGTGTGGCGACGAGCAGGGGGGCACGGTGGAACTCGCTCGGGCGCTCTCAAAGCGCGAGTCGGGCACCGAGACGAAGACGGATACTGTATTCGTGGCTTGGGTTACCTCGGCCTTCCCCGAAGTGTCTGCTCGGGCGATCGAGCTGGCCGCGCGAATAGTCTCGTCGGCCGTGTCCAGCCAACCGGAGAGCTTGTCTCGTGGTCTGTCGGAAGAGCGCCGAGCGTTCGAGGTCTTCTGTCACGGCTTCCTTCCGGCTCCGGAGCGACACGAGATCGTGCGCGCGGCGGGACGGCGCGGGATACCCTGGAGTCGGGTTGGTCGGGCGCCGGACATCTTTCGTCTGGGCGTCGGCGCACGCCAGTGTTGGTGCGATCTGACGACTACCTGCAGCACGTCACGCGTGCACGCGCAGACGACCTCTAACAAACCTTTGGCCAACCGCTTGTACCGAAGCATGGGTGTTCCTGTCGCTCGTCAGCTGATTGCAACCGACTCGGCGGCTGCGGTCGTCGCCGCTCACGAGATAGGTTTTCCGGTCGTGACCAAGCCGTGGCGAGGCTCTGGAGGGCGGGGCGTCAGCGCCAACCTGAACGACGATGGCGAAGTGGAGCGCGGGTACGTCCGCGCGACGAAGGTGTTCGGACCCAAGGTGGCGGTCGAGGAGTACTTGCCAGGTGACGACTATCGTCTGCTCTTCATCGGCGGCGAGTATGTAGCCGCAGCCAAGCGGGTTGCCCCCTGCGTCGAGGGCGACGGCCAGCGGTCCATACGACATCTGGTCGAGGCGGTGAATGCCGAGCGCGAACGTCGGCACGGGTTGCCGCGCACTCTCAAAGTGTACAAGCTCGACGATGAGTCGCAGCGGGTGCTCGCACGCCAGGGGCATCATGCGGACTCAGTCCCCGCGCCGGGAGAGGTCGTGCAGTTGGGGTCGGTGGCAAATGGCGGCACGACCTTGGACGTGACCGCTGCCGTTCACCCCGACAACATCGAGGCGGCGCGCCGTGCTGCTCGGATTGCGGGGATCGACGTCTGTGGTGTCGACTTCCTACTGCCCGATCCGAGTCGTTCGTATTTGGAGACGGGGGGCGGCATTTGTGAGGTCAACTATCAACCGAGCTTGATGCTGCACATGATCAGCGACGGCAAGACGAACAGCTACGTTGCGGAGCGGTTCGTGCAATGGCTCGTTCCTGACGGTAGCGATGGTCGTGTTCCCGTTGGGGTCTTCATCGGTGCTTCCCGTGGGCTGATGGCGCTCGTCGGTCGCCTCCTTGGTGAAAAGACCGTCGCGCGCGTCGAGCGTGATGCCGTGTTCGTCGCTGAGCACGCCGTCGGGAAGGGACGTCCGAGCTGGCTTCACGCTTGCGAGATGGGGCTGTTCGACCCCGCAACGCGATGTCTCTTGCTGCAACCCACGCTGGCCGAGGTGCGAGATCAGGGCTTGGGACTCGATTGGTGCGACGTCGTTGTCTTCGCAGAGGCCGAAGCCGTGCCCGGCCCTCTCACGGACGTGGTGGCTGCCCTTGCTCCGGAGTTCGTGCGTTGGGCGGGCGCCCCATGCCCGTCCCAGGCCGACCCGTCCAACACGATCCTGTGCGTGGCGGACGATTCGAGTGAGGAACTCGAACAGCACCTCGATGCCGCAGGTCGCGCCGTCGTGATCCGCGCTGAAGGTGAACTCGTGGCGCGGGCGGGCCGGCAGGGGGCGACCCACCTGGGGCGTCTCTCGGGCACGGATGCCGAGCGGCGGGAGGTGATCGTTGCGGTGGCCACGGCGTGGGCCTTGGGTGCCGAGCCTGCCGCGCTCGCGGAGCTCGCTTCGAGCGTGGTCTGTTGTGCCCCGGAGAGGTCGAGATGATGCACCCGGTCGCCGTGTTCGACGACGCTCCTTGGCAGCTCACTACCGAGGAGCTACTGCTCCGGGGTTCTGATAGTCGGGCGCAGGTGACCGACGTTACGATGAATCGCTATGGTTGCCGGCCGTACCCGAGAGCCGCACTTCCCTTCGGCTCCTGCACCTCGTCTTCGCCGTTGCCAGTGGTCTACGAAGCTGCGGTGGAGCAACATCAGCGACTGCGGGTCGCTGCACGCAGAGGCGACTTGGATGGAGAGGTACGAAGAGGCTACGCTCGCATCGTCAGAGGCATCCGCCATCACCTCGATCTCGACCGCCTCGACGGCGTCGAAGTCGCGTTGACACCGTCGGGGACCGACGCCGAATACTTGGCGCTGCTACTGGCACTGGGGGAGCGAACGCGACCTCTCCGCAACATCGTCGTCGGGCCTCGCGAAGTTGGATCCGGTACCGAGTGGGCTGCGGGTGGCCTGCACTTCGACGTGTTGGCTCCCCACGGCGAGAGAGTGCAGCCTGGTACTCCCGTCGCTGGCGAGGTGGCGTCGTTGGTCACGGTCGACGCGGTTCAACTGCGAACCGTCGACGGTCGCGTTCGAGAGCCGGCGGACATCGACAGCGAAATCGAAGCTCTGGTTGAGCAGGCACTGTCCGAGGGGCAACGCGTCCTGCTGCACGTCGTCGCCCACAGCAAGACCGGAGTTCACGCCCCCAGCTTGAGCACCGCTCGGAGAATTCGCAAACGCCATGGGCAGAGCGTCGACATCGTCGTCGATGCCGCGCAGGGTCGTGTCAGTCGGCGCGGGCTCGCCGAGATCCTGCAAGAAGGCTTCATGGTGCTGTTCACAGGCTCGAAGTTCTACGGCGGGCCTCCGTTTTCTGGTGCGCTACTCGTTCCGAAGCGTCTGGCCGAAAGCGCTATTCACCTGCCACCCATCCCGCGCGAGTTCGGCGCCTACTTCAGCGCGTGGGAACTTCCCGCTTCTTGGCGGAGCTTTGCCAGGCAGCTCCATCAGTCGTACAACTTGGGACTGCTCCTGCGTTGGGCCGCTGCCGAGCACGCCTTCGAACGCTACTACGCCGTGAGTGGCTCCGCGCGCTTCGCGATCTTGCGGCTGTTCGAGGATTTCGTTCCTCGAGCAGTGAGCGCCTCTGCTTGGCTGGAGCTCGACTTCGTCGAGCCAGCGCGCCTGCCCGACGCGAGTGAGCGCCTTCTGGAGTCGAAGACCACCGTCTTCCCGTTTCGCGTGCGGACCCAGGCCGGAGCGGAGACGTTCCTACGAAAGGCGGATCTGCGTCGCGTCGCGTTCTTGCTGAACCGTGACGTCTCGTCGATGGCTCCAGATGCGAGCGAAGCCGAGCGACAGCTGTTGCGGTCCAGCTATCACATAGGACAACCCGTCTTCGATGGTACGGGTACTCAACCTGCGGTGCTTCGCCTGGCATTGGGAGCGGCCGTCGTCACCATGGTCGGGACGGATCGGCATTGTGGTCATACCCTGGAGGAACGCCTAGAATGGCTTGAGCACCGGGTGAAGGGTGCGGTTCTGAAGGTGGAATGGATCGCGAAGAACTTCGACGCATTGAGAGAGGTCTAGAGCAGGTGGCTAACGCGACCGACGAGAGCCGACGCGGGCTTGGAGCCGACGCGGAGGATCCATACGCTCGGATCTCGGTGCATGGCGCTGCGGCCGTGTTCCGCGATTCGATCGCAGCCGGTTACCTTCGAGAAGTCGACAGCGCCTTGCTCTTTCACGACCTTTCCAAGATGGAGCAGCGCTGGCGAACCTTGGCAGCGTGCTTTCCTGCGCACGCCCTGCACGCGGTCGCGATCAAGGCCAATCCTCTGCTCGAAGTCTTGCGACGGTTGGTGGCGTTGGGCGCTGGGCTCGAGGCTGCATCGATCGAGGAAGTTCACTTGGCCTTGGCCGCAGGATGCGACGCGGACAGGATCGTCTACGACTCGCCTGCCAAGACACGAGCAGAGCTCGCCTTCGCTCTGACGCGTGGGGTCACCATCAACGCGGACAGTCTGGAGGAAGTCGAACGCATCGCTGAGCTTCGGAAGACAGTCTCGTCGCGCTCCGGTGTCGGTCTCCGCATCAACCCGGAAATCGCTGCGGGGACCATCTCCGCGACCAGTGTTGGGACGCGCGATTCCAAGTTCGGCGTTTCGTTGAGGTCCGATGGCGATCGCTTGCTCGAGGCGTTCTGTCGCTTCGATTGGCTCGAGGGCATTCACGTGCACGTGGGCTCTCAGGGATGTGAGCTACCGCTGCTGATCGCTGGGGCTCGGGCGGCGCTGGATGTGTGCGATCGGATCGACGCGGTTCGCAAGAGCAGTCCCGTGCGTTGGGTCGACATTGGAGGTGGGCTGCCGACAGAATACCGCCCGGATCCGCCCAAGCCGTCGTTCGAAGAGTACGTGCGCGCGCTGCGTGGCGAGGCTGCGGGGCTGTTCGGGTCACAGCGACGCATCGTGACCGAGTTCGGTCGGGCGTTGCAGGCGGGGGTCGGATTCGCCGTCGCCCGCGTCGAATACGTCAAACGCGACGCAGGCCGACACATCGCCATCCTGCACCTTGGCGCAGACTTCCTGCTGCGGGAGGTGTACGTACCATCGCAGTGGCAGCACGAGTACGCCGTGTTGGACGGCGAGGGCCATCCCAAGGCAGGTGAGTGCGAGCCAGTTAGTCTCGCCGGTCCGCTGTGTTTCTCCGACGTCATCGAGCAGAGTGTTTCTCTGCCCCGCATCGAGGCTGGGGATTACATATTGATGCGGGACGTAGGAGCGTACACGCTGAGCCTCTGGTCTCGACATTGTAGTCGTTCGATGCCGCGTGTTCTGGGCTACGCGGCCGCGAGCGCAGACGGCGATCGAAGCCGAGCAGCGCAAAGTCGATTCACGTTGCTGCGAGAACGCGAGTCGGTGGAGGACATCGTGCGGTTCTGGAGCGCGCAGCAGCGGGATGCGTCCGTGCGCGCGCTTTGCGAGGAGTGAACTCGCGGACGAAGTCCTCCGGCGTACCGGCAGCCTGCGATTGCCGTCGTGTCGGGCTCGCTTAGGCGCTAGACTGCTTCGGTGCTCCTCACCGAAGCCTCAGCTGCACCCCATGGGGGTTACCTCGATCGATTGATGCGCAGGCAGAGCTTTCAGGCGTTGTGGCCCCTGTTTGCGCACGCGACCAAGCCTGCGAAGGAAATGACCGAGAGTTTCTCCGCACTCGTTCATCTGCGGCCACATTTCCCACGCGTAGGGCCGTTTCGGGTGCTTCACGTGGGAGATGGCGCGCATGCTCGCACCGCGGCTCTGTTCGCACTGAAGACGCGCGCACAGAACATCAGTGTGGACCCGGAGGTGAACGTGGCGCTCGTCTCCAACTGGCAGCAAGAGTATGCGGTAGAGCGCTTCTCCTTCCACCGGGCTCGAGTTGAGGACACCTACGAGCGCTTGAGCGCACTGCCTCCGATGCCACTGTTGGTCACCTTCGTGCACGCCCACGTCGACGTCGACGCGGCGCTCGAGGAGCTCCGCTGGGACGCCGCGTTCACGCTCAGCTGCTGCGTCCCG
>JBNKZR010000354.1:0-8039 GCA_050301735.1 Polyangiaceae bacterium | reverse complement strand
CTGGGTTCTCGGCCACCGTGGCGCCCGCCACGCGGCAATGGAAAACACGCTCGCCGCCTTCGAGCTCGCTCGGCAGGAGGGCGCTCGAGGCTCTGAGCTCGACGTTCAGCTGAGTTCTGACGGCCACCTGTTCGTCGTGCACGACCTCGATCTGGCTCGCGTCACCGAGGGCCGGGATCGGCGTGTCGTGCGCCAGATGAGCAGCCAAGAGCTCGACCGGGTGCGCCTGGTCGGAGAGCACAAGATCCCTCGCTTGACGGAAGTCTTGCACTGGGCACGGCAGCACTCTCAGTTCATCAACATCGAATTGAAAACCGCTGCGGCGCGCCGCGATCGCGTGGCGCAAGCGACAGCGGATCTGCTGCGAGAGCTGCAGACGCGAGACGACGAAGTGATCGTCTCTTCGTTTCATCCGCTGCTCCTGCAACGCTTTCGCAAGGCCGCGCCCCAGATCCCGAGCGGGTTCTTGTTTTCTACCCAGCATGCCTGTTTGGCCTACCCCACCTGGCCACGCCTGCTCGGGTGCACGGCCGTGCATGCGCCGGCAGAGCTTCTACTGCGCCACCCCGCGGTGGCGACGCGGCTGGCCCCGTACCCCATCAACACCTGGACAGTCAACGACCCCGGGGCAGCTCGTGCCCTGTCCAACTTGGGCGTGCACGCGATCATCAGCGACTGCCCCGGCAAGATCCTCGCGGCGTTGAACGAAGGCTAGCAGCGCCCAATTCACGTCGCCCGCGACTCTCACTCACACATCGAGCGCTGGATCCGCACGCCGCCTGGCGGCTGCTGAGTGAACACACCGTCGATCAGCGGCGGGTTGTGCTCCACTTCCTCGTTGTCGAACACGACGTCGCGGTCCGAAAGCGTCACGACGAAACGCACGCGTCGCGGGATCTCCGCGTGACAGGGCGGCCCACTCGGGGGCACGTCGTCATCAATGCCCAGAGGGTCGACTCGAGGCCCCGCGGTTTCGGCAGGTCGATAGTCCTTGAGCTCCGCTCGATACAGCTCCACCCCACCCTGCTCCACCATCACACCGATGACCCGTAGCCGCTGCGCCGAATACGGCTTTTCCCAGTCCTCGTCGCGCGGCACGAGTTCGATCTCCTGACGTGCACCGTGCAGGCTCGCGATCTCGATCACGTAGCGGCCACCGCGCCAATCGATGCTCACTTGCTCTGGTTCGTGCACGAGGATGGGTGCCTCACCGGCCATCAATTGCACCAACACCGCTGGCGGCACGGGCACTCTCAAGAAGCGCTCGACGTTGCACTGTGCTGCGGGCCCGACGAAGAACACCTTCTCGCGGATATCGAGCAAAGTGAACGTCTTGCCGTCAGCCGTGAGCGTGGCCAACGTGCCCCCGAAGGGACTGATGAGATCCATGCGCACGTTCTCCGGGTGCTGTGCCAAGAACAAGGTCTTGACTCGCAGCCGCCCGTTGTCGTCGAAGTAGTCGAGCCGTGCCTCGCCGCGAATGCCACGACTGCAGCTGTGCTCCTGTCGCACTGACGCGAGCGCCTCGGCCGCCGTCGGGAACTGAGACGGCGGAGCGCAAGCGCCGAAAGCGCAGCAGCCCCAGCTACTGAGCGCCCCGAGGCCCGCCAGCAGCCCGTGCCAGCAAAGACGACGGACGCGCTCCAACATCGACGGCTCCGACGAGCGCGGCCTCAGCTCGACCTCAAGGAGTCGAAGAGCTCGATGTCCGGCAGGGCCACTTCGACGTTCTGCTTGACGACACCCACGCCCGTTCGCTCGCAGAGCTCCGCGATGCGGGTTCCATCGAGGAACTGCACTGGGGTCGCGCCGGGTGACGCCGCTTCGTCGCGGGCACCGCTCATCACTTGCCCGGTGGTGACGAACACGCCGAAAGCGACGTTGCCGTAGTGATGCAGCGAGCCACGCAATGCCACCACCTGCTCGCGTCCCAAGTCCCGATTGTCTTTGCGAATGATCACGGCGACCGGCAGTTCACCCACCGCCGTCTTCTGCACGGCGCTGAGCGTCAACTCGGAGTTGTTGGCCGTGGCAATCTTGACGGTCTTGAACTGGGAAAAGCCGAGCGACTCCAGCAGCAGCACCGCGAATTCGCCAAAGGCACGACCTGGCAGGTCCGCAAGACGCCGCAACAGACGCTGCCGAGCCAATTCGGCGTACTTGTCCACTGCTGCGTAGACGTCCCGCTCCAGCCGAGCCTGGTCTTTGTCGACGACCCACTCCCAAAGCGCGATCCTGCCGTTGCCGGAGAAGCGGAAACAATGGCGTTGCCCGTTTGCCTGGCGCCGCAAGTTCTCTGCGCGGCAGGCCGCTAGCAGCCACTGACTCAACTGCCCATCGTTGAACTGCCGATGGCGCTTCGAGATCGCCTCTGCCAGCTGCTTCGTCGAGGCGCCACCGGAACGCCGGAAGCCGCCCAGAGCGAGCTCCGCGGCCTCGGCCAAAGTCTCGGGCGCTTCGTCGCCGTTGCGCCCACGCCGATCACGGGAGTCCTTCTCGCCACGGTCGCGCTCCGAACGGTCTCGATCTCGGTCACGCTCCGAACGATCACGGTCACGCTCCGAACGATCGCGATCACGGTCACGCTCCGGACGATCGCGATCACGGTCGCGCTCCGAACGGTCTCGGTCGCGCTCCGAACGGTCTCGGTCGCGCTCCGAACGATCTCTGCCCCCATCCACCTCGACCGCGACGTCGCTGGACGCCTCGGAGACGGTGTAGGACGGCAAGTCATCCTCGTCTTTGTCCCCGCCTCGGCCACGACGACGCCGACGACGACGGCGCTTGCCCCCCATGTCGTCCGTGTCGTCGTCGTCCGTTGCGCGCTCTTCGTCTTCGTCGTCCCGGCCGAGGATGGGCTCGTCGTCGTCGTCCTCGGGGGCGAATATCTCGTTGGCGGCGGCCGTCAGCTCAGCGCGAGCGATCTCGTCCTCGCCCATGCTTTCGCCCTCTTCTTCCTCCAGCTTGGGGGGAACGGGAAAGCTCACCGTCGACGGCTGATCGGGTTCGGACTCGGGCGCCGCAGTGTCGTCCTCGGAAGCTACCGCAGCTTGGGCCTCGGCCTGGGCGAGCTTCTTCAAGGCCGGGGTTCTATCCGCCAAGCCCGTCTCGATCGTGCTTTCGTCCCAATCGGCGAGAGCAAAAACGCCTGGCTTGACCCGTGTCAGCGGGTTCTCTTCTCCCCCTTTTTTGACGACCGCGGCGAGCCGGGCACCCATGGTAACCTCTGGGCTCTTGCCAACGTGACTCAGCAAGTCTTTCTCGATCGCGATGTCAGTGATTTCTTTATAATGGAGGGGTTTTCCAACGAGGCGCAATACGTGCACCGCAGCTTCGGTAAAGGTCATCGTGTCCTTCTGATGGTGAGCAACGGGCCTCGCTGGAACGAAGGAACGCCACGCTGGGGAAGCACTTGTCGCTCCCGCCGCCAGCCTCTGCATTTCGCTCAGTTGCCGCGCACAGCTTCGTTTCGAGGTTCACCGTCGTAATCCGTTGACGCGAGCCCAACGGCTCGACCCGGCTTCATAGCACGGTCAATCGAAACGCCACAATTGACGACGAGAGGCGAGTCGATTGTGCTCGTCGGCGCCTGGGTCGCCTCCGTCCGAGCGACCAGGCGGGAGCCCAGACGGCAGGTTTTCCCGCCCTATTGCGGGCTTTCTTGGGACGATTGCGGGGTTGCGGCATAACGCTGGGGTGTGCCCCAATCCTCCTCGCCACCTCCGTCGGCAAGTGCCGTTGGCTCCGCTTTCCAGTCTGGGGACCGGCGGGCAAGCTCGTTGGTTCAGCGAGGCGACGAGCCTCGACGGACTGAGGGAGGCACTCGCGTGGGCCAACAGCCAGTCCCTACCCGTCGTCGTGCTCGGTGGCGGCAGCAACGTGGTCTTCACTGACGG
This sequence comes from Polyangiaceae bacterium, assembly GCA_050301735.1. Classification (GTDB taxonomy): domain Bacteria; phylum Myxococcota_A; class Polyangia; order Polyangiales; family Polyangiaceae; genus SZUA-265. The sequence continues at coordinate 4,143 of JBNKZR010000354.1, read as the reverse complement.
CTCGTTTGACGGTCTGGTGCTCGAGATGGCCCTTCGCGGCCGCGAGCGGCTCGAGTCCGACCGCCCCGGAGTCGAGCGCTGGCGGGTCGCCGCCGGTGAAACCTGGGACGACTTCGTCGACCACTGTTGCCACCTCGACCTGGCTGGCATCGAGTGCCTCAGCGGCATCCCGGGGTCGGTGGGGGCAACACCGATCCAGAACGTCGGTGCCTACGGCCAAGAGGTTTGCCAGGTCATCCGCGCCGTGACTTGTCTGGATCGCCAGAGCCTCGAAGAGGTCGAGCTCAGCAACGCCGACTGCCACTTCGCCTACCGCAGCAGTCGCTTCAAACACGGCGACGCTGGACGCTACGTCGTGCTCTCGGTGGAGTTCGAGCTGCAGCCGGGCGCCGCCCCCTCGCTCCACTACGCGGAGCTCGAACGTCTTGCCCATCAGAGAAAGCTCACTCAGCCGTCGTTGCTGGACGCCAGACAACTCGTGCTCGATGCCCGCCGCAGCAAGTCGATGCTACTCGACCCCGACGATCCCAACGGGAGGAGCTGCGGCTCCTTCTTCGTCAACGCCGTGCTGAGTGCCGCGGACTTCGAGCAACTGCTCGAGCGGACGGGTCCGGACTCACCTCCCCGCTACGTTCAGACGGACGGCAGCGTCAAAGTGCCCTCCGCCTGGCTCATCCAGCACGCCGGCTTCGACAAGGGCCATCGACACGGCAACGTGGGCCTGTCGACGAAGCACACACTGTGTGTCGTCGCTCACGAGGGTGCGACCAGTTCCGAAGTCGTCGATTTCGCTCGCAGCGTTCGCGACCGGGTATGGGACGTGTTCCGCGTCCGCCTACAGCCGGAGCCCGTCTTCGTGGGTATCGAGTGGTGAGCTGCGTCGGGCAGCCTCCTGCGCCCGCGCGCTGCATCGACTGACACGTTGCTCGTCACCCGCAAGGGTTTTGCCCTGCATTTCGTCACTGGCCCTGCCAGCGGTTTCCGTTTCAGGGCGAGAGCGTCCCGCCGTGACCCCGACGTGGGGATCCCCCCCTCAAACGAGCTATGCCCCGCCCCGGTATGCACGCCAATCTGAAGCCGAGGACTTACGTTCTGGCCCAATCGTGCCGGTGGGCTTGGGGACAGTGGACGCAGACTCCGAGTACAGGCCGCACATCCTCGTGGTGGACGATTCGAGTCTGCTGCGACGTCAGGTGTTGGCAGAGTTCTCGGAGCTCAACGTCTCGACGGAAGAAGCCACCCACGGGTTGGACGCAATTCAGAAGATCCACAAGCGCAAGCCAGATCTGATCACGCTCGACATCGAGATGCCGAAGCTCGACGGCTATGGCGTCTGCCGCATGCTCAACGCCAACAGTGCGACGATGGGCATTCCGGTGATCATGATCTCCTCCAAGCACGACGAGACCGAACGGCTCCACTCGCTGGAAGCAGGTGCCGTCGAGTACTTCGTCAAACCCTTCGAACCGGGTTCGCTCAAGCAACTGGCAACGTCATTACTCGATCGGGTGCGTTCGAACCGGCGTAAGCGCATCTTTTCCATCGCCGCAGATGCTGAGCTCGAAAAGCAGGTCGATGCGGCCCTGCAACGCAATGGCTACCATCACAGCGCCTTCGGCGACATCGACGAGCTCCTCCACAGCGTACGCGAAGCCCCCTGCAACCTCTTACTGTTGGACTTCCGCCTGGAGCGTCGGGGCGCCTACCGTGTGTTGGACGCGCTCAAACGCACGCCGGAATGCGGCAGCACGCGAGTCATCGCGCTCGCCGCGCAGAGTGCCCGCCGCGACCTGGTCAACGCCTTTCACGCAGGAGCCTCCGACTTCGTGCGGCTGCCTGTCTTCTCCGAGGAACTGCTCGCCCGCGTGGAGCGGCAGCTTTACGTGCAGTCTCAAGAGAGCGAGCTGCGCGACCTCGCGACCGTGGACGCGCTGACGCGCCTGGCCAATCGCGGAGAGCTGGTGCGACGCGCGGGTGTCGAGGTCAGCCGCTCGCTCCGAACCGTAAGCAGCCTCGGCATTCTGATGCTCGACATCGACCACTTCAAGAAGCTCAACGATCGCCTGGGACATCCATTCGGCGACCAAGTGCTCCGGGGTGTCGCCGCAGAGCTCGCCCGCAACGTTCGGGACACGGACTTCATCGGCCGCTACGGCGGCGAGGAGTTCGTCGTGCTGCTCCCTGGGGCCTCCGCGACGCACGTTCAAATCGTCGCCGAGCGATTGCGCAGCTCGGTGGAGGCGCTGCTGTTCGACGCAGCTGGCGAGAAGGTGAGTGTCACCGTGAGCCTCGGTGGTCAGACCTGGTCAGCGGCCGACCTCCCCCGCAACATCGAGTTCAGCACGTTGGTGGAAAACGCCGACAAGGCCCTCTATCGCGCCAAACAGACGGGCCGCAACCGCTGGGTGATCGACGGCGTCGATGGCTCCCGCCAGGCTGCGAGCTGAGCCCAGACACCTGCAGAGCTGGGCGAGCTGCGCGATGACAGCGCCCGAGGAAGTGGAATGCGTGCGGAGGGACGGGCCTGCCCGGGTGTTGGCCGACGCCAACACCTCGGTCCCGAAAGCGTTGACCTGTAGACGACACCGAAACGCTCCTTGCCGCGTCACGCCGGGGTTGCCTGTTCCGAACACGCCAAAAAACAGCCCTATCGGCAGCGGCAAAGAAGCGACCTCGCGTTGGCATGTCTCCTGCTTTGGTGGGGGGTCCGAGTGCCGTCGAGGGAGCCCACTCCCCAAGTCGATGCACGCCGAGTTCCCACCCCAACCTACGCCTGCGGTCACCTGCCGCACGCTTCCCTCGCCTCCTCTCGGAGGAGCGCTATCGTAAAGACGGAGATGATGATGACCCCCCAGCGAGTAACTTGTTTGGCCGCCCTTCTGATCACCACCAGCGCCTGTGGCGCACTGACCAAAGAGGAGGCCAAAGAGGCGCTCGAAGAGGTCAAGGTGGCCTCCCAAGCGCAGGCGCTGACCTCCGAGAGCGTCGAGATCAGCACCAACTTCACCATCGGCGACGCCGTGGAGACAGCCGCCGAAGAGCTGCGGACGTTCGTACAGAGTCAGCTACCGTGCGCAGAGATCACCCTCGAGACTGGCGGCGGGCAAGCCACACTGAGCATCGAGTACGGCGCCAACGCAGGCAACTGCACCTATCGGGGTAACACCTTCGAAGGTCGCCACATCATCAACGTCGCGCGCAACGAGGAGGACTTGGTGCAGGTCGACCACGTGTGGGAAGGCTTCACCAACGGCCAGATCAACCTCGACGGCAGCGCCACCGTGGAGTGGGACCTCGAGAACAAGACCCGGCACGTGGTGCACAACGCCGAGTGGACGCGTCTGTCCGACGGACGAACGGGCGTCGGCAGTGGTGACCGCATGCAAGCGGCGCTCGAGGGCGGCATCTTCGAGGGCTTCAGCGTCGACGGCAAGCGGCGCTGGGAAGGCGAGAGCGGAGACTGGGATCTCGACATCGACCACGTCGAGATGCGTTGGGTCGATCCCATACCGCAAGCGGGCAAGTACACCCTCGACACGCCCTTCGGCAAGCAGCTCAGCCTCTCCTTCGACCGCGTCAACGCCACGACCATCGAGGTCACGGTCGCAGGCCCCCGTCGCTCGTTCGACTTCCGCGTCTTGACGCTGCCGGATGGCACCGAAACGACCGAAGACATGGGCGAGTCGACCCCCAGCGACGGCTGAGCCCGAACAGCCAACCGCATCGAGCCCCGGGCCGTTACACGGCGCGCGACGAGCGACTTCGCGCGCCGTGGGATGGCGACCGCGGCGCACCCGCGGTAATACCAGGCGCATGAGGGTCACCGGGCTGTGCTTTTTGATCGTTCCCGTGCTCGTCGTGGCGTGCGCGCAAGCGGAGTCGGGGAACCCACGCGACAGCAACCGTGGTGCGAGTGCGAGCGACTGCGAGGAGATGGCCGCTGACGCAGAGGATTGCGAAGCCACTGCTCGCGATTCGGAGCACGACACCGACCCATCCGCGCAAGCCAAACGCGACGACGATGACTCCACAGCGACAGATGTCGCGACCGACACCCGAGGCGATCACGCAACTGACGACACCAACGCAACTGTCGACACCAACGCAACTGACGACACCAACGCAACTGACGACACCAACGCA
>JBNKZR010000353.1:0-8049 GCA_050301735.1 Polyangiaceae bacterium | reverse complement strand
GAGAACTCGACGTGCAGCGCCAGGATCCATCGCAACGGGGTCGCCAGGCCGGGGATGGCGAAGCCCCAGGTGTGGATCAAGCTGGCCAGTTGGGGATAGGTTCGATTGTAATCCCCGTAGAAGGGCACGATGCGTCCCTCGCGTGCGTAGTCTTGGGCCAGGGGTAGGTGGTACCAAGCCGCGTCGTAGTTGATGCTGCCGGGGGTCATCACCTGCAGGTACATCAGCGCGATGTTCGCCAAGGCCCAGGCGACGGCGGCGCGCATCAGCCACGCCCTCCAGCCCGTCAGGGCCGGTCGCGACGGAGCGCGCAGCAACCTACCCCAGTGTTCTCGACTGAGGTACGCTCCGACCAGGCCAGCCAGGGGCAGGGCGATCACCGACGGCAGACCGATGGCCCCGATGGCGCCGCACGCGTACGTCAGTAGGCACAAGCAGATCAGGCCGAGCACCATGCTGAAGACCCAAGTTTCGACGCGCGGTAGCCGCGTGAGTTTGAACACACGCGTGAGCACGAACAGCCCACTGCCGACGGCCGAGGCGTTGAGGATCGCGGTCAGCCCCAGCAGGGTCAGCGTGTCCCACACGAGCCAATCCGACACGGGGTACTTCTCTGAAACGATGCTCAGAAACAGTGCGGTTCCGGCCAGGCAAATGGCGAGGGTCGGCAGTGAACGAAAGCGGCTCGGCAAGCGGATCAAGGCGGAGCTCATGATGCGCGCTGCACGCTACCAGTTCGGTCGCGGCGGTGCGCGACAAAACGGGCCCGGCTGAGCCACGCCGAGGCGGTGCCCACCCGGCCGAAGAACGCCGAGGCGTGCCCGCGGGGTTCAGCTCTCGTTCCAAGTTTGCCGGGGGCTCGCGAATGACTCGCGGCTCGTGATCGGGATCGCGGGCTCGCGCATGAGACCACGTGAGAAACTCGAAGCTGCTGTGTCTCATCCTTCAACTTTCCGCACCGAGCGCGTGCGGGGAGTCGTCGGGACCTCGAGGTGGAGCGGTGAATCAACCCGCCCAAGCTGGGCCCACGGCCGTGCCCAACCCAGCAGCAACCCGCCCAGCAGCAACCCGCCCAGCCGCGACCAACCCCAACGCCAGCCCGTCGGCAGGGATGAACGCCGTGAGCGCGCCGTCTTCGGAACCGGGCCCGGTGCAGCCGATCGCCGAGGAGCCGCTGCTCGAGGCGTCGAGCGAGGTGGACGGCGCCGACGAAGCCGAGGCATGCGCTTCGGAGTCGCGTCAGTCGGCGCTATTGCCGGTGATGCTCGCGTTTGCCTTCGACGTTTCAGGCAGTATGGGCAAAGGTGATCGCCCCTATCACGACCGCACGCTGAAGTGGGAGCCCGTCGTGGCGGCGATCCGAGCGTTCATGTCCGACACCAGCTCCACGGGGGTGTCGGCATCGCTGACGTTCTTTCCCGAGCAGGAGGAGCGTTGCAGCGTCGAGAGCTACAGCGAGCCTGACGTGGATTTCACGGAGCTGCCGTCCAACGTGTTCGGCGACGCCATCGACGCCGTGAGCCCGCAGAGTGAAGACGACTGGCGCGGTGGAACGCCGACCATGGCCGTGCTGCGCGGGAGCATCGATCAGGTCGAACGTCAGATGGCGGCCGAACCCGACGCTGTCTACGCCATCGTGCTCGTGACCGACGGCATGCCTCAGGACTGCGAGGAGGAAGAAGACGACATCGACAACGTCGCGGCGGTCGCTGCGGAGGTGGCCGATCGCATTCCGACCTACGTCATCGGGGTTGAAAACCCGATCACCGACGAAGAGCCCGATCCTCCCGACTCCGTCTCCAATCTGCAATTGATCGCCGAACGGGGGGGCACCGAGAGCGCGTTCTTGATCGACACGGGCGATCCCGAGCAGACGAACGTGGCTTTCCGCCAGGTGATCGACACGATCCGCGGCAACTCCCTGAGCTGCAACATCACGATCCCCGAGCCCCCGCCCGGGCAGACCTTCGACCAAGAGCTGGTCAACGTCAGCGCGACGAGCGGAGGACAGGGCGTGCCGCTGGGCTACAGTGCCGACTGCAGTGTCCCCGACGCCTGGCGCTTCGACGACGAGGCCGCGCCCAGCGTGATCGAGTTGTGTCCGGACGTCTGCACTCGAGTGCAGCAAGATGCTGCCGCGACTTTGGACGTCGAATTCGGGTGCGTCCGGCGCGTCGGCGTTTCGCGCTGAGCTTCGACGCGGCTCCGTTGCGATCAATCGGCGGCCTGCTGCTGAGCCGCAAGCCGCCCGGAGCAACAACGTGCTATGCCGCGCCGGATTTGGCGTCTTCCGAGATACTGCACCTGATCCGTCGAGGGGTCCGAGCGAACCTCGTTCCTGGACTCGTGCTTCAGCTCTTCGCGCTGACCTTCGTTGGCGCGTACTACCTGAGTTCCGACTTCGCGGCTGGGCTCGATCGGGTGGGGGCGTGGAAAGCAACTTGGGGATACGCCTTTTCGATACCATCGACGGCCCTGTTTGGTGGCGCGATCCCTTTCGTGGTGTTGTGGGCCAGCAAGCTCGTTCCATCTCGAGAGGCTTTTCGACAGCTGCTGTTCTACGTCGGTTTCTGGTGTTGGAAGGGGGCCGAGGTGGACGCCTTCTACCGCGCGCAGGCGTGGCTCTTCGGATCCGAAGCGACTCTGCTCGTCGTGGTCGAGAAGGTGTTCGTGGATCAGTTCATCTACAACCCGCTGTGGGCAGCACCCACGCAGGCGATCTGTTTTCTCTGGAAGGACTGCGGCTTCTCACGCACTGAGCTCCGTCGACGGCTGCGGGTACGACCGTTGGCGTGGAGGGTGGTGGTGGTGTTGGTGTCGACCTGGGTCGTGTGGGTGCCCGCGGTATGCATCGTTTACTCGCTGCCGTCACCGTTGCAGCTGCCACTGTTCAATCTCGTGCTGTGCTTCTGGTGTTTGCTGCTGAGCTTCGTCAGTCGGCAGGGGGACGCGGCGTAGCGCGCCCGGGGGGGACGTCCGCGAGTGCCGCATGCTGCGTCGCGTCAAACAGCAGCGGATCCAGCTCGGCGATCGACCCTGAGGGTCGATTTCGGAGCCGATTTCACCTGAGCGATCGACCCCGGGGGTCGACTGGCCGCACGCGGCGCCAACTCCGTCAGGTTCACGCCGAAGTTCTTCAGCCCGAACAGGTCGCCCAACGGTCGCTTCAACGGCCTCTGCGTGACCCGGTCGAACCGGGGCGGGTAAACGTTCTGCCGCGCTCGAGCCGAAGATCGAAGCCGTGCTCGGCGGCCCCGAGTACCTGATCGAAATCCGCGCCGCCCAAGCGGAGTTCGGCGCTGCGCTCGGTATCGACCAACCCAAGCCCGCACCAGTCAACGTCAACCTGGCGGACGCCATCAGCGAGCTGCGCTCGGCCATCGAGACCTACGTGTCGGAAGTGATCGCCTGGTCGCGGCGCTCGCCCGACGCGTCGGAAGATGCGCGCGCAGCACTCCGGCCCATCGACGAGCGACGTGAAGCTGTGGCTCGCGCCATGAGTCGACGTGGGACCCAGGCTGCGAACACACCGACGGGCGAAGAACCCCCGCCGGATGTCAGCCCGGAAACGCCGGTACCACCGGTTCCTTGAACGGGCGCTCGCAACTCCGCCGGAAGGTGGTCAGAGCCGGAGCAGGCCGAGGTCCTCATCGTACATCAGTCCGATGTCGACGTTGTTGTCGCTAGCACTGCGAAAGGCGCCCAGGACGTTGGGCTCGCCGTTGCCAGGCCCCTGCTGGTAGGCTGGGCACCATGCGAGTCAAAGCCATCGTTTTGGGAGTGGGTCTCACCGCGTTGGTGGGCGGCGGTGTAGCCCTCGCCCTGCGTCCCAAGGCCGTCACGGTGGAGAGTCCGCGGCAGGGGCCGGTGCAGCAGACCGTCGTCGTCAGCGGGCAGGTGATGCCGCCCGCGGAGATCCGCCTGGCCTCGTTCGTCTCGAGCACGGCGGGCAAGCTCTTCGTGCGCGAGGGCGACAGTGTCGAGAGTGGTCAGCTGTTGCTCGAGTTGGACCAAGAGGACGCTGAAGCGCAAGTGGCGCAGGCCAAGGCGGCGTTGGCATCGGCCCGCGCCGGGAGGAGTGAGCTCAGCCGTCTGAGTGCACCGCAGGCAGAAACCGAGTTGAGCCGCGCCGAGAGCAACCTGGCCGAGGCACGCCGCCGCCTCGCGCGCGAAAAGCACCTGTTCGAGGCGGGAGTGACCCCCCAGGAGATCTACGAAGAGGCGATGACGGCAGAGGAGTTGGCGGAAGCTCAGCGCCAGGCAGCGCTGTTGCAGGTGCGGGCTGCTTCCGCTGGGGGGAGTCAAGCCGTGCGCGCGCAGGCCAACGTGGCGCTCGCCGAGGCTCAGCTCGCGGTTGCCCAAGTGCAACTGGCGCGGCACAAAGTGCACGCTCCAGCGCCGGGCGTCATCATCTCGCGTGAAGTGGAACCGGGGGACGCGGTACTGAGCGGGAGCCCGCTGTTCGTGCTTTCCGCAACTGGCGCAACGCGGCTGCGCGTCGAGCCGGATGAACGCAATCTCGCTTTGCTGCGCGTCGGGCAGCGCGCCGTGGCCTCTGCCGAGGCGTTTCCCGACGATCAGTTCGAGGCCGAGGTGCAGTACATCGCGCCTTCGGTGGATCCAGCGCGCGGCACCGTCGAGGTGCGCTTGTTGGTGGATGAGCCACCGGAGTTCTTGCGCCAGAACATGACCGTTTCGGTGGAGATCACGGTCGCGAAGAAGGAGGCGGCGCTGCTCGTGTCCCGTTCGAGTGTGGTTGCAGAAAAGCTCGATCCCCACGTGCTGACGCTAGGATCGGGTCGGGTGAACAAGACGCCCATCGAGCTGGGGCTGATCGGCGATCAGGTGGTCGAGGTCGTCTCAGGCCTCGAAGCGAGCGATCGCGTGATCACGGATGCCTCGCCGGACGTTCAACCAGGGGACAGGGCGCGTGCCGAGCAAGTGCTGGCGTCGACGGAGGCGAGTGGGGAGTCGCGTGCTGGGGGCCTATGATGCGTCGTCTCGGGTTGGCCTGGTTTCTGGCGCTGCAGCTTCTCCGCGAACACCGTGCCCAGGCGTTGCTGACCGTATCCGCAGTGGCGGTTGGGGTCTCCGTCATGATTTTTCTCTCGGCGCTGATCACCGGGCTGCAGGAGAGCCTGATTCGTCAGACCCTCGGCAGCCAAGCCCACATCACGGTGGCCCCTCCGGAGGAAAAGACGCGCCCTCAGCTCCAGGGTACGGGCATCGTTCGCCGGGTCGAGGAGCCGCAGCAGCGGTTTCTCTCGATCAGCGATTGGCAGAACGTCGCCGCGCGCTTGAGCGAGGAGCCTGGTGTTCTGGAAGTTGCGCCTGGCGTCACCGGCAACGCTTCGGCCCTGCGAGGCAATGCTGAACGCTCGGTGGTGCTCATGGGGTTCGACCCTTCTGAGCTCGATGGCGTGATCGACGTCAGCGAACGTTTGGTGCAAGGTCAGTTCGAGCTCAGCGGGGCCGAGGTGGTCGTGGGTGTTCGCTTGGCGCACGATTTGGGGGTGGGCGTGGGCGACAAGTTCCGCCTGCGAACGCAAACTGCTGGCGAGATGCTCTTCACCATCGTTGGGATCTTCGACTTGGGCAGCCAGCAGGTGAACCAACGTTGGGTGTTGTTGGCGCGGCGTAGTGCGCAGAGTCTGGCGGGGCTCCCCGGCGGCGTGAACCTCATGCTGATCGAGGTTCGCAAGATATTCGAGGCGGAAGAGATCGCGCAGCGCATGGTCGCGAGCACGGGGCTCGTTGCGGATTCGTGGATGAAGACGAACGAGCGCTTGCTGGTGGGCCTGCGGTCGCAGTCGAGCTCCAGCTACACCATCCAGTTCTTCGTCTTCCTTGCCGTAGCGATCGGCATTGCTGCGATCTTGGTGGTCTCCGTCGTGCAGCGAACGCGGGAGATCGGCATCTTGCGTGCGATGGGTATCGAGCGGTCGACGGTCTTTTCGCTATTCGTGGTGCAGGGAGGGTTGATTGGGCTCGCGGGGGCCCTGGTCGGAGCGCTGCTGGGGACGGGATTGTCGAGCCTGTTCGCCCACGTCGCGCAGGCTCCGGATGGGTCACCGACTTTTCCCATGGCTCTGTCGCCGGAGCTCTACTTCGTCGCCATCAGCTTGGCGACGGTGACGGGTATGCTGGCGGCGGCGCTACCGGCGCGCTGGGCAGCGCGGTTGGACCCGGTGGAAGCGATTCGTCATGCCTGAAACTGCGCCCCTGATCGAGCTGCGCGACCTGCGCAAGAGCTACGGCGAGAAGGTTCGAACGGAGGTATTGCACGGCATCGACCTGCAGGTGTCCGCTGGCGACTTCACTGCCATCATGGGCCCTTCTGGATCGGGCAAGAGTACGCTCCTCAACCAGATCGGCCTTCTCGATCGACCGACCTCGGGCAGTGTCCTCGTGCACGGCAAAGAGACGCAGCGGTTGAACGACACGGAATTGACGGCGCTGCGCAGTCGCACGCTCGGCTTCGTCTTTCAGTTCCATCATCTGATCAACGCGCTCAGCGTGCGCGACAATCTGATGATGCCGCTGTGGCTCAGCGACGGGCACGACCCGCGCCTGACCGCCGCCGAGCGTGTGCAGCAGGCTCTGGAGCAGGTGGCGCTCGCGGACAAGGCGTACGCCCATCCGGACGAGCTTTCCGGTGGCCAACAACAGCGAGTCGCCGTTGCCCGCGCGCTGATTCATCGCCCGGACTTGGTCTTGGCAGACGAGCCCACCGGCAACCTCGATTCGAAAACCGCCGATGAGGTGTTCGCACTCCTGCGCCACTTCAACGAAACGCTGGGCACGACATTTCTGATCGTCACCCACGATCCCCGCATGGCCCAACGCTGCGATAGCGTCATCACCATCGAGGATGGGCTGATTTCTGGGGTCACTCCGGCGAACTGAGCCGCGTCATGGCGCGGCGCCAGGGCGCTCGTGTCCCCCAGCTGTGCCAAGTCGTGCCGCGACTGAGCCGTTTGCGGCTCCTGACACGCTCCAAGGCACCAGAACAGCCCAAAGTTGCACCATCGAGGTTGGCGCGACTCTTGCTCTATTTCGGGCCAGGAGCGCGCGAACGCGCTCCCAAACGGAGAACTTGAAATGCGAATACGAAAATTTTTGTGTGCAGCCGTGCTGCCGGCAGCGCTGCTTGCGGCGGCGTGTGGTGACGATGGCGGGGGTAGCTCCGCCGCCACTACCGACGAGCCGTCGCCTGGAAATGATGAACCAACGACGCCCGACGGCGTTTTCGAATCCGCTCACCCCGGCGGCGTCACGGCGACGGGCGAGAGCGTTTCTGGCACCCCTGGCGCGGTCCAAGGACCTGCTGCAGGCGTTGGCGTGGCTGTTGACGGCAACGTCGCGGAGCCGACCTCGGCGCCTGTGCCGGCGCCCGAGGTTCCCGGTGGCGCCGGCGCGGAGGAGAGCGACGAAGGCAGCGCGAGCGCCGCGGCGCGCGCGATCGAGGAGGCCGACATCATCAAACTGGAGGGCGACCGCCTGTACGCCCTGTCGAGTCACGGTGGCGTCAGCGTCATCGACGTCTCCAACCCCGATGCTCTGAAGTTGCTAGGACGCCATCGCTCGACGGCGACGCCCTTCGAACTCTACGTGCGGGACGAGACGATGTTCGTCCTCTACAACGGCTACGGCGAGTACGAATATCTCGAGGACGAGGGCTACTACAACTTCTACCAAACCAGCTACGTCATCGCTCTCGATGCTTCGGATCCGACGGACATCGTCGAACAGGAGCGCTTCGAGATCCCCGGCTACATCTCGGACTCTCGCTTGATCGGCGATGTGGTTTACGTCGTCGCCTTCGACGACAGCTACTGCTACCGCTGCGGCGACAAGCCGGAGACGAACGTGATGTCGCTGGACGTGACCGATCCCTCGGACATCACCAAGGTGGACGAGCTCACCTTCTCCGAGCGTCAGGACGAATACAGCTGGCGCCGCAGCCTCAGTGCGACGGACGAACGCCTGTACATCGCTGGGCCTCGCTACGGCAACGGTGCCGAGCCCGAAGGGTCGATCATCCAGGTC
>JBNKZR010000352.1:0-8111 GCA_050301735.1 Polyangiaceae bacterium | reverse complement strand
GACACACCCGGGGGGGCGGGAGCTTGCGCGGGCATTGCCGCCGTGGGGGCCGGCCCGGCTCCGCCGATCCCGAAGTCTGGAGCCGCTGCCATCGCGGCAGTCGCTTTTGACGTGTCGACGTTCGCTCCGTCCATACCTGGCACCACGGAACGCTGCGGCTCTGGAAGCCCCTTCTCCAACGCATCGACGAACTCGGTCACCGTATCGAAGCGCTCGTCCCGATCTTTGGCGAGGGCTTTGAGAATCGCCTGACGCATGGCTTGCGGGATCTTGTTGCTGACCTCCAAGGTCTCGAAAGGCCTCGGTTGGGAAGTCATGTGTTCGGTCGCCCACTGCCACGGTGTCGTCGCGTCGAAAGGTAACGTCCCCGTCAGCATCTCGTAGGCCATGACAGCCAACGAGTAGATGTCACTGCGCTGGTCGAGTGCCTTACCCGTGAACTGCTCCGGGCTCATGTAGGGCGGCGTGCCCAGGACCATGCCCTGTTGAGTGAGCTTGGCCTCCTTCTCTGCATCGGCGGATTCGGTGCGGGCGGCAATGCCGAAGTCGAGCAGCTTGACGACGTCCTTTTCACCTGCCCGATTGACGAGAATGACGTTCTCGGGTTTCAGGTCACGATGCACGATGCCCTGGCGGTGCGCTTCTTCCAGGGAGCCTGCGATCTGACGCAGGAGCTTCTTTGCGCGAGCCGGCGCTAGCGGGCCCGTCTCTTCGATCACCTTGTCGAGTGGCTTGCCTGCCAAGTACTCCATGGCGATGTACAACGTGCCGTCGTCCATCGTGCCGAAGTCGTAGACCTTGATGGTGTTGGGATGTTCGAGCTGAGCCACGGTCCCGCACTCGCGATGAAATCGCGCAGTAACCGATGGATCACGAGACAACTCCGAGTGCAAAGTCTTGACAGCGACTTTGCGCACGGTCGTGCCCATCTGCTGCTCGGCCTCGTAGACGATGCCCATGCCGCCCTCACCGATCACCCCAGTGATGCGGTAGCGGCCACCAACCAGCTGCCCTACCCTCGGATCAGCGGCGTCGTGATGGACGACGATGGTGATGCCACAGTTCGCGCAAAACCGCGCGCCCTCCACGTTCTCGTGCCCACAAGCCTCACAATTCATCCATCGGTAGCGTGGCATGAAGCAGCCATAGAGCGCCACAGTTTAGAGCAGATAGCGTGCTCACGTCCGACGTCACCTACCGCACGACATGCTCCGCCCCACGAGGCTCGTCATGGTTCCGACGACGCTGCAGCCTCTGGCGCCGACGTAGGTGCTTGTGGCGGCCAGTCGAGCTCCAGCTCTTCGCCGGTGGCACGATCGACGAGCCGAGCACTCGTTGCGCGATCGCTCTGCGGCACGACAACCGTGCGCGTCACGACCGCACCAGCACCAAACTTCGGGGGGGAATGCAAAGGTGCGACCTCGCCCGGAGGAGTCTCGGCGCCCAGCAATGGAAAGTCGAAACGAACCCGATCGACCAACTCAGGGCCAAGCCATAGCTCAACGGCGAAGCGTCCCATCATGCGAGCCGTCGCTCGAGGCTTCTCAGTAGAGACGGTACGCACGCGAGCGACACTCAGCTGGCCTTGGTCATAGCTGAACTCGTACTCGTAGTGCTTGGTCGTCTCGATCGGCGGTGGATCCGGCGGATAGCCGAGCGCCGGCGGGCTTGCGCTTTCAGACTCCGAAGCGCTGGGGCTCGCGTTTCCTGGCTTCGTCGCGTCAGACGACGCAGCCGCTGGCTCCGACTCGTCGGAACCAGCGCCGTCGATAGCGGGCTTGCCCGTGTCGCCCTCGGCGATCTTCGCTGGTGCGACGAGAGCGGGGTGACCAGACTCAGTGCTGTATCGCGCAGCGCCGCAAGCAACCCCCTGCAGCCCTAACGCACTGAGCCAGAGCCAACGAGCCCACGGTCCGGGCAGCCGAAGCAACGAGCTTGGACTCACCCCTCGTCATCCGTCTTGGCTACCCCGGTGGCGCGCTGCAAAAGGCGCCGCAGCATCGGGTCCGATTCCAGTTGGTCGCGCAACGTCTCGCGCACGAGCTCGAGCTGCTCCGCGGATAGGTCGCCTCGGAGATGACCGACCGCAGCCTCGACACGGATGTCGAGGTACTCATCTCGCGTGATATCCCCACTCTCGAGCTTCGCCAAGTCGGCATCAGCAACGGGCGCTTGGCCGCCTTCTACGGAGAAGTCACTCGATGGACGTCCTGCTTGGGCGCTCGGGCCTACTTTGGGTGGTCCACCGCCACCGCTGATTCCGTCAATGCCCATGGGTCACACAGTCTAGTCGAAAACCTGAGCTCGGAAGCTCCCTTGTGCCTGTATTGCCGTGGGTCATTCAGCGCAAGTTGCCAATCGCGTTCTTGACCGAGTCGTGACGCGCCTTGAGCACGTTCGATACCGCCTGATAGCTGCGGGTTTCCTGCTGGATCTGTTGCTGGAGTTGGAGAAAGTAGAGACTGTCTTCCGTCTGACGAGCCAACACGCCCTCGAGGTCTTGCTGGCCACCAGCTGCCGCGCCGGTGGCCGAGGCCGCGCCGTTCGCAGACGTTGCGCCCCCAACTCCCGCGCCGACGGCGACTTGGGCGTTGCTGTCTCGTACAGCAGCGACCACCATGGGCCCCCCGGGAAGTTTGCTGGCGGCCGCTTCAGCCCCAGCCACGACGGCGTTGGCGCCTTGATTGAGCAACGCGTTGAAGGGTCGCGCGGGCTGGGGTGTGGTGCGATGTGCGGTGTGTTGGACACCGATGTTGCTTTGGGGTCCTTGGGGACCGATTCGGGTGGTCATGTGTCTTGCCTCCTGTGGTCGTGACGCCAGGACTTCGGCCCCCACCTTCGTCGGGTTGTGCCTTTTTTGGATGCTTCCCTGACGATTTGCACTCGACGGCCTTTCAGGCAGGCTCGTCCGTTCAGATCCCGAGCCATTCGGCCGGCAGCAAGCTGGTCCCCTCGTGGCGCACCTCGAAAACGAGCACCGAGCGACCGTCGTTGCCGAACCCCAGCTCGCCAATCTCTGCGCCGGCGGCCAAGTCGTCGCCTGCTTTGACGAGCACCCGCTGCAAGTTGGCGTACACCGTCGAGTAGCCGCCGCCGTGTTCGACGATCACGACGCGTTGCCCGTCCTCAGAGTCCCCCACGAGGACCACTCGCCCCTTGTAGACGGCGCGGGCAACGGCTCCCCGCTCGACCCGAAGTTCGACGCGTGTGCCGTGATTGTCGTCCGGCTCCAGCTCGATGACCTCGGCTCGCCCCTCCACGGGGAACGGCAGGTGCCCTTTGATCTCGGAGAAAGACTGCGCGCCGTCTGCATCCGTCTTGGCGACGTACACGGCCGTATGACCATCCTGAGTGCCGGTCTCGAAGGCTCGCCGGTAGGCGTCTTCTCGTTCACGGGCGGCGATGATGGCGCTACGTGAACGCTGGTAGTCGTTCAACTGCCGCACCATGTTGTCACGTCTTGCTCGCAGTTGCCGGAGAGCGAACTTCGCCTGACTCGCCTCTTCGTCCAGGCGCGCAACATCCGCCAGGTCGCGTGCCAAGCCACGACGCAGCGACTCCACGCGGTTAGCGTGGCTCACGAACCCTTCGAACCCCTCACTCAGAGGCAGCAAGCCCAATCGCACCAACCGCACGTAGGCCTGTCCGCGAACCTCGGCACGTTCGAGCAGGCCTCGCTTCTGCAACGCGATCTGCTGCAGCCGGCGCACGGTCTCCTCTTCGCTCACATCCGCCTGAAACGCCGCGAGCTCAGGCGGCGAGGCGCTGGCCAAGGACCGAGCTGACTTCTGCTGGGGCTCGCTTTGGGCTGCTCCTCCCGACGCGAGCACGAGCAAAGCAACCAGAACGTGCCACCGCTGCTTCATGCCGTGAACGATCTCCGCAGACTGAAGTATGCCGCTGTCGCCCCGAGCAGCGCCCCGGTCGCCAACAAGCCTACGTTGATGAGCAGCGGAAGAAAACGAGGCTCCACACCAAGCAAGAGCATCAGCTCAGCGTCGAAACGACTGCGCAGGAAGGCGAACACCAGCCCACAAAGCACCAGCGCACCGAAGGCACCCAGCGCTCCCTGAACCGCCCCCTCCAACAAGAACGGTCGGCGTACGTACTCACTGGTAGCTCCCACCGTGCGCAGGACCTCGACTTCGTCACGACGCCGCTCGAGCATGAGCTTCGTGGTCGAGGACACCACGGTGGCAACCGCGAAGAAGACGATGAGCGTTAGGCAGACGGCGACGACGTTGGCTGCACTCACGAAGCGTGAGACCCGGGCCGTCCAGCTAGCGTACGTTTCGACGGACTCGACCGCCGGCAATGCCTCGAGCTGTTGGGCGATGACGACAGCTCGCTCCTTCGGTAGACCGGGACGGAGGTGAACCTCGATCGACGACGGAAATGCGCCGCTCGGAAGTTTTTCGAGCAAGGTCGTGGGGGACGCTTCCAGCATCTCCGCCCGGACGGATTCGGGCGCAACGTGCTTGGCCGCGACCACGCCATCGGAGACACGCAGCGCGCGCACGATGTCGCTGACTCTGGCGGGTGCCGTGTCCGGCACGAGGTAGACGGAGAGTTGCCCAGTGGATTGCCACCGCTGCTCCAGACGTCCGAGGTTCGTGACCATCAAGAGCGCAAACGCCAAACACAGAAACGCCACGGAGCTGCTGAGTACGCTGACGGCGTGCGTCCGCCATTCGCTCTTTGCCCCTCGCCATGCGCGATCGACGGCCTTCACCGAGTCGGAGTCCTTTCCATCCTCATGCCACCGTCCTCAGACCGTCCGGAACGTCCGTCGCCTGACCTTCATCCAGGACCACGACGCGCCGCGGTCGCACGTCCAGCAGCGTTCGGTCGTGCGTGGCGAAGATGACGCTCACGCCCGTTTGATTGATGTCCTCGAACAACTCCAAGACGTCGAGGGCGAGCTGAGGGTCGAGGTTGCCCGTGGGTTCATCGGCGAGCACGAGCGCGGGTTCCGCAACGATGGCACGCGCGATCGCAGCGCGCTGCTTCTCGCCACCCGACAGCACCCGTGCCGGATCGCCACCTCGTCCCCCCAAACCCACCTGCTCCAGCACCTCACTGACACGACCGTTGATCGCGCGTGTCGGTAGGCCCAGGATCTGCAGCGGGACCGCGACGTTCTCGGCCACGGACCAATTGTTCACGAGCCGAAAGTCCTGAAAGACGATTCCCAAATTGCGGCGCAAATAGGGAACGGAAGCGGGGGCTAGACGACTGACATCGCGGCCCATGAACAGGATTCGCCCCGCATCTGCCTCTTCAGCACCGTAGATCAACTTCAATAAGGTGCTCTTGCCGGCGCCTGATGGGCCGGTGAAGAACACCAGCTCACCGCGCTCGATCACGAGACTGAGGTCTCGCAGCACGCTGCGGTTGCCGGCGAAGCTCTTGTGCACCTGCTCGAAAACGAGCAGCGGCTTGTCCGCCGCGCTAGCGTCGAAGCGCTTGCCTGGCCTCAAAAACGGCCGAAAGGCTGTAATGCGCTCGCCGAAACCCATACCGACAGCAGGTAGCAACGGGGGCGTTCGCCATACAACTTTTCGGGTCTCCGGCCGCACCGGGATCGCCCCGACGACGGCGAGTGCTAATCTGGGATCCGACCTTGATGCAGATGCCTACCGGAGCCGAACCACAATTCGGCGGCCATGCCGCCGCTCTGGCCAAGTCAGCTCGCGAGAAACTCGCTCAAGCGCTGGCAGAACTTCAAGACGAAGGTGCCCCGGAAGTGTGCCTCTCCAACGCTGGCGGGGTCGCCCAAGCGATGGGGCTGCTGCTCACTTACGAACAGCGTCGCGACGCCTGCTTCGTTCAAGATGCGCTCGACGTGGTTCGCAACACCCTCGGTTCGTTGCAGTCGGTGGGGGAACGCCATCCCGCGCTGACCAGCGCGACCGGCAAAGTCGCAGCGTC
This sequence comes from Polyangiaceae bacterium, assembly GCA_050301735.1. Lineage (GTDB taxonomy): Bacteria > Myxococcota_A > Polyangia > Polyangiales > Polyangiaceae > SZUA-265. Next base: position 2,180 of record JBNKZR010000352.1, on the reverse strand, counting down.
GCTGGGCCTGCTTCACTCGGTGGGAGAGTTGGCGAACGTCGGGCGCGACAAGCGATCAGACCGGCCCACGCGAACGCACCACCTCCACGGCACACCACAACCTTGCGCCGACACCACCGACACCGTGAAGACCCGTAGCCGCAGGCGCCCCGGCTCACCCTCCCTGGAGCGACGAGTCCAACCCTGGGAGAAGGTGCGGGCGCCCGAGATCCCTTCCACCGGCGCTCGAGGCAAGGCCAAGCGGCGCAGCAACCCCCCCCCGCAGAAGAGAGCCGTCATTGAGGCGGCGCTCGGAACTCACAGCCACACGAACTTCTACCGAGGGCTGAGTGATGACATCTTCGAGTCCGGCGGACTCTTCGTCGCGACCTACGAGGTCCCGCGGCGCGGGGAGCGCGTCATGCTCAAGGTCAACATGCCGGGAGGCTACGAGTTCGAGGCTGAAGGCGTCGTGCAGTGGACTCGGGAACTCCGAAGCGACGGGTCGGACCCGCCGGAGGTCTCACCCGGCTTCGGCGTTCGGTTCACGCGGCTGACCAGCGACGCGCGCCGACTCGTCGAGCGCTACGTCAGAAACCGCGAACCGATCTTTCACGACTGAGTGGCCAAGCGCCACCGCCGCCTGCATGCAGAAGCGGCTGCTCGACGCGAGATGGCGGCCAGCGCGGCGAATTGACGGAGCGAACGAGAGAGGGGCCGCGCGCGGAATCTTGGCCCGAGTCAGAAGCGGCTGTTACTTCACCGCCATGATGCGGATGTTCAGTCTGTGCCTGGCAGCGGCCCTAACGTTCGGGTGCATGGCGCACCAGACGTCATCGCAGCGGCTGATGGAGGCCGCGCGTGAGCTCAACCTCGCCGCCCGCTTCGGTCGACTGGATCTGGCCGCGGAACACGCCGCGAACTCGTCGCGAAAAACGTTCCTGGAGCGACGCAGCACTTGGGGTGGCGAGATACGCGTCGTCGACGTGAACCTCAGCAACCTGCAAATCCAGGACCCTGAACACGCCGAACTCGTCGTTCAGTACGCCTGGACGCGAATGGACGAGGGCGTGCTGCGCACCACGGCCGTGAAGCAGTTCTGGGAGAACCCCAATCAGACGGGCTGGCGCCTGCAACGCGAGCTGCAGGCCGCGGGCGACAAGGGCCTATTCGGAGAGCGCGCCGTCGATCGATACGTACAGCCAAGCGGCGACGTGCATTTCCCCTCGAAGTCCCTCGGGGTCACTCCCTAGTCGCGAGCCGTCCCGTCGACAGGACGCCGACTCACTTCTTGGCAGCGCGCTCTTTGCGCGTCTCTTCGGCGCGACGTACCTCACGCTCACGCTTTTTCTGTTGTGCCTTGCGGCGACGCATCTTCTTGGTGCGGCGACTATCGAAACGACCCATGACTCTCGTACCTCTCGCGTTTGGCGGAACCGCCACTGATGACGGCCGGGCGCGGGCTTGTAGCAGACCAAGGCGCGCAGGCCAAGCCTAGCTCCGGAGACGCTCCACCACCGCAACGCTCGGCGGCGGCTCCACTGTCCGGCTCTCCCAGCCAGCACCCATACAAAAAGTGACACCCGGGGCCTCTGCAGCCCCGCGCGTGTCCCCCTTCCGCGCGCAGTCAGCCGCTCAGAGCGTCGTCGAGATCGGTTTCACGATCCCTGACCTCGAGCCGATAGCGGCTGTTGGCTGTCTCCACGTAGAACACGTCGCGCTCGGCAACGCGCATCACCCGCTTGACGGGGGTGGTGACATACTCGTGCATTCCATCTGAGAACTCGATGACGATCACGGACCCTTTGCGGGGAGCTCGGATTAGCTTTCCAGCGACCGCTCGCGAACCGCGACCCAGCTTCCTGAGGACGACCTGCACGATGTGACCATAGCAACCCCGCATCTGGATTGCACATAGTTCGTTGAGACTGCCGGCGGCTGAAATTGCAAAGTCTGCGTAATCGTGGAGTTACAGCGGCCGCGCGTGAACTGCCCCGGATCAGGCCATCTCGTCAAAGGGCGAATGGCAACAGGTCTTGCGCGCCCTGCGCTCGCGCGCGTGCGCACCCGTTCAGGAACAGCCCCTACGCGACCTCAGGCGCACACGTCCCACCTCACGGGCGCGCGACGCGCTGGTGGCCGTGCTTGTTGAAGTAGGCGCGAAGCACGTCACGTGCGAGATGAGGCCCCTTGATGCGCCA
>JBNKZR010000351.1:0-8122 GCA_050301735.1 Polyangiaceae bacterium | reverse complement strand
ACTTCGGGGCCAGCAAAGTGCTGGTGTGCGAGGACGCGTCGCTCGAGAACTATCTCGCAGAAACGTACGCGCCAACCGTGGCGGCAGTCGCCAAGGACTTCGGGCTCGTCGTGGCCACGGCCACGAGCTTCGGCAAAGACTTGATCCCGCGGGCGGCGGCTCGTCTGGATGCGAGCTACGCGGGTGATTGTAGCGGCGTGAGTGCCAGCGACGGCAAGCTGACCTTCAAGCGCCCGATGTTCGCGGGCAACGCGTTTGGCAAAGTGGTGCTGTCGACCCCAATCCAAGCCGCCACGGTGCGCCAGAGCGAGTTCGAGCCCGCAACACCCGGTGATGGGCAAAGCCCGGTTGAAAGCGTTGCCATGACGGCACCCAGCGGTGCGGCATCGCGCGTCGAATTCGTCTCTTTGGACGAGGTCAAGAGCGAACGACCGGAACTGACTGAAGCCAAGGTCGTCGTCTCGGGCGGCCGGGCGCTGAAGGACAAGTTCTTCGACGTGCTAGACCCCCTGGCGAATCGGTTGGGCGCCGCCGTCGGAGCGTCGCGCGCCGCCTGCGACGCGGGCTACGCTCCTGGAGACTACCAGGTGGGCCAGACAGGTAAGATCGTAGCCCCAGAACTCTACTTCGCGATTGGGATCTCAGGGGCCATCCAACACATCGCCGGCATGAAGGGCTCGAAGACGATCGTGGCGATCAACAAGGACCCGGATGCACCCATTTTTCAGATCGCCGACTACGGCCTTGTGGCAGATCTATTCGAGGCCGTACCGGAGCTGGTGAAGGAACTCGAGTCACGGGGATGACGCGGCACCCCACTGGCCGATTCGGGATGTCTTTCCGCACAGTGCGTGCTTGACAGGACCGGGCGCGAGTTCCATTCTCCGCGCCCCTCTGCCTTCCCAGCAGAACGGGGCGTAGCGCAGTTTGGTAGCGCGCACGGTTCGGGTCCGTGAGGTCGGCAGTTCGAATCTGCCCGCCCCGACGACAAACGCCGCTCAAGACAACTTGAGCGGCGTTCTTCTTTTGGCCCGAAGCCTTTTCTTTGATTCGATGTGCGGCGCCTTTTGCGATAGCAGAGACGACCGATGCACATCCGCCAAATCCTCGACGCTCATCACCCCTCCTGCTCCTTCGAGTTCTTCCCGCCCAAGTCGGAGAAGGGGGTGGAGGCTCTGTTCGAGACGGTGCGGCTCCTGGAGCCGCTGAAGCCGTCCTTCGTGTCCATGACGTACGGGGCCGGGGGCTCGACCCGCGACCTCACCCACGATTTCGTGGTGCGCCTCAAGCGCGAAACCACGCTCGAAGCAGTCCCTCACCTGACCTGCGTGTCGCACAAAAGGGGCGAAATCCAGGAGATCCTCGAGCGCTACGCCAAAGCCGGCGTGGACAACATCCTAGCGCTGGGAGGCGATCCACCCAAGGGCGTCGAGGACTACGACCGCAGCCGCGACGACTTCGCCCACGCGGAGGACCTGGTGCGCTTCATCAGCGAGTTCAACCAAACCGATGGCGCTCCTCAGAGCGGCGGCTTCGGGATTGGAGTCGCTGGGTTTCCTGAAGGCCATCCGAAAACCCCGAATCGACTGCTCGAGATGGACTTCTTCAAGCGCAAGGTCGATGCGGGTGCTGACTTCATCATCACGCAGCTCTTCTTTGACAACCACGATTTCTACGATTTTCGGGAACGATGCGAGCTCGCGGGGATCCAGGTTCCCGTCATTGCCGGAATCATGCCGATCACCACGATTTCCGGAATGCGGCGGATGGCGGACCTCGCACTGGGAGCACGGTTCCCCGCACGACTGCAACGAGCCCTTGCCCGCTGCGGCGACGACGACACTTCGGTCGCTCGCGTCGGTGTGCATTGGGCCACGGAGCAGTGCCTGGATCTCATCGATCAAGGAGTCGCTGGGATGCACTTCTACACGCTGAACAAGTCGACAGCGACGCTGGAGATTTACCGGAGCCTGGGTGTGCGCGACAGCGCTGACCTCCAGAGCTGACTGCGACGTGGCATCCAGCCACATTGGACGCTGTGCTACTGGCTTCAGGATAACGCCCTGAGCGCGCGAAGTCGTTCGACATTCCGGGCGTCGGGAGCCCCGTTTGAGCGAGCTTCGTACCGCCTTTTGGCGCCGGCCTTCGCCGAGTTGAGCGAAATTTCACGTTACATTTCAACCACTTAGACGTCATCTCAAATTAAGTAGCACTGTAAAGAGAATGAGCTTATAGTGTGAGTGCAATTTCTTGGTTCACCAGAGGAGTCCAGAGTGCCGATTGAACTGCCTTCAGTGCGCATCCTGATCGTCGATGACGACCGTCAGATTTGCGAATACATGCAGACCCTTTTGGAACGGGACGGCTTCACCGTCCGCGCCCTGACCGACCCGACCCTCGCCGAAGACGAGGTTCGTCAGGGCGACTACCACGTCATCATCCTGGATCTGATGATGCCGAAGCTCGACGGAATCGAGGTGTTGCGGCGCATCCGCAACATCGACAAGGACATCGCCGTCGTCATCTTCACGGCTCACCCGAACCTGGATTCGGCCATCGCTTCGATGAAGTTGGACGCGGTCGACTACCTCAAAAAGCCGTTCAATGTGGACGAGTTCCGCGAGGTGCTGGCACGCGTCATGCGCAAGAAGGGCCTGGCCCGCACCCCTGAAGAGCAGCTGCACAAGATCATCGGGGATACGATCCGGACCTTGCGCAAAGAGAAGGAGCTCACTCTCAAGCAGATGAGCCGCCGAACCGGACTCAGCATTTCCCTGCTCTCGCAGATCGAGCGCGCGGAATCGAGCCCGTCGATTTCCAGCCTGTACAAGATCGCGGTCGCGCTCGACTCGCGCATTCAGGACCTTTTCGGCCGCGAATGAGCGGGAGCGCTCACCCAGCTTGACAAGCCGTGCGGGTCGCGACCATATTGCGCGCCCGTTTTCGCCGAAGTAGCTCAGTCGGTTAGAGCAGAGGCTTCATAAGCCTTGTGTCGGTGGTTCAAGTCCACTCTTCGGCACCGAGTCCTTTCGAGCTCTTTGTCCTTTGGGGCGCTCCAGCCCCAGAGACGTCAAAGAGGCGGCGCGCCCCGGGGTTGGAACCACTCCGGTGAGTCGCATGCATGGGCTGCAGGGGCGGCAGAGGAGCTTTGCAGGCCTCTTGCCCCAGAGACCCAGGCGCGCGTGCGGACAATCGTGCCTGTGCCGACGTGAGGCGCTGGGGCAATCGCAGGCGGACTCTCTGCGCAGTTGGCGAGCTGAGAGCCCCGATGGCGACTCGAGTGGTGCGGAGGCCGTTTCCCGGCGGCGCTCATGGCTCTTTGTCGAAGCGCTCCCTCAACAAATGAACGGCAGCATCGACCACCGAGTCCTGAACGTAGCCGAACTCGGTGCACAGCCGCTGAACCATGACCTCAGCCGAGCTTCGTTCCTCTGCGTCCAGCCCCGCGCCGTTTTCCTTCAACAGCGACACGACGGAGCGGCAGAGACGCGCCAATGCCACTCGCCGGTCACGAAATACGGCGTCCCTCAGGCGATTGATGGCGTCCGTGAAGATCGACGCGTTGGAGACAGCCTCACCGGGATGATCGATGGCCCAGGCAGCAATCTGGTTGATCCAAGAATGGCGCAGTTCTTCGGCGTCGTCGGGCAGGTCCAGTAGAGCCTCGACCTCTTTCATCAGTCGCTCATCAGGGTCCTGGAAATCGCCGGTGATTGCATTCTTCACCTTCTCGCCTTTCACCCAATGATTCACGTGATGAATGTAGCGCTCGAACAGTTCCCCATACCGCTGATCATCGACCAGACTGCTGGCCTTCCGGAACTCGTCCTCCAACGTCGTCAACAGCCTCTCTCTGACGATCTTCCGGAACTGGGCGTGGTCGTGGAATCCGCCGTCCACTGGCTCCAACTGCAGCCACACGTACTCCGTCTCGCGCGCGCACAGTTCATCCAACTCGTCTAGAACGGCAAAGGGCGAAAGACCGTGGTAGTCGGTATGCTGCGCCGCATCGAGGATCACGGTCCGCATCTCCCGGGGGCTGACTCCGATGCACCCCTCGTAGAGCGAGCGGGCGTCCGTTTCGTAGTAGAGATCTCTGATGATCGAGCGCAGGGCCTTGCTCTTGTCGGCATCCAGACGCTCTGGTGCCTTGCCAGTGGCGTACAAGTCGAGCTTGTCTTCGGCAGACAAGCCCCGCACCAAATCACGCATCTGACGTTCGTAGCGATCGGGATCCGGCTTTCCAAGGCGCGTCAGCACCGCGAACATCGCCGCAACGGTGGTCGCGTGAGGCGCTACGTGCGTCTGCAAATGCGGCGTAATCTGCGTGTCGTAGATCGTGCGCTCGGCCTGCCAGTTGCGTAGGTAAGGCATGCGAATGAGTTCCACACGACTACGGAAGGACTCGAACTCGGGGTGCTTCCTGAAAGCCGCCAACTCGACTTCGTTGGTGCTGGCAAGCATGACGCAATTGGTGGCGATGTTCTGGGACGACAGCGCGACACTTCCCGTTTCGACGGTGACCTGCAGGTACTTGAACGCGTCGAGGGGACGCTTGAGCAAGTCGGAGAACTCGACCAAGCCGCCGGAAGCGTCGATCAGTTCGCCGTGAGCCTCGAACAGAGTCACCGCCTGAAGCGACGTCGGAAGGGCGCCAAGTGAACGGTCGGCAGTGACCTGGCGTTCCCCAGCGTCGATGCTCAGCTCAGGGCCGACGGTGACTGCCGCCGTCCGATAGCGCGGCGAGATGAAGTAACGCTCGACCTGGACGTGCTTGAGCACTTCCGTCAGATCCCCTTCGTAGCTCGACAGCAAGGCATCGAAGACGGTCCTGTTCTTGTGAGACAGATTGCCGTTCCAAAGCCAGTGGTTGATGCGGTGGCCTTCCGGCAGCATCTCTTGAAGCAAGCGACGGCGATCCTCAGCTGGCAGGAGGAATAGTGGGTGATCCCGCAACTCGTCGAGCAGACGCGCGTCGATCTCATCCTCCGGCAGGTGCGCGTAGCTGTCGGCCTCGGCGAGTTGCGTCGTGCCACCACCGAAACCGATCGCGCCCCGCGTGGAACGCCGACTGGGAAACACCCAGTGAAAACGATAGAGCGCGCCTTCGTCCGCCTTGGAGTAGTGCTCCAACGCCAGCATGATGCAGCGCGCCACGGTACTCTTGGCCGAGCCATTCGGACCATGCAACAGCGGCAAGCGGTTGGGACGTCCCTCACGCGTGAAATTCTGCAGGATACGGTAGATGTCAGCCTGTACTTGCTCTTGCCCTACGAGCCACGCGGCGTCACCGTCTCGCTCCGTCCAATCCAAGTCGAACAACTTGAAGCGCGTTTCCTTGCCCCAGGGTCGCTCGACCTCTTCTCTACCGAAGTAGTCGAACGCATCGCGCACGTAGCAAGCGGCATCGCGGCAATGCTGTTTTGGGTCCCGCGCAAACAGCTCGAGGTACTGCTGATACGACAGCACCCGGCGCTGGTTGCGAAACTCGTCCTTGACCTGCTTGGCTATCTCGGAGAGTTCCTCCAAGACACTGCTGCTTCCCATGGCCTGAAACTACCACGCCCAGCCCCCCCGCACACGGTCACAGCAAGCGGGCGGCAACGACGGCAACGACGACCGCGGCAACGACCATCGCCAGGATGAGGATCCACGGTGTGCGGCGTTGTACCGGTTGGGTCGCCGTCGTCTCCCTCGCCTTGGCGAACGCGGCGTCGATGGCCACTTCCGTCGGCGCAGCTGGCTCTGACGGCGCCTGGCGTGACTGCCAGGCTGGGGGAAGCATGGCTGCTAGATTGGCCTCAGGCTCCAGAGCCCAACGCTCGTGAGAGCCGGCAAGCCCCAGGGCGTGTCCCACATCGTCCGCAAGGGCCCCGATCGTGCTGGTTCGCTGACCAGGGTCCTTCTGCAGACCGGCCAAAAGAGCAGTGTCCAGAGCCGGCCCGTCCGTGACCACCCACTCGCTCGGCGGCTCCGGTTCCGAACCCAAGATCGCCAACAACGTGCTCGGCCCGTTGGGCCCTCGGAAGGGCACTTGGCCTGTGATGCACTCGTAGCAAATCGCCGCCATCGCCCAGACATCGGCACGATGGTCGAGAGAAGCAAAGCCCTGCGCCTGCTCTGGCGACATGTAGAAGGGCGACCCGATGGTCGTCCCCATCACGGTCAGTTGCTTCGCATCCGCTTTACGGTCTTTGACGGACCCGAAGTCCAACACCTTCGTCACGTCGCCCGTCGGGGTCTGACACAAGAATAGATTGTCGGGCTTGAGATCGCGGTGCACCCACTGCCGACTGTGCGCGAAGTCCATGCCCAAGGCGACCTGACTGAGCATCCGCACGAGTCTCGGCGGCGATAGGCTACCTTCCCGCTTCAAGAGCGCACGTAGCTCTTCGCCCACCAAGAACTCCATGATCAGCGCGTACCTACCGTCCGGAGTCGCTTCGAAGCCCATCACATCGACGATGTGCGGGTGCGACAGCTCGTGATTGACCTCGAATTCGCGACGGAAACGTTCGACGCTGATAGGCTCCCGAGCGACCTCCGGATGCAAGAGCTTGATCGCTACACGTCGATCCGCTCCGCGATCGTGGGCTTCGTAAACCCTGCCCATCCCGCCATCGGCGACAACGCGACACAGCTGGTACCGCCCGAGCAAGACTTGGCCGACGAGGGAGTCGTCCGCATCGGCCGGCGGCGGCAAGACCGCAAGCTCCAGCAGAGCCTCACCGTCCGCTTGGCAGAACGCTGCGCTGTTCGGATAGAGACGCCGACACGTCGGACATGCCTTCAAGCCGAGCACTCCATCGAAGAAGTGTACTGACTAGCCCGAGCAGCCCAAGCGCAGCGACGCGATCTCAGGCGTTGTCGTCTGCTTCGGGCTGTGCGTCGGCCTCGTCCTCGGAGGCCTCCGCACGGAAGTAGATGATGCGATTGCAGCTCGGGCACTGATCGAACCCCTCCTGTCGCCGCAATACCTGGAACATCATCGGTGCGAGCGAGATGTGACAGGCGCTGCAGGTGCCACGGGTAGTGTGCGCGACCGCCGTGCCGCGCCGTTTCCGAATCATCTCATACCGCCGGTAGAGCGGCGGCGGGACCTTCTTGGCCGCCTCGTCGCGCTGTTGGCGGTATTGGGTGGACTCTTTCTCGAGCTGTCCGAGCTTGGTCTCGACGTCGCCCTGACTTTCGCCCAGCTCCGCAGCCAGCTTATCGCGTTGTTCGGTGGTCGCTTGTTCGTCGACGTGGGCTTGTTCGATCAAGCCGATGAGCTTCTGCGACTCGATCTCTCGATCCCGAAACAACTTGCGCATCTCTTCGACTTCACGCTGCGCGGCGTTCACCTCTCGCTCGGTACGGCTTCGGCCCAACTTCTCTCTGGAGCGCTCCATTTGCACGCTCATCTGACGAGCCTCTCCAATGAGGTCGTTTCGCACACGCTCCATTTCAGCGATGCTGGCCTGGATGGACTGAAGTTTGGCCAAGAGCTCCTCGAGCTGCTGGCGTTTGCCACCCAACGTAGCGCGCTCATCGGATAGCTCCGATTCCAGTTGGGCGAGGTGGACGTCAATTTCTGCGAGGGCTTCGAGCGCTTCGATTTGGGCTTGGATACTCACGAGCGAAAGGGCTCCTTGGAGACAGGGGGCCTACCCACTACGCGTGACCGACCGTCGAACGCAAGCGTTGCAACACGAGCCGGCGCTGACGAACTCATTCGCGCCGCGAGGGGATGGGAAGGACAGGTGCCACGGCACCCGTGACGGGGTTGGTCGCTGCGGACCATGAGAAGAGGTAGACCACGGTCGTCGACAAGCGGCTGTCGCCGCCCGATCCCACGCCGAAGCGGTGGGCCCACCAGGGTTCGAACCTGGAACAACCCGGTTATGAGCCGGGGACTCTGACCAATTGAGCTATAGGCCCGACAGGGGTCCATCCACATACACGAAGCTCGCCGCGCTGGCGTGAGTAAAGACCCTTGGTTCGGGGCTTTTCTCGCGTGGCGCACGGCGCGAAAAGTAGCGGAACCGCTCGGGTCTAGCAACCTGAGTCAGGGCTCCACTGGAAGCCGGACCAAAGGCTCCGCGCAACACCGGAAGCCGGTGTTCGGGTAGCCATTGTTCAC
>JBNKZR010000350.1:0-8123 GCA_050301735.1 Polyangiaceae bacterium | reverse complement strand
ATGCCGTAGCCAGGGGCACCTGGTGGCGGCATCCCGTAGCCTCCTTGGGCCTGATACGGCATGCCTGGAGCAGGCGCTTGGTAGCCAGGATGCGGGTAACCCTGGACTGGTTGCTGGAAACCCTGAGCAGGCGGAACTGCTCCTTGCTGCGGATGGACTGGCGGTGGGGGCTGGCTCTCGTGGGCTACCAACGCTTGCTGCGCGGCCCCCGACGGGGGAGGTATGTCGTCGCCAACCGCGGGCGAACCAGCGGGGCTGCCTGCCAAGGCCGTAGCCGCCAGCGGATCGTCCTGTCCGATGGGCCCGCCCATCTGCGGCATCACGAGCGTGCCTCTGGGCCCCAATTGCCCTGTCTGCACTGCGGTCAACACCAGTGCGCTCGACCCAATGCGGATCTCCGTCCCGGCATGCAGTGCGATGGGTTGGGTGATGCGCTGACCGTCGCTTTGGTAGCTCCCGTTGGTGGAGTTCAAGTCGACGTAGGTCACGTGCGTCTGAGTCACGTTGATCTCGGCGTGCTGGCTCGAGGCTTGAGGATCGCCCAACACGATGTGTCCCGAGTCACGTCCGATCGTGATCTTCGGTTGGGAGAACTGCCGCACTTCCGCAGGCCGGTCGGGGTATCGGATCTCTAGAGAAATGGTCGTCATTCAGGAGCCCTCGCAGTGCCTGTCTTACAACGTGTGCCTGCCAAATCGAACCCCTTTGCAGCAGTTCCACCAGAGTATCTGCACCGGCGCCGCGCCAATTTCGGGGGGATACGCTTGACGCGCGACGACGCAGCGTGCTGCCATCCGAGCGCAGCGAAAGACTCATGGGACGGCCGGGGGAATCCACTGCTTCGATAGACGCCTCGGCGCTGGATACGACAGCCACGATCGAGACTCCTGAGCGGGTTGCGTTCAGCTTCGAGCTGGCGGGCCCCGTAAGGCGTGCTGCGGCCTACCTGATCGACGGCATCCTGCGCTTGGTCGTGTTGTTCGTCTTCGGCCTGGTCGCCGCGCTGGGAGAAGCGACTGGCCTCAGCGGCCTGGAGGGTTTGGGCACGGGAGTCATGCTCACCTTCATGTTCGCGCTCGAGTGGGGCTACTTCGTGGCGCTGGAGATGCTGATGGGCGGCCAGAGTGTGGGCAAGCGAGTGCTCGGGCTGCGGGTGGTCAGCAACGACGGCAGACCCCTCGGCTTTGGCGCCAGCCTGCTACGCAACCTCGTGCGTGCCGCGGACTTTCTGCCGATGGCCTACGCTCTCGGCGTCGCGGTGATGCTCAAGGACCGCCGCTTTCGACGGCTCGGTGACATGGCGGCGGGCACCCTGGTCATCGCAGAGGAGCGCCGCAAGCTCATGGGCCCGCTCGTGATCGTTCCGCCGCCGACGGCGCCGGAGCTCGCTTACCTACCGCACAAGCTCGACCTATCGAGCGAGGACTTGGACGCCCTGGAGCTGTTTCTGCGTCGCTTGGGACAGTACCCACCGGCGCGAGAGGTGGAACTCGCCGAGCGAGTGGCGCCGATCTACGCCCGGCGGATGGGACTGAGTTACCACGACCCCGTGCGCTTCTTGGCCCTGTTGTACCATCGAGCCACCGGCAGGAGCGACCATGCAAACGCGTGACGAATTCGTCGCGCAACGACGAGCCAACTGGGCCGAGTTGGAGCAGCTCGTCGCCACGGGCGCTCAGCTTCACACCAAGCCGCCGGCGCAAATCGCCCGAGGCGCGGCCCTTTACCGTACCGTCTGCTCGGATCTGATGCACGCCCGGGCGATGGGCTACGGCTACGACTTGGCCGACCACCTCAACGCCCTGGCCAGTCGCGCTCACAACGCCTTGTACGGACCGCCCGCGTTCTCGCTGCGCGCTGTCGTTCACTTTCTGCGTGCTGGCTTTCCGCAAACAGTGCGCCGTAATTGGCGCACATTCGCGATCGCTAGCGCCCTGTTCTATCTGCCGTTGGCGTTCGCCGTCGCGGCGACGCTGACGGACACGCGCTTCGCGTTGAACGTACTTCCGCCCAGCACGCTTGAAGAGATGGCCAGCGCTTACGAATCGGGATTTCGAGAGGGCCGCGAAGCCGGCGCGGACTCGATGATGGCGGGCTTCTACGTCTACAACAACGTCGGCATCGCGTTTCGCTGCTTCGCCACAGGCATTCTCTTCGGCATCGGCAGCATGTTCTTCCTGATCTACAACGGCGTGGCTACCGGTGCCGTGCTCGGCTACGTCGCTGCCTCGGGCGCCGGGCGCAACATCCTGACGTTCATCTGTGGGCATGGCCCATTCGAATTGACGGCCATCGTCATCAGCGGCGCGGCCGGCATCCAGATGGGCTACGCGCTGGTGAAGACGAACGGGCACACGCGTTTGGGCTCGCTACGTAGTCAGGCTGGAGACTTGGTGCAGTTGATCAGCGGCGCCGCGATGATGCTCCTCATCGCAGCGTTCTTGGAAGGCTACTGGTCGCCGTCGAGTCTGCCGGATCAGGTGAAGTGGGCATTCTCCGCCTGCGTGAGCGTCGTGCTGTGTGCCTATTTCGTTTTTGCGGGCCGTGGCGGCAGCCCTCGCCCAAAGCCCGCGCCCCAGCGTACGGGTCAGACCATACCCCCGCGGAGCGCGCCGTGAGGCTCGACCGCTCCAACGTCGTGTTGCGGCCGCGCACGCCGGCTTCGGTCGCAGATCTCGCGGTGCGCTTCGTCATGGATCTGGCGCCACGGCGTTTCGTTTGGCTGAGCCTTTGGGTGCTGGTGCCAGGCTGGCTCGGCTGCGTGGCGCTGCGTCATTGGGGAGCGTGGGATTGGGGCAGCGTGTGGCTCGTGGCATTCATCTACGTCACGTTCGCCCAAGGTCCGTTCACGGTGCTTTGCTCGCGCTTGTTGTTCGAGCGAGAGGTTTCGACGCGAGAGGTGCTCCGAAGCTACGCACAGCGTGCCCCCGGGCACCTGTGGGTGACGTTGTTGACCCGAGCCACAGTGGTACTGACGACCCCAGTGTTCGGGCTGGGCCTGTGGCTGTGGGGCCGCTACGCGTTCTGCCACGAAGCCGTGCTGCTCGAAGGCATGACGGGGAAACACGCCACACGACGAGCTGCGGACTTGTCCACCCATTCGTCGAGCGACGTGATTTCAACCCTCAGTCTCATGCTGCTGGTGCAGGCCGGCCTGGTGACGATGGCAGAGCTCCTGGGGCGCGGTTTCATCGAATGGCTGCTGATGATGCCTACGCTGACTCAGCCGTTCGAAGAAGTCGGCGGCTCGGAGCTGTCCGTTTTCGGCTTCTTCGCAGCCACGCCGTTCACGGCGGCGCTCAGGTTTCTGGTTTACATCAACGGTCGCACCAAACACGACGGCTGGGACGTGCAGGTCCGGTTCATGCACCTCGAAGCAGCCCAGGAGGAAGACTCGTGACCCGCAATCCGAGCCCCGGGACGCGTCAAGCGGGGATCCGCGCGCGGCTGCTGGTGCTGCGAGTCCTCCTGTCCGCGGCGCTGTTGTGCTGGGCAGTCCAATCCCGAGCCCAATCCCCCACCAGCTTCGACCCCAACGCGGCGAGCGACGACGCGACCTACGACGATTCGACGGACACGGCCTACGACGATTCCGCGGACACGGCCTACGACGACGACTACTGGGCACCGGCGTTGACGCCCCAAGAGGTGGACACCCGGATCCGGGAAATCCTCTCTCGGCAGGCGATGCACTTCTGCAACGATCCGGAGCACGTGCTGTATCGCGGCGAGCGCCCTTTGTGTGCCTTCGCGGAAGCGGCCAAGGAGCGCTGCCCCGCCCTGCCCCAGGTCTGTGCGCGCCCCTCCCATTGGGACCGAGTCGGGACTGGCTTCGGCGGGGGCAACGGCGGAGGGAGCTCACGCGGGGCGCGTGACTGGTTCGACGACAGCGAGAGCAAGGAGTACCGCCTCACCCTGCCCCAAGGCTTGGGCCAAGTGCTGCGGCTTCTGTTCTGGGCCTTTGCGATCGCGGCTGCGATCACCGTGCTGTACTTGGTCGCGAAGAATTGGATGTTCGGCAGCGACCGAACCCCAGAAGAGGCCTCCGAACCCACCGAGAACGAAGCGCCGGTACCTCTGGCCCCGGGCTTGAGCGAGGAGGTGGAGCGGGACGTGAAACGACTGCTCGACCGAGCCCATGCGCACGCACGCGCGGGCCGCATCGAGGCAGCGCTCAACGACGTTCACGCTGCCCTGTTGCGCTACCTCGAGGCGCGGGCGCTCCTGCGCCTGCACCGCTCCAAGACGAACGGCGACCACGTCCGAGCGTTGGCCGCTCACCCACAACTCCAGGGCGTGCTGCGCGAAGTCGTGAACGATCTGGAACGCGTTCAGTTCGGCAAGAACCCAGCTGCGCCGGACAAAGTCGTCGGCTTGTTGGGACAGGTCACGCACCTGATCGGACCCGCGCTGTGGTGTCTGCTGGTCGCCGGGTCCAGCGTCGCCTTGTGCGCCTGCGAAGAAGTGCCCGAAGGGCGCGGTGCAACGGACAACTGGGGCGTCACGGCCGACACCTCCGCCGCCGGCTTTTCCGTACTCGCCGAGCTGCTGTCCGCCCAAGAGCGCGAAGTGAAGAACCACGTCGGCGGCTTCGAGAAGATCGACGATGCCGTCGACACCCTGGTGGTGTACGACAGCACTGATCTGAACGACGAAGATTGGGCCAGCCTCGAGAAGTGGGTCACCCAAGGGCACCACCTGGTGCTCGCCGGTGAACACTCGGGCGCGCGCTACTTCGGCGTCGGTCTCGATGGCCCAGAGTGCGACGGCCCTCCCGTGCTCACCGCCGAGTACGGTGGTCCGAAGCGCGCTGAGCCCCCCATCTATGGTCACCCCGCCACGCTGACCCTGACGGCTCCCGTCTCCACGCTGGAGCTGGAGGAAGCGACGGCGACGGCGACCCCGATCACGTGCGACGATGCTCCGCTGGTGGCCCAGCGCCAGCTCGATCAGGGCGACGTCACGTTCTTGTCCAATGCGGACCTGTTCGCCAATGCCTCGATGGCAGCAGCCAACAACGCACCCATCATGTTGGGCCTCTTGGGTGAGCATGGCACGGTCAAGTTCGCGGGTGCCATGGCCGGCGCGGGTACGGAGTCGCCCTACGAGGCACTCGCCGACGCGCGACTGGCACCGCTGTTGTGGCAAGGCTTGTTGGTCTTGCTGATCTTCTATTTCGGTCGCGGCGCGGCCTTTCGTCCCGCGCGAGACCCGGAGCAGGACCGCCGGCAAGAGTTCATCCGACACATCCACGCCCTGGGCCGCGCCTACTCTCGCGGCAAGGCCGCATCCCACGCGCTTCGAAGCTACGCCGCTTGGGCATTGGACCGCCTCAAGGAGCGCGTGCGTCCAGGGACTCGCATGAGCTTGGTGGAGCTGGCCGAGAGCGTCGCCAAACGGACGGGGCGACCGCAGAACGAAGTGTTGGAAGTGCTGGCTGAGGCCGCCACCAGCAAAGGAAACCAATCGGCCGCGCGCGAGCGCGACCTGTCAACGCTACGACAACTGGAGAAGTTGGTCATGGAAACGAAAGGCACCCGATGAACGTCGAGGAATTTCACACGCGATTTGCCGCCATCGAACGGGAAGTGGAGAAGGTGCTCGTCGGTCAAGCCGATCTGGTGCGGCAAGTCCTCGTCGCCATCTTCGTGAGAGGGCACGTGCTGATCGAAGGGGTGCCCGGCTTGGGAAAGACGCTCCTGGTTCGAACCTTGGGCCACGTCCTGGGTTGCTCTTTCAAGCGTATCCAATTCACCCCCGATCTGATGCCGAGCGACGTCACGGGCGGCAACATCTTCAACCAAAAAGAAGACCGATTCGTGTTCATGGCGGGTCCGGTGTTCACGCAGGTACTGCTTGCCGACGAGATCAATCGAGCTCCCGCCAAGACTCAATCGTCGCTACTCGAGGCGATGCAAGAACGCAGCGTCACGACCGACGGCACGACGCGGAACCTACCGGCGCCGTTCCTCGTGATCGCGACTCAGAACCCGGTCGAAAACCAGGGCACCTACCCGCTGCCCGAAGCGCAACTCGACCGCTTCCTTCTCAAGCTCAACGTCAACCACCCGAGCGCTCCGGAAGAACAGCAGGTGCTTCGGAACTACCTCCGTGGCTTCGACCCGGCAGACCTCAGTGCCGTCGGCCTCAACGCAGTGACGGATCCGACGCACCTGGTCGAGATGCAACGTCTGGTTTCGCAGATCCAGGTCAGCGAAGAGATCATCAGCTACATCACCGACATCGTCAGCCGCACGCGCAACCACAGTTCGATCTATCTCGGAGCCTCACCGCGAGCATCGATCGGCATGCTGATGGCAGCCCGCGCGAATGCCGCCAGCCGCGGCCGTGACTTCGTCATCCCCGACGACGTCAAGGAGTTCGCACCCAGCGTCTTGAGGCACCGCTTGCTGCTTCATCCGGATGCCGAACTGGAAGGCATGACGCCGGACGATTGTGTCGAGTCCATCCTCCGAGAGGCTCCGGTTCCTCGCACGGTCGCCTGAGCCCTGCGCGATGCTGATCCCCCGCTATCCCTTGGTGTTGCTCTTGCTGGTGCCGCTGGCATTGGCCGGTCTCGCCATCGCCGAAGATCGCTTCATTCAGATGATGTGGCTCGTCGACGCCGGCATCGCGGCTTTGGCTGGAATCGACGCGCTGTTGGGGTTGGGCTACCGCATCGACGTCGAACGCCTGGCGCCGGACGTCTTTTCGTTGGGGCGGACCAACTCCGTGACACTGCACGCGCGCGCTTTGGGACGCGGTGGTCTGCTCGGTCCGCGACGTCTGCGCGTCGAGCTGGAGCAAGTGGTGTTCGACCACGCCAACAGCAGCGAGCTACCGCTGCGATTCCAACTCCGCCCAGGAGAGACTGCGGAGCTGCGCTACGGTGTGATCCCGCAGCGCCGTGGGGCCTACGCGCTCGGCGACCACGTCCTGCGCACCGTCACACCGCTGGGCTTGTGGCAACACCAGCGCCGCATCACGTCGCATCACCGAGTGAAGGTGTACCCGGATTTGCAGAGTCTGCGCGTGTTCGAACTGTTGGCGCGGCAAGATCGTGAGCACGCATTCTTGCGCGCCCAGCGCCGGCGCGGTGGCGAAAGCGAATTCGCCCGCTTGCGCGACTACACGCGAGACGACGAGTACCGAGCCATCGACTGGCGTGCCAGCGCTCGGCGCCAGAAGCTCACCGCTCGGGAATACCAGCTGGAATCGAACCAGAACTTGTTCTTCATGTTGGACGCCGGGCGCGCGATGACCGCCTCGAGTGGCGGCCTGACCCTCTTCGACCACGCGCTCAATGCGACCTTGATGCTATCGACGGTCGCAGCGCGCAACGGCGACCGCGTGGGCATGATGGGCTTCGAGCAACGGGTCCGGAGCTTCGTTCACCCAAGCGGAGGCGGACGCGCGACCCAGCGATTGATCCAAGCCGGATACGACCTGCACCCGCACTTGGTCGAACCCGATTACGAGCGCGCGTTCCGTGAGATGGCCCTGCGAGTTCAGAAGCGGAGCCTCGTCGTACTCTTCGCCCAAGTGCTCGACGATGCCGTCGCCCAGACGTTGCTGCGACGGACGCGGGGACTGATGCCAAGGCATTTGCCGTTGCTCGTGCTCTTCCGCGACGACGACGTCGAGAATCTGTTGCAGCAGCCGAGCCGAAGCGCGAGCGATCTCTACACGCGAGCGGCGGCGGCAGAACTCTCGCATTGGCGCCAGGGCTTCATCGAAACCCTACGTAGTCACGGCGCTCTGGTCTTGGACGTGACCCCGCGAGAGCTCACGCCGCAGCTGATCAACAACTACCTCGAGATCAAAGCGCGCCACTTGCTGTGACGGCACCGCACGACTTCGCGGCGCGACGGCCCAGCTTGCAGCCGGCTCAGTGGTGGTCGTGCTCTTCGCCGGGAGCCTGAGCGACTTGGTAGAGGTGCACACCCAGCATGACGCAGGTGAGGAACGGGGCGAAGTAATAGAGAATGACCACTTGGTTGTTCCTGTAGCTCGGCGCAGCAAGGGCTGCCGTGCGCGTATGTCTGTCACGAAGCAGCCGACACGACAACCCCTGCCGCAGTGCGCGGCGCGCCCGCGACTCGCGGCCCAGGCAACACCAGGAC